>JBAZOZ010000005.1:0-50510 GCA_041648455.1 Candidatus Pacearchaeota archaeon | reverse complement strand
CCTTTTCTTAAATCTTTTTAATATCTCTAAATTTGCATCTTTTTTCTGCACCATTTTAAAATTTCTCCAGCATAAGAGACGGCTTTTTCCGTACTTTCTTTATCCGAAATTATATTTATTCCCGCAAGAGGATATCTTGAAGAAGTATAAAAGGGTGTTAGCAACGCAGCTTTTTTTAGAAGTTCTTCCGGAAGATTGACTAATCTCCCAAGCGTAGAAAGATCGTGAATTTTAACCAACTCATTTGAATTAAATATATGAACTGCTTTCGGAGCTTTTTCTGCAGACTGCTGACACCAAAAAGCAGAGGCATAATAATCTTTACTTGCTAAACTATTTGTAGCAGTTTTAAAATCCGCTTCTGCCAGCATTAACCATTCTTTTTCTTCCATCGTGTAAATAAGAAGAACAAACTTATAAATTCTTCGCTAAATTTATTTTTTATTTTTTGACAAATATTTTTTTATTGTATAATTCGACGGATTTTTGTATCTTAATTCTTCTGGAGTTGGTATAATTCCTATTCCCTTGTAATAATCCTTGTCAAAGTTTGGCGGGGGAACAACTTTATTTCTATAACTCCAGATTAACTGGCTTTTTACATAACCTTGTTTTAATGAAACTTCATTTTTTTCGTTCCATTCACTTATTCTTTTTTCAAGCTCATCTTTTTCCATCCCTATACTTCTAAAGAAATTTAACAAGATAAATAACGCTCTTTTTTTTCCGTCGGAAATTCCCTCAAGAATTTTTTTAATTGTTGGAGGAAAATATTCTTCAGAAAGATTTTCCAATTTAACCGGCTTGAAAGTGAATTCTCTTTTTTCGGTTTGCTCATCTGGATTTTGCTGTTTATTCCAATCAAGAGCCTGGACTAAAAGTTCCTTTGCCTCGCCTTCTTTTGAATCCGGCATGAAATTCTTTACTTTTAATTTCATCGGGTCTGCATCTTTTGGCTGAAAATTTTGAATTTCTTCTAAAGAAAGAACCGCGCTTGCCAATGCCGTCTTTTCGTGCAAAGAATAAGGCATTCTAAATAAATGACGGGGAGAAACGAGAATTATGTCCGGCATAACTTTTTCGGAGACTGTAAAATCTTTTACGTATTTGCTTGGTCTTTCTATATCGGAAATCTTCTCTATTAATCTTTGTTTGGTTTTCTCAGTTAAATATTGTGTGATTATACGCGGATATTTTGGGAACATGTCGGAAGTTTTAACTCCATTTATTTCTTTAGGAAAAGCTTTCCATGGAATTAAAATATGAAATCCTTTGCTTCCCGAAAATTTTATTCCAATATTTTTTATTCCGTGAAATTTTAATATTTCAATTATAATTTGTGCAGAAATCTTGCTGTAATCTAAATATTTGCTGTCAATGTCTATAAGCAAATCCCAGCCGATTCTTAATTCACTAAGTTGTTTTTCATTCAAACTTGTTGACACGGCTAATGGATCCTGCCAAAGTTCTTCGCTACAATGAAAAGAAGTCGCTCCTTTTTTAGCCATCTGAAAAATATCTGTAGGATATTGCAGAGAATCCGGCCGTTTTCCAAAACCTTCAAAATAACGAGGAGAAATTTCCCTGTTTTTTGAAAAATCGTAAATTGCTTTTTGGATGTCTGGACGAGAATAGTATAAGTGCGTGATTTGCCTTATTCTATTTTCTTTAATAGACAATTCTTTTTTTGGGAATTCCTCATTTGGCATATTTAGATAAATGGGGGGGGAGTTTATAGGGTTTATTATGAATAGTTAATATTTAGAAAATTGAACATATCTCTTATTTTATTATAACTATTTCCCCATTTTGCATAAGCATTCCATCCCTGAAAAATATCAAAGAATTTTTCGTAAGAGATTTTTCCTTCAGTAAATAATAAAATTTTTCGTTTCATATTATTTACATTTCTTTTCCTTAACAACTTAAAATAATAAAAAGTTCTAAAGCCAACAAAATCAATCCCCCTTGAAAGAGAAATTATTTTTGATTTTTCTGGATGCAATTCTATCCTTAAATTTTCAATAAGAAAAATATTTATCACCCCCCCCCCCAGCTTAGCAGTTCTTTTCGAGAAGAATTTAACAAAATAAAATCATCGACATAACGAATATAGTATTTTGCTTTTAATTGATGTTTTACAAAATAATCCAATTCATTAAGATAGATATTAGCAAAAAATTGTGAAGTTAAATTTCCGAGGGGCATACCTTTATTATTACTTTCAAAATTTTTTAAAATTAGAGTTATCAACCAAATAATTTTTTCATCTTTTACTTTCCTTGAAATTATTTTTATTAAAATCTCGTGATTAACTTCTTGAAAGTAATGTTTAATATCTGCCTTGAAACAAAATGCTTTTGAATGAAGATTATTAGTAACTCTTCTCTGAAACTTCTCGAATCTCTTTATTGCAAATAAATTTCCCTTGCCTTTTCTATTTGCACAAGAATCATAAATAAAAGTCTTATCAAAAATTGGCTCTAAAATATTTACAATGGCATGATGAACAATTCTATCTCTGAAATCAGATTTGGATATTTTGCGGGTTTTTGGGTCTCGCAAAATAAATGTTACCAATGGCTTTGGTTTGTAAGTTTGAGATTTTAATTCGTTGTGAAGAAGTTTTAAATTGTAAGCAATATTTTCTTCAAAATATTTAACATAATACTTTTTTGTTTTTCCTTTTCTTGCTTTTTTCCAGGCAAGAATTAAATTTTTTAATGAGATAATTTCTTCATAGATATTTTCTTCATCCATTTTAAAAAACCTAGCCAGCTGAACCATTCTACCATTATCGTTGGAATTAACCAAGTTCCTGTTGTTCGAGTTCAAGTCAAGATTCCTGTTAAGATAAACCCTCGACAATGATTCTAGCCACATTATCCAGTCAGAAACAAAAATATTTCTGAATGCCCTGAAAATTTAGTAAGAATTTTCTTGGATTCCAGAAGAAAATCTTCTTCTGTCACTGAAGTTTCTCGCAAGAAACTTCTGTATTTCATGACTTAAAATAAATTTAAATGACGTGCTAATAATTTGGCGTGTGGCCCAGCAACATTTTTTCAAATGCGGCTAGGAATAGTAAAAAGAAAAAGTTAGTTATAAATTTATTCTTTCAAAATAGCTTCTGCTCTTTGATATCTTTCATTTATCTCTGCTAATTGTAAATCTCTTTGCTTTTGTAATTTCTTTAGTTTATTTTGAACCAAATTTTTCGGCGAAGTGCCTTCGGCACTTACAACAACCACCCTACCAACATCGTAGGAACCAACCAAGCCCCTGCCGCCCGAGTACAAGTCAAGAATCCTGACAAGATAAACCCTCGACAAACCATTATCTCTTGCATACCATGTTCTATTTCCATTTTGATTAAATAAAGGCAATCCTAATTCATCAACATCTGAAAAAGTTTTTCCATTGTATCTTCCTTCAAGTCTTTCATCTTGAATAACTTTAAAATCTGGTTTCTTAGCTAATGTTAATCCATATCCAGTTTCATCATCTGAGTTTAAAACAAAAGTAAAACCCTCTACCATAAATGGACCTTTAATGCTTCCTGATTCTTCTTCAGCCAATTCATAAAGTGTTTTTAGTAAAGAATTATTTTTATTATAATTAGAATCTGTTTTAGATCTTGCAATTAAAGTTCTTGAATCAACATAGTGTTTATTTTTTGCAAAAGTCATAACTTCTGGCAAACTTAAATCTCTTAAATTACAAGTTCTCATTCCATAATTCTCAAGAACATCATTTAATCCAGCAACAACAAAAGGAGTTGAACCCAGAATTTCTTTTTCGTTAGCGTTGTATTTAATTCCAACTCTCAAATGTTCTGGAACTTTATCGTAAAGTTCTTTAGCACTTGCTCCTCTAATTGGTGCTACTAAAACTTTTGGAATCTGCCAGTCTAAATTTAATGATTTATTTGTCATCTTAATTTTCATAGAAAAAGGATATTTATAAACTTTTCTATTCTGTTACTTCATAAGAGAAGTAACAATAAATATTATTTTTACAAATTAAAATTCTATGAACTCAAGACAATAATACTTAAAAACAAACAGATTATTCTTAGATTATGTTGGTAAGATTAAATAACCCTATTTTGTTAACAAAAGCTGTTGAGATAATTTCTGAACTCGTAACTGAAGTCAGGATAAAAATTAATGAATTTGGGCTTTCAATAACGGCGATTGATCCTGCGAATGTTGCAATGGTAAATTTTAAACTCCCAAAAAGTGCGTTCTCTGAGTTCAATATTGGCGTTAGCGAAGGTGTTTTAGGAGTTAATTTAGATAATTTAAAACAGATTTTAAAAAGATGCGGCAGCGGAAGTTCTCTTGTTTTAGAAAGAAAGGAAAATTTACTCAGCATTGTTATTCATGATAGAATAGAAAGAAATTTTACATTAAATTTAATAGAAGTTGAATCCGAGGAAAAAGAACTGCCTTCATTAGAATTCGCCGCAAGAGTTGAGTTGAATTCTGTTGATTTGATTGCTTCAGTTGAAGATTGCGCTGTTGTTTCTGATGCCTGCTCTTTTATTGTTGACGACGGAAAATTTGTAATTTATGCTCGCGGTTTGAATTCTGCAAGGTCGGAATTTTCTGGTGACGAGGCAAATATTCAAGCAGAAAACTGCAAAGCAAGATATTCTTTGGAATATTTGCAAAAATTTCTCAAAGGTTCAAAACTTTCTGAAAAAACAATTCTGCAATTTGCAAGCGACCATCCATTGAGAGTTGATATTAAGCCAGGAAATATGGAATTAAGTTTTATTCTTGCCCCGAGAGTGGAAACCGAAGATTAGCGATTTAAGTAATAAATTATCGAAAGAAATATTGGTCTGAGTAGAATATTTAAAAAATAAAATATTGTGCTATTGATAATCCTTGAAGAGTTAAATAAGCAGTTCCTTCCAGGAATTTGCGAGTCTTGGATTTTTCTTTTTCTTGAGATTCCTTGTCTTGAATTTGTTTTTCAATTCTTGGCTGATAATCATGAGAATATTGTCTTGGAGGATTTATTGCGCATGCGGAAGATAAACTATAGTGAAAGACATAAATAATTTTCCAAAATAGTATATCTTTCCCTCAATAGTCAAGCGCAACTAGAGAATTATAAGCGTCCTTGACTATAAGCAAAGTGCTGAACGTGATTGCTTGAACTAGTTTAGATTTTCTCATAAATTTGTCAATTATTAATTGTATTAAAATTTTTCTGTTTTGATTCAAAAAGTTTATATATGCTTATTCATTCTAAATTTAATATTAATATAAATATGTGATATAATATGAAATTACATAATAAAAACAAGGAAATTTTAGAATTCTTAAAGAAAAATAAAGTGATAACTTCCTCTGAATTAGCAAACTACCTTAGTATTTCTTGGAATACTGCTGATAAATATTTATTAGAATTAGCTTTTGAAAGGAAGATTGATAGAATTAAAAAGAAAGGTGTAAATTTATGGATGTTAAAATGAAGAAGATAAAAAATAAAGCACAGATAACAATCTTTGTTATTATTGCAATAATCATCGTTGCTGTGATTGCTTTATTTTTTCTATTTAGATCCGGATTAATTCCTGGAATTGGCGGAACTGAAGAAAAAAATCCAAGAATAGCATTTCAGGATTGTTTGGAAGATAAAATATTAGAAACAACAGATTTAATTTCAAAACAAGGCGGTTATATTAATCCGATTTTATACAGAGAATTAGACGGAGAAAAAATTTCTTATTTATGTTACAATCAGAATTATTATCTATCTTGTATAAATCAAGAGCCAATGCTAATTCAGCATATTAAGGAAGAAATAAAAAATAATATAGATGCAAAAGTCAGGAATTGTTTTGATCAATTTAAAACAAGTTTAGAAAAAACTGGCTACAATGTTGATGCAAATTATAGAGATTTCAGCGTTCAATTAGTTCCTGAAAAAGTTATTGTTGATATCGATGCAGAAATAACAACGACGAGGAATGAACAAACTTCAAGCCAAAAGGATTTTGTAATTATATTCCCGTCGAGGATTTATGAATTGGCTGTTGTTGTGCAGGAAATTACAAGCCAGGAAGCAAGATTTTGCAATTTTGAGCAATTAGGATATATGCTACTTTATCCGCAATTTAATATTGATAAATTCAGGACAGGAGAGGGAGACACAATTTATACTATTGAAGACAGAAAAACAAAAGAGAAATTTAAATTTGCTGTAAGGAGTTGCGTAATTCCTCCGGGATTTTAATTGAAAATGAAAAAAGAAAATGTGAAAAAAAGTGTGAGTATGATTTTAATTGTATTATTTCAAATTTTTATATTGGTTAATATGACTAGTGCGGAGAGTTATTTAATCCATCAAACTGATAAAGAAATCGAGAAAGCATTATCGGAAAACAAAGAAAAAGAAGATTTAGTTGGTTTGGGAATTAATTTATTAATCGGAGTTTTTTCAATAAAGCAAATAGGAATTGTTTCTGCCGTCGGAGAACAAACCAACCAACTTACTGAAGAATATAATGCAACAACTTATGCTGTAGCTGGAAGAACAATAGAAGATATTAATTGGAACTGCTGTCTTAAAGCAAAGAACGGCGCAATTTGTCAAGATGTAGCATCAACAATAGCAAGTGATGTCTGCGACGGGACTTATCTTCCAACAAAATGTGAAGAAGTTACTGAATGCAAAATAGGATGTTGTTTTGATAACGAACAAGGGCTGTGCACAACAAAATCACCGAAGGCAAAATGTGAAATTAATCGAGGAAATTGGTTTGATAACGAAGCTTGTTTAATTGATGAATGCCAGAAAGGTTGTTGTGTGCTTGGAAGTGATGTTGAATTCGTTACAGAAAAAAGATGCGGGTTTTTATCATCGGTAAATGGCTTCCAAAAAGATTTCAGAGATTATCAAACAGAATTGGAATGCCTGATATTAAAAGAAACTCAAAAAACCGGTGCCTGTATTATTAACAGCGCGTGCAGTATTAAAGTTGAAATTGACTGCAAAACAAAAGGGGGAAATTTTTATGAAGATAAATTATGTTCTGCTCCGTCGTTGGAAACAAACTGCACGAAACAAAAATCTTTCAGATGCACCGAAGGAAAAGATGGAGTTTATTGGTTTGATTCGTGCGGAAATAGAGAAAATATTTATTCTTCTGATAAAGACGCAAGCTGGAGTAATGGAAACTTATTAAGCAAAAACGAATCCTGCAATCCAAATTCATCGAATATAAACTCAAATTCTTGCGGGAATTGTAATTATTTTTTAGGAAGCAAATGCGCATCTAATAATGGAAATGCGAGATGTATAAATTTGAATTGCCTTGCATCTACAGAAACAGGAAATAAAGAAAGAAAAAATGGTGAAAGTTGGTGTGTTTATGATTCTTTTATTGGCGAAGGGAAAGATACTGTCGGAAGCAGGCACTGGAAAAGAATGTGCATCGACGGGGAAGTAAAAGTTGAGCCGTGCGCGGATTATAGGGGGCAAATTTGCGTGCAAGCAGATACGGATTTAGGAAACAATGAAAAAATTTCCACTGCCACCTGTGTTATTAATCGTGCTTTGGAATGTGTGAATGCAAATAATAAAGATCCGAAAAAAACAGAAAAAAATTGCAAAGAGAACCCACAATGCCAACTAACAAAAGTTGATGTTAGTTCAACATTTAAATTTTCTGTATGCACTGCAAAATATCCTGCCGGATTTGATTTGTCAGAAGATAATCAGAGAGGAAATGAGGCAGCAAAACAATTATGTTCTATGGCTACTCAAGAATGCACCGTTCTTTATGAAAAAAAAGCAACATTCCCGGCACCAGGGGCAAAATGGGTTTGTGTTTCGAATTGTGAATGCTTAACAAAAAAATTTGCAGAAGAAATGAATAATTTATGTATTGCTATGGGTGACTGCGGTAATTATGTAAATTTTGTAGGAGATGGAACAGATAATTCAAAAATTAAAATGAAAGGCTCTGCTCCTGACGGTAAAAAAGCAGAACCAGTTTCATGGAAAGATTATATAAAATATGCAAAGCCCGTAGACGGACAAAAAGCAGAGCCTGATTCTTTAGAATATACTATGAAAAGATTAGGATTTAGCAGTGGAAATACTGGAGCAAGTGATTATTCGGGTGCCGGACAAATGATTAGTCTTATGGGAACTATTGTGGGCTCTACCGGAACGATATTAACAGCAACAGCAGCTATACAATTAGCAGGTGGATTAAATATTAATGCCATTAGTGCATTTGTGAGTTTGAGTACTGGCGGAGCTACTATAGCGCCTGGCGCTGCGGGTTCAACTCTTGCTGGCGTAGGTGCAGGGTTTTCTGCTGCTGCAATTGGAGCAGGAATTGGAGCTCTCGTCGGAGGAATGATTGCAAAATGGATGGGATTAAGCGGACAGGGAGCAATGTTAATGACTTTAGGTGGAGCAATTGTCGGTGCAGGGGTAGGAATGGTTGTGGGTGTTATGTATTTTGGATTAGCAAATTTTTGGAATCCTGTTGGATGGATTTTAATAATTGTTGGATTGGTTTTAATGATTGCAGTTGCAATTCTTGGAATTGGAAAAACAAAAAAAGTTGTTGTGCAATTCAAATGTTTGCCGTGGGAAGCTCCAACAGGAGCAGCAAATTGTGAAAAATGCAATGAAAATCCTTTAAAACCTTGTTCTGAATATAGATGCTCGTCGCTGGGGCAAGCATGCAAATTAGAAAATAAAGATACAACAAATCCGATTTGCGTCGCTGATAAAAACGACGGAACTCCTCCGATAATCTCAATTGGAGAAATAATTGATGGATACAAGTTCATAGAAAAATCTAATGATGAATTTGAAGTAACACAAGAAAACGGCGAATGTGTACCAGAATTTACAACAGTTCCTTTCTCTCTTAAAACAAATGAATATGCACAGTGTAAATGGGATTATAAGAAAACTAACAATTATGAAAATATGGGAGAATCTTTTGCCGAGGAGAATTCATATACAAAAAATCACACGAATGCTTTTATGACACCGAGTCTAAGTTCTTTGGAAGCAGAATATAATATTTCTATTTCTGGAGATGTAAGAGAACAATTTGCAAATCCAATAATGTATGTAAGATGTCAGGATGGTTTTGGAAATTATAATAAAAAAGAATTTTTGATAAAATTTTGCGTTAAATCAGGACCAGACCTTACTCAACCAGTTATTCAAGCAACCACACCAGTTAACAAAGCAATATTGAGATATGGAACAACTGAAATTCCTTTCATAGTTTATGTCAATGAACCAGCAGAATGTAAATTTGATTACGAAGATAAAAATTATTCTGATATGACAAACAATATGAATTGCATGACTAGTTTGGAAGATGTAGGAATTCTCGGGTGGCCTTGTTTTGCAAATTTAACAGGATTAAACCAAGATGAAAATAAAGTTTATATAAAATGCAAAGACCAGCCATGGCTGATAGGAACACAAAATGAATCAAACAGAAATGTAAACACAAATAGTTTCATTTATACGCTTTACTCATCGAGAACTCAATTAAAAATTGATTCAATTTCTCCTCGCGGAGCAATTTTCGGGGGATTTGAGCCAGTGTCTGTTGATTTGAAAGTTGAAACTTCTGGAGGAATAAACAACGGCGTTTCTGTATGTTCTTATAGTTTCTCCGACGAAGGAACTATAATTACTTTCTTTGATAGTAATTCGAATTCGCACGAGCAAACATTCAGCACAATAATGTCGGGAGACTATAAAATAAAGATAATGTGTAAAGACGATGCTGGAAACGAAGCATTTGACAATACAAATTTCAGTGTCAATATTGATTCTTCCCCACCGGTTGTTGTTCGCGCATATAATTCAGGAGGGCAGTTAACTATTATTACAAATGAAGAAGGAAAATGCTATTATGATTTTGAAAGATGCAATTTTAATATTGCGAATGCGACTTCGATGACTACGGGCTTGTCAAAAATTCATACGGCAGAATGGAAACTTGGAAAAACCTATTATATTAAATGCGAAGATAAATGGAATAATATAAATCCTATGTGTGCAATTAAAATTATGCCAACTATGTTCAGTTGAATAAAATTAAATTTATAAAAGGGAATATCGTAGAATAAATAGGAGAAAAGAGATGAAAGATAAAAAAGGACAGGTTACTATTTTCATAATAATTGCGTTGTTAATTGTTGGTTTTGCAGTTTTAATTTATATTTTTTATCCAAAGATAAGTGTGGCTTTTGGTTTTGGAGTCGGAAGCCCGCAAGAATATCTAGCGACGTGCATTGAAGATAATTTTAACGAAAATGTTTTAACTGTTTCTTCTCAAGGTGGAAGTTTGAATCCAGAGAATTATTTCCTATATAAGAGAGACAAAATTGAATATCTGTGCTATACCGAAGATTATTATAAAACTTGCGTTATGCAAAAACCATTATTAAAAAGTTCTGTTGAAACTGAAATTAAAAAAGGAATTAAAGATAAAGTTAATGAATGTGTTGGAAAGTTGAAAACTAATTATGAAAGAAAAGGATATTCTGTTTCCATATCCGAAGGAGATTTCGGTGTTGAATTGCTTCCTAAAAGAGTTGTTGTTAATCTTGACCAGCAAATTACATTAAGAAAAGGAGAAGATGTTCAAAGTTTCGGAGGAGATAAAAAGAAATTAAGTGTTGTGTTTAATAATAATCTTTATGAGCTAACAAGCATTGCTTCGAGCGTTTTAAATTCAGAGGCAACTTATGGCGACGCTGAGACAACAATTTACATGGATTTTTATCATGATTTGAAGGTTGAAAAATACAAACAAACCGACGGAACAAAAGTTTATATCTTGACAGACAGAAATGATGGAAATAAATTTCAATTTGCGACGAGGAGCGTTGCTTGGCCTCCAGGATATGGATTTAATGTTTAAGGAAAAATGAAATCAAAAACAAAACAAATACTAGATTCGATTTTATGGATATTAGGAATCGTAGCAATAGCATTATTAATATGGGGGATAATTAAAATTTTATTTAATGGAGGATGAATTATTAACATGGATAGGAAATTTGTTGAACTTTATTATATTAATTTATCTAACCCTGAGTGTAGTAAATACTACGTGTTTCGACATATCACAAATTTCAATAGCAGCATTTGGGTTAATGGTTTCGATATTAATTCATTTAAGAAATTTAGTGAAAGAAAAAAATGATTAACAAAAAAGTAGTTGTATTCCTTGGAATGATTTTTTTAATTGTATTTTTAATTTCAAATATTTCGGCTGCTGAACAGAGTTATTGTTGCGAGAAAACAAAAACAAGTGCATGGTGCATTAATTCTGCTCTTGACAATTGTGAAACTTCGGGTGGATTAAGAACGGCGCCGACTTCTTGCGAGTCGACGAGTTATTGCAAAATTGGAACTTGTTATGATAAACTCGAAGGAACTTGCATGAAAAATACTCCGCAAAGAGTTTGCCAGGAATCTGGAGGAATTTGGCAACAAGGACAACCAGAAAATTCGCCTCAATGCCAATTGGGTTGTTGTCTCGTCGGTGATCAGGCTGCTTTTGTAACACAAGTAAGATGCAACAGATTATCTTCTATTTATGGTTTGGAAATTAATTTTAGAAAAGATATTTCAAACGAGTTAAATTGCATTGCTTCTGCAACTTCTGACGTGAAAGGGGCATGCGTTTTTGAAAAAAATTATCAAAGAACCTGCAAATTTATGACTAAAAGAGAATGTTCCCAAACAAGCGAGGGAAATTCAAGCGGGGAATTTCATGAAAGGTATTTATGCTCTGCACCTGATTTGAACACAACTTGCGGGCCAAGCGAAAAGACAATTTGCATCGACGGAAAAGATGAAGTTTATTTTACAGACACCTGCGGAAATTTAGCAAATATTTACGATTCTAATTGGAAAACAACAAAGCCAGATTATTGGAGCAAAATTTATGACAAGACAAAAAGTTGCGGTTATGGAGAAAGTAATTCAAATTCAAATGTTTGTGGAAATTGTGATTATTATCGCGGAAGCACTTGTAAAAAATCAGGTGTAAAAAATATTTGCAAGGATTTGAGCTGTGAATGGAAAGGGGAAAAATATCAGCATGGAGAAACTTGGTGTGCTCAGTCAGATGGAACAAGCAATATAATTAGTTTTGAAGAGGCAAAAACAGATGCTGTGAAAGAAAATCTTCCCGGAAGCAGATATTTTAGACTCGTGTGTTATAATAGTGAAGTAACAATTGAACCTTGTGCAGATTTTAGGCAGGAAGTTTGCACGCAATCAGAATTGAATGAGTTTGCGACGGCAGTATGCAGAGTTAACAGATGGCAGGATTGTTATTCGCAAGATAATCAGAAAGATTGTGAGAATGAATTTAGAAGAGATTGCCAGTGGATGAAAGGAGTAAAATTGAATCAACCGAATGCAGGAGCAAGTGGAAGCACATCAACAGCGTCGTCAACAATGGCCTTTACACAAAAAAATACTTCGAGCACAATAACTGGAGCAGTTATATCTGGAGAAAATAATGAAGAAGTTATGTTAAGTCCAAGTTCAAAAGGAAGTTGTGTTCCAAAATATTCTCCTGGCTTTAATTTCTGGGAAGCAAATTCAGAATCGGATTCAGTTTGTTCGCAGGCAAGTGTTCAATGCACTGTGCAATGGGAAGAAGGATTAATGGGAAAACCAACCTGTGTTTCTGGGTGTGAATGCATTGTAGCGGGATGGGAAGCACAAATGAACAAAGCGTGTGTTGCATTAGGAGATTGTGGAGCAAAAACAAATTATATTGGAGTTGAGGGTTATAATGATGAAAAGGCATTTTATTCAAAGAAAGAGGTAGAGGAGAAAAAGTAGTGTTATTATATAATGATAACATTTAAATATAAGAAAAGAATTAGAAGATGATGAGACACTTAGGACAAAAATTAAAACAAGTTGGAGTGGTTGCTGGTTTAGTTGGATGCAGTTTAGGAATGAATGGGTGCCAAACAGTAACAAAAACGAATACATTGTATGGAAATCCAATTCGTAAGCAAGAGGTTACAGAAGGAAAAGAAATCGGCAAAAAGTATTTAATTAGTAATTTAACAAATCTTAAAGGAAGATTAGATATTCAAGTATCAGAACAAAAAACAAGAATGGATAATATCATAACATATGATATAGTCCCTATTACTTACGAAACTGCTGAAGTAAAGAAAAGAGCAAAGGGAAGTATGATTCCTGTTGGGACAATGGCATATTTTGGACAAAATTTAATTTTTTTTGGAGTTCCTTTAGGAATTGATAGCATAATTCTTCTTAGCGGAAATCCGGAAAAAACTATATTTAATTCTTGGATAATGGGAGGAAAGCCCGAATTTTATTATATTGATGAATCATCAAAAAAAATTGTTTCAACAGAAAAATCCGAAGAAAAGAGAAAGGGACAAACATTAAAAAAACATACTCCTATTAGTTCGTCTCGTGCTTCAAATATTCCTGTAAGAGTTTATGCTGAAAATTCAGTATTACAAAATAATGCTAATGAATTAATAAAAAACACAGATGCAGAAGGCAGAGTTGTTTTCCAAATAAATGAAAAATCTGGAAAAATAAAAGTTGAAACGCTTGCAAAAGATGGAGAAAATGATAGAATTGAATTAAAATAAGAAAATGAGAAATTTAATAACAAAAATCAAAGAGAAAGGGAAGAAAGCTTTATTTGTTGGCGGGTTAGGATTAAGTTCAATATGGCTTGCTGGAAATACTGGTTGCCAAACAATAAATCCTCAAGGACAGGCATTTCTTCAGGGATTAGGACAAACAATGGTTTATACTTATGCAACAGAATCAATAAAAAGAGAAGTGAATCCAAATCAAATTAATGTCTATGTTCCTGAACAAAATCAACAACCACAACAAAATCAAAGAGAAGAGAATATTGCCAGATCTCTTGGTCCCTCAAATGGAAAAATCCATAATACTTGGATAGATCACAATAAAATTGAGGAAGGAGAAAAGGGGATGAGAATTCATGCAGAGTTTTCAGTATATAATAACAAAGGATGGGAAACCCAAATAGCAGCATATATGTCAAGAACTGGATTTTTTTCTAATAAAAAATTAAAAGATAAAGATGGGAGATACGCTGCTACTGATGGTCAAGTATCCGCAAGGAGTGAATTATTGCGTCCTAACTTCGAGAATACATTATATCATGATGTATCCTTTTTTTTCCCATATTCTCAATTTGATTTAAATGAAAGTGGAAAATATAATATACAAATTCAAATCGAGTTAAAAGACTTATCGAGAGGGAAAAATATAGCTTTAGATAATAATTTTATTAATATTGTATATACAAAATAAAAAAAGTGCAATAAAAAAACAAACAAAATGAAAAAAACAATAAGTAAAATATTGCTTGGAGGATTGCTCGGAGCAAGTGCTTTAACATTTAATGGATGCCAAGGATTAGCAACAGCAATTTATCAAGACACTCCTTTCGGAGAGATTGATATGGCGAGACAGAGAGCGAGAGCACCTCAAGTGAATGTTTATGAAAATCAAGGGGGAAATGATTCTTGGCAAGGAACCCCGATTGTAAATCAATATAATACTCCGGATGGAGATATGGTTTTTATTATTGATGCTAACAAAGTTGGAAGGGAAGTTCAGTGGTCTGAAATAGATAATTATGTTGATACAACCAAATATATTAGATTAGAAGGGAAAAATATTAGTGAAGGTAAAGCAAGAATAATTTATATTAAAAGATAAAACAAAAAATATGGTGATGAACAAAAGAGGAACACTTGCGATAACGCAAATATTAATTCTTATAATTGGAATTGTTGCATTTAGTTGGGAAATTAATTTAGTTAGTGGTGCAGATCAGGCGGCACAACAGATGTATGGTGGTGTAACTCAAACAATAACAGAAACAGATATTACCGCTTCGAATATTCCTACTAATGGAATAACTAATTATTTGGATGAAACTGGAAAGACTAGTGGGGGAATTACTAATTATTTTGATAATAATGCACAAGCTTCTGCCGGAACAACCCCTGCTGCGGGTGCTGTTCCAGGCAAAGTAACTGCGGGAACGCCCACAACATACTTTGGAATTTTTAAAGCTACATCCGGTGGTGCTTGGTCTGGTCTTCTTAATGGTTTACAATGGGCTGCGGCGGTTGGAGCGATAGTTGGAATAATCACGATGTTTTTGCCGGAAAAATATAAAGGAATTGGTATGGCAGCGACGTATGGATTAACTGCTGCTGCGGCAACTTATGGATTTTTATCAGAATTTAGTTACACAAAAACAAACTGGGGAACTGGATGGAATGTTGGAATAAGTGCAGCGATTGGAATCGGTATCTTTCTATTAATGTATAAAACAGAGAAAACAGAAATCATAAGTTTCCAATGCAAATCATGGGATGCGCCGACGAAAGGAAGTGATTGTGAAAAATGCAACAAGCAAGAATTACCATGCAGTGAATATCAATGTCGAAGTTTAGGACAGGCATGTGCGTTAGTCAATGCTGAAGCGGATGGAGAACAGATGTGCGTGTGGCAAGATATTCGAGATGCAAATCCTCCTGAAATGAAAGCATGGAAAGAAGCATTACTCGAGGGTTACCAATACAAGGATCCAGAAAAACCAATTTCTCCTCCTGACAGAGGAACAAAAATATTTTATAAAAAATCAGCAAATGGCTGTGTGCCCGCTTTCACTCCCTTGAGTTTTGGAATTGAAACGAACGAGCCTGCAAAATGCAAATTAGATTATACAAGAAAGAAAACATTTGATGAAATGCAATTTTTCTTTGGAGGAAGTTCTACTTTCAAATATAACCACACTCAAATTATGTCTCTTCCAGGACCAAGCGCGTCGGAGAATGTAACAATACAGAATGATGGAACCTTCCAAATTTATACAAGATGCATGGATGCAAATGGAAATGCAAATACTGCAACATTTGTTTTCCAATTCTGCGTCGACAAAGGGCCAGACATGACACCACCTATAATTGTTACAACAAACTTATTGAATAATATGCCGGTTTCATTTGGAACAAATTCAACAGATATAGAAGTTTACACGAACGAACCAGCTACGTGTAAATGGACTCACGAGAAGGACAAAGATTATGATAAAATGGAGAATACAATGCAATGTTCCTCTTCTGTTTTTGAAATGAATGCTCAAATGCTTTACACTTGCAAGACAAAATTAACTGGATTAGAAAATATGAAAGAAAATGTATTTTATTTCAAGTGCAAGGACCAACCACTTGCAGTAGAAGGAGATAGAAATGTGATGGCGGAAGGATATAAATTCACATTAATAGGAACACAGCCATTAGTTATCGACGAGGTTAAGCCAACAAATCAAACAATTAAAGGCTCGACAGATTCAATAAAAGTTACATTAGAAGCCAAAACTTCTGCAGGGTTTAATCGAGGAGAATCAACCTGTTATTATAGTGTAACCGGAGAAGATGACAATTATCAAATGTTCTTTTATGATACTAGCAATAATATGAATTATCAGCATAAACAAGATTTATATTTAGTTGCTGGAAATTATGAATATTACATAAAGTGCATGGATTTGGGAGGAAATTACGATATTGAAAAAATTAAATTTTCTGTAGAAACAGATACAACTCCACCAATGGTTGTGAGAGCATATCATATTGAAACATATTTGGAGATAATTACAAATGAGAATGCAGAATGTGTTTATGATATAAAAGATTGCAGTTACGATTTTGACAAAGGAACACCGATAAACAGAGTTGATGAAGATAATGTGCATTATTTAGATTGGAATAGCGAAAAAACTTATTATATTAAATGCAAAGATGAATTTGGAAATATGCCTGCTCCTAATCAATGCAGTATAGTTGTAAGAGCGTTTGAGAGTTTGAAGGGGAAAGAAATTTAAATCATCTCGTAAAACTTTTTAAGAATATTCTCGTAACCTTCCTCATCCATAATTTTCCAAGCATCTAAATATTCTCTATCTCTTTCTGCCCTCTTAAATTCCCTGTTTAATCTCTTTTTATTAAATAATTTTAACATTATTTTTTTATAAATTGCAAATAAGATTATATGGTTCTGTGTTGTTAAAGATTTATCATTATATTTTCTTCTAAGATATTTAATATATTTTGAAACTTGATTTTTATTTTGAGTTAAGATTTGATGAATCAATTCATGAATCAAAAGATCAATAAAATCATTTTTATTCTTAAAAACTTTTATTGTTAGAGGATCTGAAATTGATCTTCCAGCACCAATAATATAACATATAATTTGTTTTCTTCTCCATTTTAACTTTGATGAATTTGAAATTTCTTTAAGAATTTTCTCTCCTTCTTTCTCCCATAATTTAGAAATTATCTTGGTATAATTGGCAATCTTCTTTTGTGAAAGAAATTCGATTTTTGATTTTCCTTTTTTTAAAACTAAATAATCTTTCCAAATATTATCATAAATCCAAGAATACTTAAAAATTATCTTTAGCGACATAATTAAATAAAAAATTCCATCTTAATAAAACTTTATAATCCCCCCTTTCTTTTATTTTATATGAACGTAAAAAAGGTAACTCACGCCTTGAACTGGAGTGGCAGAAATATTTTGCCCAATTCAAAACGTTCGCAAATGGCGATGTCATTCGGAATGATTTTCTCGATTATTTTAATCATAATCTTCCTCGTGTTTGCGTTTTATGGAATAAAAAAATTTCTAGATTTGCAAAAAGAAGTTCAGATTAAAAGTTTTATCAATGATTTGCAGAATGATGTTGAGAGAATGCAGAAAAGTTTTGAAGGAAGCCAAGGAAGAAATTATACAGTTCCGAATAAAATAGAAAAGGTTTGTTTTGTCAATGAGAATAAAAATTTTCTATTATTAGGAAAAAAATATTCCGATGTCAGAGAACTCAAGGGAATAAATATTGAAAAAATGCTCGGCAATGAAGAAGAATACTGCATTCAAAATACCGATGGAAAAATAAGACTTAAATTAGAAATTAATCATGGCGAAACTTTAGTTACAATTAAAAGAATATAAAAATGTTAAAAAAGGGTTATCTGGAATTTTCATTTGCATGGTTGTTTGCATTGATTGCTGGAGCATTCATTTTATTTCTTGCGGTTTATTTTTCTATTAATCTAATTAAACAAGGACAGACAGAACAAGACGCACAGACAGGAAAAAATATTGGTGTGTTGCTTAATCCATTGGAAATTGGATTTCAAAGTGGAATTTCCACAACCTTTGATTTTCCCGTTGACACGCGAATTTATGCTTCCTGCAGTTCGAATGGAAATTTTGGAAAGCAATATATAAGAGTTTCTCAAAAAAGTTTTGGAAAATGGACGGAAACAAATATTAAGGTTCCCTTTGAAAATAAATATATTTTTGCTAAAATTCCTGCTGAAGGAAAAAAATTTGTCGTCTTTTCAAAGCCATTTGAGATGCCTTTCAAGATTGCAGATTTAATTTATTTAATTCCATTGGAAGAAAAATATTGCTTCAAGAATTCTCCAGAAAGTATTGCAAATGAAGTAGAGGCATTAAATAAAGGTAATTTTTTTGTTGAAAACTGTACAGAGAATATGATTCAAATTTGTTTTTCTTCAGAATCTGATTGTGATGTTATAGTAAATTATGAAGAAAGAAATTTTGATGAAGGAAGCGGTTATGTTGAAAAAAATAATTCAAGATTATATTTCGATGGTGATGCATTAATGTATTCTGCGATATTTTCTGATAAAGAAATTTATGAATGTAATCTAAAGAGAATTATGAAAAGACTTGAAAATCTTGCCTTGATTTACAATGACAAGGCAGATATTGTTTCTGGAAAATGTGACACAAACCTAAAACCAGATTTAACTGCATTAATAATTATGGTAAAAAACTTTGGCAGTTCTTCAGATTTAACAATAATTAAAATGAGTTCCGATAGTGTTAAGGAAAAAAACGATGATAATCAAAAGTGCAAGTTGTGGTAAGAAAGCGCAACTGAAGATTCAGCAAATGGCATTCATGTTAATGGCTATTACATTGTTTTTTGCTTTGGTTGGATTATTTGTGCTAGCGTTTAAATCTTCTGGAATAAAAGAAGATGCGATGATTCTTGAAGAAGAAAATGCCATTGGATTGGCAGAGAAATTAGCAAATTCCCCGGAATTTTCGTGCGGAAATTCTTTTGGAACAATCAAAATGAACTGCATTGATGCAGATAAAGTAATGGCATTAAAGCAGAACATAAATAAATTTGAAGGGCTCTGGGGAAAAGGAATAACAAATATAAAAATAATAAAAATATATCCGGAAGAGGACGCACGTGAACAAGTTCCCGGCGCCACGAAATCGGGAAAACAAGATTTCGTCGGAATAAAAGAATGTAATGCGGGAAATTATCCAAATTGCAATAAGATTGTCTTGAAAGAAGGTTCTGAGGGTTTTTCGGCAAGCAGTATTGTAAATTTATGCAGAAAAGATTCTTTTGAAGGAGAATCCTATGACCGGTGTGAAATTGCGAGATTATTGATAAATTATAAAGATTGGAGAGAAAATGGATAAAAGAACTAAAGGGCAAGAGGAAATGATTGGATTTGCTTTGATAATCGTTATTGTTGCAGTTATTTTATTGATTTTCCTTGGATTTTCATTGAATAAACAACCAAAAGAGAATCTTCAAAGTAACGAAGTTGAAAGTTTTTTGAACGCAATTTTGAGTTATACAACCGAATGCAGAGATGAAAGAAATTTCGAATTTCTTCCGATTAGGAAACTTATAATTGATTGTTCTCAGGGACTTTCGTGCTATGATGGAAGCAATACTTGTGAAACCTTGGAAAATGACTTAAAGAAGATTAGTGAAAAAAGCTGGGATTTGACAAGGTATAATGGATACGAAATGAAGATATTGAGCCAAGATGAAACCCTAATTCCAATAATAAGTCAAGGAAATCTGACTGGAAATAGTAAAGGATATTTGGAAGAGGTGAATAATATTGTTGTTCTCTTTAAAGTTTATTACTAAATTTTAAGATTAATTATAATATTATCTGTTACTATCTTTGGTTTATGTCTTGTTCGGTTTTTTGTTTTTTCTTTGGTTAATTCAATAAATCCAAATCTTTCTAAAAGTTTGATATCATCATTTACTGATTTGAAACCCCTGCCCAATTTTTTAGATAAATCGTAGATTGATTTTGGCTCTTGTGTTTTAATAACATTTAATATCCTTGCTTTTTCGTTACTTAATAGCTGCCTCAATGCCAACAATCCCGAAAAATCATAATCTTCTTTGGATGTTCCCTGTTTTTTAAAAATAGAAAAAGTTCCCTTCGATTCAGTAATGGTTATCTCTCTTGTTTTTGTCTTTGTCATTTGAATAATCGTATATGTTACATATATCTATTAAATTTTATAATATATTATAATAATATACTATATGTTAATAAATGTTTTGTCTATAACCAAAAATATATAGTAACTATAATATAGTAATCACATAAGTTTTATAAATAAAACCTACAAAATAGTGAAATTAAGTTCTAAATATACAAATATTAACAATAAGATTTTTAAACTAAGTTAAATTTTGCTAGATACACCTAAGAGGTGTTCTATAGGGAATTAACCCCTATCTCAAGGAAATGGTTTCCCTATACCGTTGAATTGAGAGAAGCGGTTGTCATAGACAACATGTTTATACAAATGAAAGGAGGTTAAAAAAATGAGGTTTAATTATAAAAAAATAAGCGCAGTATTGACTAGTGCTTTATTAACTGGTATGACTATGGGCGTTGCTGCTGCTGCAGCTTTCCCAAATGATTTCACAACTCAACTTCCGGGAGTGGTTTACGGTGCTAGTGCTGATCCAATGGATTCAACACAAGCAACTGCAATTTCAAACTATTTAGCTAACAAAGTTCCATCAACTGGAACAGATGTTACTGGAGGAGATTCTGTTAAATTAGAAAAATCATCTACAAAGTTCCAATTAAGTTATAGTGTTAAAGATGTTGTAGGAACTTCTATAACAAGTAGCAGTCCTGGAAATGGAATGCCAACACTTTTAGCTGATGGAGAATACACAGACAATGATAATGATGAGTTTAGCTACACACAACAAATTGATTTAGCAAACTGGACATTAAGCATATTTGATGATAATGACTATAAAACAGACACACCTGCATTGGGAGTTAAAGTTGCCGGTGGTTCGCAAGTATTAAATTATACTTTAGAATTCACAGACAAACCATATTGGAGTGATTTAACGACAAGTGATATACCTTTACTTGGGAAAAAATACTATGTTTTAAGTTTGACGGAGAATACAACACTGAATTTGCTTGATTCTGCTTCAGACACTACTCTTAGCGAAGGAGAAACAAAAACAATCACAGTTAGTGGAAAAACTTATGAAGTTGGAATCGATTTCATAGGAAGTTCTACTGTTAAGTTAGATATTAATGGCGAAATTACTAACACGCTTTCAGCTGCAGAAACTCAAAGATTGAGTGATGGAGCATATGTTGGTATTAAATCTATTAATACGCAAGATTATGCTGGTGGTATTAAGAGAGTAGAATTTGCTATTGGTAAAGGAAAACTTAAATTAGTTGGTGGTTCAGATATTCAGTTGAATGATAACACAGTAACTGGATTGAAAGCTATATTTACTAATGATGGTGATGGAACTGATGACCAAATTTCAAAAGTAACTTTGAAATGGACTAGTGATGGAGATAGTTTCATTGCTGATGGAAGTTCACCTGTTATGCCTGGATTTGAAGGAATCAAATTATCTTTTGCAGGGATGGTTTATCCCGCTAAGGAAAAAATAATTGTTAGTTCTTCAAGTTCTACAGCAATAAGATTGGATAAATTCCCATTAAAAGACAGCACTGAAGACATAGATTTAGTATATGTATCAAATTCCTCGGCTATTGGTTGTTTTAATATAACTGATTCGGGTATTGGTAAGGACAGAGAGAGTCAATTAGCAACTTCTGCGATTAATACACTTATGTTCAATGATACAAAACATGATACATTCATTGCATCATGGAGTGATGGACAAGATGCTGAATCTTACTTGATGAAATTTAGTGGATTTACGCAAGATAGTGGAGTTGAAAAAGTGAATGTTCAGTATAAGAAGGATGGTGTATGGACAAATGCAAAAGAAAAAGCAAAAGCAGCCGATACTGTTACGATAGGAAATATGGAGTTTACTCTTACTTTCGTTAACTCTACTCATCTTACTGATAAGTGGGCAAATATTACTGCCGTAGGAAATACAAATTTCTCTACACTTTATTCAAAAGAAGGTGCGAAATTTTACTTGCCTTGGTGTGATAATAATGTTACGGCTGTTTCAACAGGTTTTTCTAATTTCGGTCCTTGGAGTCAACCTACACAGGGTACAACTGCAAATTCAACATGGAGATTTAGAATGCAGGAAGAAGATAAGGATGAAAACATTGGTTCAGGAAGCACTGTTAATCTGACAATGGCATTCAATTCTGCTTCAACGCCAGAAGTTCATGTATCTGCTCTTCAATATTCTCATCCAACTAGAGTGAATACAGATTCTGGAACTGCTGCGGAGATTGGTTCAACTGATAGATTCTTGAATTATGTATACTCACCTCTTGCAACAGAGATAATCTGGGATAAGAGTGGAGACCAATACAAAGCAGAATTAGAATATCATGGTAGTGAGTCTTACGGACAACTTTATTTGAGTGATACAAGTGCTGCAATAGGAAATGTTGGTAATATGGTTTTCAAAGATAGTGAACAGGCTTCTTGGAAAGAGAAGAATGTAATCATTGTCGGAGGATCATGTATTAACACTGCTGCTGCTACTGTATTAGGTGTTGCACAAGGAACTTGTTCATCTGCGTGGGAGAGTGCTACTGGCATTGGTGCTGGAAAGTACTTAATCCAAAGTGTAGCTGACAAATTCACTACAGGAAAGATTGCGCTTGTTGTTGCTGGTTACGAAAAAGCTGACACAGCTGCTGCTGCTAGTAAGTTGATTAATCAACCCGCAAGCATCGACACAACTGCAGGTAACAAATACGTTGGAGTTGTAGGTGTAGAAGGTTCATCAACTATAAGCAAGATAGCTTAAGTCAAAAAATTTAATTTATTTTTTTCTTTCTTTTTCTTTTTTTTCTTAAGATAAGACGGGAGTCTCGTTGAATGGCTAAGAGTATAGATAAAGCGATTTAAGTTTGTGATTATATATTGACTAAATATTGTGAGCTGAATTAGAATTATTATTTGAGGTTAATATAATAAGAAAAGTTTTTATACCAAAATTAGATAGTAAAAACATGAGAAAAATAAGAAATTTTTTGCCTCTCAAAAATAGGAAATTTTCAAGATGAGAAAAATAATTTCCAAAGAAGAATTTCAAAAAAAGAAAAAAAGAAATCAATTAATTGTAGGGTTGATTTTAATTGGGGTTATGATTTTTGGAACTTTGGGATATGCATTTGAGGGAAGAGAAAATGAAGAAAGCAAATCTAACAAAATTAATTATAATGGTTTTGAATTTGTAAATCAGAATGATTATTGGACGACAAAAATAGGAGAATTAGAATTTATTTTCAAATTTAATCCAGAGCAAGTTGACAAAATAGAAGGAAATTTTAATAGTTTAAATAAATATTCTCAAAAACCAATGTATATTTATTCAGAAAATGAGATGGCTAGTTTTGAAATTGTAAGAAATATGGGTTCGGATGTTCAAAGAATTCAAAAAGCTTGTTTTGAAGAAAAAGATTGTGGAGAAAATTTACCTTTGAAAACTTGCAAAGATAATTTTATTATTATAAAAGAAAGTGAAACAAAAAAAGTAGAACAAAAAGAAAATTGTGTATTTATCGAAGGAAATAAAGAAGATTTAATAAAATTAAGTGATGAATTCTTATTTAAGATATTAGGAATTAATTAATTTTTGTCTATACGGAAATCAAAAAAATTTCTGCTTCAAGACTCTAAAAAAACATAAATAGTTTCTAACAATAAAATTTATAAATTAAGAAAAAGAAAGAAAGAATATGGAAGATATGAAAAAAGAGAAAAAGAGCAAAAAGAAACCTAAAAAAGAAGTGAAAAAAATAGAAGAATCTGGAGAAATAAAAACTGAAGAAGTTTGCAATGTTTTTGAAGTGGAAAAAAGCGGAGAAGAAAGTAGGAAATTTTCTACCCCATTCAAACTAGGAAAATTTGAAGGTAAGAAAAACAAGGAAGTTTTTCATCTCTCCAAATTAGGAAAATTTGAAGGTAAGAAAAACAAGGAAGTTTTTCATCTCTCCAAATTAGGAAAATTTGAAGGTAAAGAAAAAATTGTTGAAAGTTGCGGAGATGTTGAAGAGAAACCTGCAAGTGAGAAACAAGTTAAAGAACAAAATAAAATATTAAGAAATATTCTGATAGGAATTGGAATATTTGTTTTGTTTTTTGTGATTGGGTTTTATTTCACAAATTCTGTAAAAAACTTTGAGTATAATAATATTAAATTTGATATAATTAAAGAAAAGAAAATTAATTTTTATCATACCTCATTCCCAATGACTTACAAAAGTGGAGAGAAAGCAATTTACAATGTTTTTCTTAGAAAAGATCCTAGGAAAATAGGAGAAATTCCCTTTGAAGGAGAATTATATCTTTCGGAAATGCTTGTTTTAAATTCTTCAGAGAACTTTAATTGTGATGGAAATGGTGTTGTTGCAATTGCAAACTTTCAGCAAATTTTAAACGCTCTTGGAACAAATGTAATTAATGATCCGAAAGCAAATTGCGATGAGTATGGCAGATATATTTTTATAAATTTACAAAAAGGAAATAAAACAGAAATAAAAAATATCGGCAAAAAATGTTATAATTTTAACATAAATAAATGTGAGGTGCTTGACGTAACAGAAAGATTTTTGCTTGAAGCACTGAAAAGTGTAAACAATTAATTATCTGTTTTTTCGTATTATATTCTTAACAACACCAATAAGAATTGGAATTAAAGAAAGAAAGATAATAAACAAAATAGTAAGAGTAAAATTTTTCTGGACGAAGGGTATGTTACCGAAAAAATATCCTGCAAAAAGAAAAAGAGAAACCCACAAAATTCCTCCGATTATGTTGTAAAATAAAAATTTAGAATATTTCATTTTTCCAGCGCCAGCGACAAATGGGGCAAAGGTTCTGATTAAAGGAATAAATCTTGCGAGAATTATTGTTTTACCTCCGTGTTTCTCATAAAAACTTTTCGTTTTGTAAAAATATTCTCTACTTACTAATTTTTTTTCAAAAAATTTCAAACCTAAATATTTTCCAATATAATAATTAAAGGTATCTCCTAATATTGCTGCAAGACATAAAATCACAAATAAAACTAAAACATTCAGCGCTTTTGCTCCTGCAGCGGTTCCTACCGCAAATATTAATGAATCTCCGGGAAGAAAAGGAGTTATTACTAAACCGGTTTCTAAAAAAATTATAATGAATAAGAAAAAATATACAAGATTTCCATAAGTTCCAATCAGGGGCAATAGATTCTTGTCTATCTCCATAAAGAAATTCCAAATAAAGTTAATTATACCCGGATTCATTTTAGTTTAAATAAGATTTTTTATAAATATATTTTAAATCTGAATAAAAAGGAATTTCCTTTATCTTGTAAATCTTAACTTGGAAAAACCAAATTCCTACTACGAAGATCGTGCTTAAAAAATACCAAAATAATTTATGAGTCAGATCAAAAAAAGCGAAATTTGAATTCAGAAGCAAAACTAAAATAAAAATCCTAAATACATTTAATAATAAAAAAGATATAAAAGAATAAAAAATCATCTTTATTCTTTTTTCAATCTTTATTTTAGGCGTTGATAAATTTAAAATAAGCAAAAGATAATATGCCGCGCCGGCGATACATGCATTAATTATCTGCACTGGTGGAAAATTCGGAAAATATAAAATATTCCCGTATAAAGAAACATCAAAAAAAATCCTGAGAAAAAAATAAACTGGATAAATTGTAAGCGGGCTGAATAGGAAATAAAATAAAAACAAATTTGGAAGTCCAACCAATAATAAAAACAAATATCTTGTTACAATATCGACAAATTGTTTTTTATCCTCTTTTTTCATTTTTTAAATTTCCTGTTTAAAAACCTCAAAGTTCAATGAACTTTGATGGCACTCAGAAATTTTCAATTTCTGATGAGGTAAATATTTTCTCAATCTTTTCATTTAATTCAAAGCAAAAGAATGTTTAAATAATTTGAGTCTTACGTTCATAATCGCCTTTAATTAATTTTGTAAAGAAATCATCTTTTTGAGAAGATTCTCTTATTAGGTCTCTAACCTCTTCGTATATAACATTAAACAAAAAAGGCAAGCAAATTATCGGTTCTACAACATATTTCCTAAATCTTGGTAAATCATCAAATGGTTCAAATCCAGATTCAAGTTTTGAGGATGATATTTTCATTTTAAAAAGAAGAATCAAGGATTTTTATTTATAACTTTCTGCTGTGGCAGATGTTTGTCTTTGATTATGTTGTGGGATTTTGTTTTCGTAAATAAATATCTGATCATAAGTTGTTCTAACAATTATGTCCAAATCTTCGTCGCCATCAAAATCATAGGCTCTCGTTTCTTCTATTCTCCCTTGATTTCTAATTCTGTTTATCACTTCACCAAATTTATCAAAAGAGTATGGGATAGGTGTGGGTGTTGGTTGTGGAGCTGGAGTTGATATTACTTTGGGGGCTGAATTTGCCTCTGTTCTTACTTCAGCTCTTGCATTTGATTGATAAGCAGGATTATCACAAGAAGCAATAGCTAAAGGTAAACTTAATAGCACTAAATTTCTTAGAGGTATTTTCATTTTCTTGATTACTTTACTCCCGGTTTTTTCCAGGTTATTGGTAAAGAGGATGTAGTTCCATGACTATTATAAAATTGAAATTTAATTTCTTCATTATTTGATTTATATGTTACAGCATAAGCGCCCCAAGTGCCTACAGGAGAAATACTAATTATATCTTTAAAATCATTTGGCAGTTGATATTCTAAAGAATTTTTTCTTTCAACTCTTTGTTCTGTTCGTTGTTTTACTGATTGAGATTGGTCTTTTGATCCTAAGTTTAATCCTAAATAAAAACCTAACAATCCTGCAATCATTACAGATCCTATCATATTATATTTAAAAGAATTCATTTTTAACTTCTAGCAATTCTTATTGCTACGATTATAATAATTATTACTAAGATTACATTAAGAACACCAATCCCCCATAAATACCAATTACCTTCGTTAATTATTCCGCCAGTTATTCCGCCTAATCCGGTTGGAGCAGTAATTGTAACTTGAACTGGTTGAGTTATTATTGTTTTTCCATCTGAAGAAACTTCTATGTTAAAAGATTGTTCTCCTAAAACATTTTTATTTATATTCAATGTAATTAAAACATCTTTTGACGCTCCAGAAGCAATTGCGACTGTGCTTTGGTCTAGTGTTGCTGAAGAAGCAAATGAATTATATCCCGCCACATTAATATTGAATGTTTCTAAACTCTCTCCGGCGTTTGTAATTGTTGCTTTAACAGTCAATGGTTTTCCTGTTTGTCCTCCAGATTCCAATGATGCTAAAACTGTAACTTGCGGCTGTGTTGAACACGAACCAGAAATCGATAATGGAAGTTCAAATTTAGACATATCATCTTCGCTGTTTTGATAAACATCATTGTCTGCATCATAAACCCATAATTTAACAGGATAAGTTTTTTCTTGTGCATCTTTAGGAAGATTAATTTTTAAATCTAAAGATTCTTTATCAAAAGAATCTATACTTCCTATATCAACTAATTGATTTATTTTTAATTCGTCAATGAATATTCTTACAGAAATGTCATCTTGATCGTCCACACCGATATTCCAAACGTCTGCCGTGATTTCAACTTCCGAACCGCATGATGCCGGATCTGGCAAGAATTTAATATTATCAAGGACTACAAAATTATCGTCCATTCTTATTTCAATGTCTTGTGAATCAGAAGAACAAATATCTTTATCCGTTCCTGAATCAAGGTTTTCGTTTCCTGTTGCAGAAACATATAAAATATAATCTTCTGTGTCTACATCTAAATCATTAGTGTCTAGCTGAAAAGAAATTGTTATCGTTTCTTCATCACCATCTTCTAAATCTTTAATATTTTCATCACCATCTGTAATTAAATCTCCTGCTTTATTGTAAAGCGCCCAGTCTAATTGCCCATCTTGAAATTCATCTTTGCTGCCGCCGTTGTATTCTACTACAAAATCTATGTCAACATTATCAAAAGAATACCAATAATCTTCGTCGCTTCCAAAACCTGATTTAGTATTTATACTATCTATAGTTATATCTACATTGCTACTTGTTTCTTCTGAACAGAATTGATTATTTTCTACGACAATATTAATTGTTTCTGTGTCGCTGTCTCCTGAAATATTAAAAGAACCAGAAACAGATGATAAGAAATTTAATTTATTGATATCAAAACCAATTGCGGGAGTTATTGTTAATGCCCCGGAGGAAGTTGAATTAATTGTTGTAGGATTTAAAACAACATTAAATGTGAATGTTTGAGTTCCAGTACCAATCGTAATTTGACTTGGGTAAGTTAAAGTTATAGAACTTAAGTTAGTAGTAGATACGGTTAATGATTTTAAAGTTGAATCTGTAAAAGTTAAACTATTTTGAGAAACCCCAATACTCGCACTAGCAAAACCTACCAGAAACACAAATGTTAAAAGTCCTGCAACGAACAAAAGGGATTTTTTGTCTTTCATTTTGTAATCATTTTGCAGTTACGATGGTTTATAAATATTTCTGTATTTGAGAATATGTTTTAAATGAAGGTTTTGAAAAGTTTTATATATTATTTATCTATCTATAGTTAGATAAAAATGATTAAATCAAAAGAGAATGATATAGGTGCTCGTGCTTTTTTAATTGGAGTTATTCTGGCAATCGTGATTGGCGTTGCAAGTTCGACTTTGATTCGAATTCAAGTAATAGCAGATTATAACGATGCAATTTATGCCGTATTAATAATTTTAGGAATTATTGTTGGATTTATGAACGTTACAGGAAAAGATTCACAAACTTTTATGATTGCCGGCGCAGTTTTAGTGATTGTGAGCAAGTTTGGAATGGACAGCATAAGCGGTTCTTTGATTGGAATTGGAATTAGTGATATATTTTCTTCAACATTCAGAGCTCTGTTAGTTTTATTTGTGCCTGCGACAATTATTGTAGCACTGAAAACAGTTTTTTCTATTGCGAGAGTTTAAAGACTCGTGGGGGCGTTAATCCTTAGGATTAAGTTAGCTACATAAACCGAATAACTAACGAGGTTTATGGTTCACTGCTCTTACGGGAAGTGAACTATAAAATTTAATTTAAAGATAAATTCCCTCAAGATTTTTAATTGCTAGAATTATGCGCATCTACCATCAACACAAGAATTTCCTCTTCCGCAAGTAGTTCTTATTTCATAGTATGTATTCCCTTCACACCAACCCTCTCTTAAAACATCTCCACTTACTTTTGGATGCGATTCACATGTGTCTGGTGATTCATACCTATTGCTTTCTCCAGGTTCATCTCTTTCATAACTGGCATATCCTTTGACATAAATATCCTTACCATCAGTATCTGAACAAGATAAAACTGGATAAGAATTTTCAGAAACTATTCTTGGAGAAAAGAAATATTTATATCCAAAAAATCCTCCAACAATTAAAACCACTACAATAATTAAAGTAATAATTATTCCTTTCATGATACATATTAGAATAACCTATTTAAAAAGTTATCTTTTAGAAATTATTAAGGAAAAAGTTGGGAAGTTAATCCTAAGGTTAAATATCTTGGGGGTAATCGAACCTTAGGTTCAAGTCTCCAAAGTCTTATCGACGCTGATGACTGGGGAGCACTTAACTGCTCATTTTTGCAGAGTTTAACTTCATCTAAATTTAACTGCCAACTTTTTTAGTGCTTTTTAGTCGGCGTCGATAAAAATTCTAATTTTAGCGGGAGAACCTTAACCTAAGGTTTAAGATATCGTGGGGGCGTTTATCTCAAGAATTAAATTATTTTCTCCAAATTAACCACATTCGCATTCATATCTAATCTCGGGCAGGCAGTATTAACCCAAGATTGAATTTGTGGGAAGTTTTCGAATTCTGAAGAATTTATTTCATTGCCTATAAATAAATAGGAATTTTTTGTTTTTTGTTGATTTTTAAATTGTATTGCTTTTTTTAGATTTTCTTGCCCAGGTTTTGTTGAAACTAAAATCCCAATTTTATTTGCGTTTAAAAATTTAAGATAAGAAGATTTTCTCTTTTTTTCCAAATTTTGTATTTCTTGCTCAGATATTTGAATAAGATTATTATTATCTAATAGATAAATAGGAAGACGGGTTTCTAATCTTAAAGAAACTGCGTGGAATTTTCCATCGCTTATTAATAATATTGCTTGTGTATTTTTTGGAACTTGTGGCTTAGAACAGCCGAGAATTTGTGTAAATTTTGTTATATTATGACTCTTTGAGAAAATTTCTTTAATCTCCTTCGCTATTTCTTCATATTGAACAGAATAAGCAATTGCTATGTTTTTTGGAAGTTTTTTAGAAATTCCCAAAATATTTGATTTGTTTAATTTTAATTTGGATTTTGTTGGGATGAATAAGATTTTCATAATTAAGAGAGAAAAAGATTATTTTTAAATTGCTCTACTCCTGATTCCATTTTGTGATTTATCTTTTAGATTAGTCAAAATGAAATCCTCACATTTTATTCGGAATGGTTAATTAAATAGTATTGGCACTTCGTGAGATTTACTTTAACTACAAAATAAAAGAAACCCGCTGGCGCTAAAAATTCCTTTGGAATTTTGGCGACTTCAAAAGGCGATACTTTTGAAGTTTTCTTTTGAACTTCTTCAAACTGCGGAACGGCGATATGGAAAACATGAAAATCAAGAATTTTCATTCTTACAAAACAAGAGATTTTGTAAGCAAAGAATTTTTCCATCCTTCCGAAACAAGAAGTTTCGAAAGTTTCTAAATGCCTCCGGTGAAATCGCTATTTCTCCGTCGGAAATTGTTAATACATTATAATTCCAGTCAAACGAATAATATGATAAATATCTATTATGAACCATGCCCAATGAGTATAAAATTAATTTATTCTCTTCAGAAAACCATAAATCTCGATTATTCCCACCTATTTTTCTTTTCTTCCTTTACTGGTGTTGCTTCTTTATGGATTTTTGCAAAACTTGGAGTTACAATTACTGTGTTTTCTCCAAAACCAGCTATGCTGCCTTCTAACGCATCTGTTGTTTTCTTTATTTTAGAAATTGCCCTTTTCAATTCAATAGAATCTTTTTGTCTTAAGACCTTGATATCAATTATTCCTATAGTATATCCTTCTCTTAATGCATTTAAAATCTCTGTAACCTCGTCGTAACTCTTTAGAACAAAAAGTTTCACCAAAACCTTGTTTTCCTTCTCTTCTTTTCCGCCAACGTCCAGTTCCAAATACTCGTTTTCAGAAACATCACCGAATGAACCAGAAAATGCTTTTTTTATTTTATCGAATACCATATTAAAATCATATTGGGATTGTTTATAAATATTTCGGGGATTTTTTGTATATTTATTTTTCCCCCTTGCTCATTATTTCCTCCCTAATTTTTTCCATTTTTTCTGTCAATAAACTCTCTTGTCTCTCAAAATTTTTTGTTCGAAGTTCAAGAAGTTTCTTTTTGTTCTCCAATTCCCCTTTTATCTTTTTCTTTTCTGTTTGAATCATTATTTGTCCAATTAATTTGAAGACCTCGTCGCCGGATTCTTCAATTTCTTTTAATGCTGATTGTGTTTCAAGAAGTTCCATTTGAAAAGCTTGTTTTTGAAGAAGCAAATTCTGAAGATTCTGTTCTATAATTTGCATTTCTTGAAAGTTATCTTTAGATTCCATTTTAATCAGTCTTTATTTTCTTCGCTTTTGTCCTCGGTTTGTAGAAAATTTTACTTCCGCAGTGTGGACAGACGAATCTTTTTTCAAGGTTTGCACTAGTCAGTTTCTTCTCGCATTTAAAACATTTGTATGTTGGCATTTTATATAAGTATTTTCTAGATAATAAGTATTTGAAGCAAATTTTTTATTGCATTTCTTGCATTTCCAAATTCCTTTTGATAATCTTTTAGCTATTCCGTCACAGAAAGGACATTTTTGTTTTTTTCTTTGCTTGATTTCGACTTGAACAAGTTTTGCTCTGCTGGTTTTTCCATATCTTGCTCCAAATCTTCCCGCGGATTTTGATTTTTTTAATTTTGATGTCATTTTAATTATTAATAGATTAGAAAGTTCATTTTAAAATGTTTTGCTTTAAACAAAATGGGGATGCCCGGATTTGAACCGGGGTCGACAGGTATTCAGGAAGGTTCTTGAGATATTATGCAAACATAGTTTGCCTCAAGACTTCCTTCACCCAAACCTGTAAGCCTACCAGACTAGCCGACATCCCCTTGCATAGCTTTTAGTGGTTTTATCTCTTTAATAAATTTTACTACTTCATCTTTTCTATAAAGACAAAAATTATTCTTATTTGCTTTTGCAAAAGAATAACCAAGATTATTTGTTATTTCTTTAAAATCTTTTAATAATTGTCTATTAAAATTTGTAAACTTAATATATTTTTGTTTTTCTCTTTTACAAGTATAAATGCATCCGCCGGTATCAATCAATCCTTTTATACAATTTCTTATATAGATTTTATTTTGTTTTATCCAATCTGGAATTCCTAAATTATTTTTTATTTTATCTCCTCTTTTAAGTCCACTTTTTATCAACTCTTCTACTGCATAAAGATTGTTACAATATAAATAACCATTATTTGTTTTTTCATAAATTTTTCTTTTTAACTCTATTCCAAATATATCTAAAAATAAATTTGCAACGTAATCCATATAATATTTGTTTCTTTTATCGAAGGCAATTCTAATTCTGTTATTCCAAATATTTCCATCTCCAAGCATTATTCCGATAAACTCTGCAAGTTTTTCATCTTGTCTAATTTTCTTAATTGGTTTAGTAAATGCTTTACTACCAAGATTTTTGCCATAGTCTAAATAAATAATTTTCAAATTAAATTTTTTATTAAATAAATTTTCTATTTTTTGTAAATGATCATGATGAATTGTTTTATTTTTGTAAATAATATTTCTACTTTCAAATTCCAATTCTTTATTTAAATTTCTTAAACTTTCTTTATGCTCGTTTAAAGCATCAACTAATCTTTTATTTATTATATATCTTCTCATTATTAAGCCTCTAGACTACACCAGTCAATCAAGGTTAATCAATTTTATTATTAAAAATAGAAAATTATTTCTTTTCTTTCGGAGCCTTTTCTTTCACCGGCTCTTCTTTCTTTTCTGTTGTGGCCGTTGCCTTGCTCTCTTCTGCAGCTGCTTTTGCAACCTCTTCAGCTTTTTTCAACGCTTCCTGTTTGCCTTTAACATCTGAAAAATATTTTTCTAATTCTATTTTTTTTTCTGGTGAAGTTTTTGTTTTGCCTTCTTTAATTTCCTTATCATATTTCCCAGCATCGATTTCTTGTTCAATCTCCTTCGCTGATTTATTTTCTATTAAAATTCCCAAGGTCACACAAGTTCCTACAATTGTTTTAACTGCGGATTTTAAATCATTACAAAGTAAATTTGGAGATTTTTGTTTTGCAACAGAAATTATTTGCTCAATGGACGCGTTTGCAACCTGCGTCTTTTTTTGCGCTCCAGAACCTTTTTCAATTCCTATTTCTTTTTTTAATAATTCTGAAACTGGCGGCGAGAAAACTTTAACAATAAATTCTTTCGTTGAAATATTAATATCTAATTCAATTGGAACTTTAATACCTTTGAAATCTTTTGTAGCGTCGTTTACTTTTGAAATTATCTGCCCGATGTTCAAACCTAGCGGGCCAATTTGCTGACTTAAAGTCGGCCCCGGCTGCATGCTTCCTCCTTCAACTAAAAGTTTAATATGACTCATTTTTTATCTCCTGACATCGCTCGGTTATTGATAAATTCATTTTATCCTCCGCGAAATCACTCATCCTCCATATCTTCTCTTCGTATTACTTTAACATTATCAATTTTAATTGTTACTGGCAGCGTTACTGCTGCTGCAAGCAATGTTACAACTACCTCTTCTTTTTGTTTATCTATTCTTATAACCTTCGCTTTTTCTTTTTTAAATGGTTCTGAAATTATTTCAACAATATCCCCTTCTTTTATAGAAATTGTCGTCGCTGATGGTTCTATCATTCCTTTTATCTCATCGTAAGAAATTGTTTTTCCAATAATTCCTTTAACATAAGGCAAATTGAAAACTGCTTCTTCTGCACTTTCTCTATCTTCTGCTTCTAAAATTATGTAGCCTCTTAAACCGTGCGGCCTAGAAACAGAAAAAACATTTAGGCTTTTTTTCTGCACTTTCTCGGCTATCATGTCGACGGCTCTTTCTTCTTTGTTTGTTGTAACTTTGATAATAAAAATCATATTCAGCTCCATCTACTCCTTAATATCTTAAGAAGAAGATTTAATTAGTTAAATATTTGGGTTTATAAATTTTCCTAAATAAAAAGTTTTATAATTAGAGACACCAAAAAACCTACAGCGCCTAATGCGACAATTCCAATTGCAGAAACTTTTGCAGTAAGCTCAAATTCTTTTCTCGTCGGTTTTTTTAAAACAAACCAAACACGCCGACATTTAACAAAAAATGATTTTGTTGATTCTAACAATTTTGATACCATGAAGGAAATAGAAAGAAAGAGCTTAAAAATCTTTTGCAAGATTTTTGGGCCACAAAATCTAGGCCGCGCCTTCGCGCAGACAGCGTTGAAGATTTTGTTGGTTTTTAAATTTTGAGATTAATTATTCAAAGAACTCAATTCCTAATTCTTCCTCGATTTCCCTGTGTTTGATATTTTCCATGGTTTCTCCATGACCAAAAATCTGACTGCTTTTTACACCGGTAACAATTAATAAAACTCTTATTGATTTTTCCATGTCGTCGGAGATTTGTGCCCCCCAAATTAATTTTGCGTCTGGAGAAAGCTGGCTTCCAACACTTTCAATTATTGATTTGCATTCGTCGAGAGACATATCAGGTCCTCCGACAATATTTACTAAAGCCCCTGTTGCTCCAGAAATATCCGCATCTAAAAGAGGATTTTGAATTGCTTTTTCAACTGCCTCTAGCGCACGATTCTGGCTGTCTGATTCTCCCATTCCAATTAAAGAAACTCCACCATTAACCATAACTGCTTTTATATCTGCAAAATCCAGATTAACTAATCCAGTAATTGTTACTAATTCTGTTGTTCCTTTTACTGCGTTCGTTAAAATCTCGTCGGCAATTTTGAAAGCCGTATGCAAAGGCAAGTCCGGCGCAAGTTCTAAAAGTTTATCATTGGGTATTACAATTAAAGTATCTACCATAGATTCCATTCTCTCTAAACCTTCCATTGCATTTTCAATTCTTTTTTTTCCTTCAATCGTAAAAGGCAAAGTTACAACGCCAATTGTTAATGCTCCCTGCTTTTTTGCCAATCCTGCAATAAATGGGGCAGCGCCGGTTCCTGTTCCACCACCCATACCGCATGTAATAAATACCATATCACTTCCCGCAAGTTTCTTTTTTATTTCTGATTCTGATTCTTTTGCGGCTTCCTCACCAACTTTCGGATTGCTTCCTGCTCCTAATCCTTGTGTTAATTCTCTTCCGATAAGAATTTTCTGATCCGCATTTGCATATAATAAATCCTGCGCGTCGGTATTTACTGCAATTAATTCTCCACCCTTAATTCCTATTTCACGCATTCTTGATAAAGAATTATTTCCTCCACCGCCAACCCCAACAACTTTTATTTTTGCAGATTGTTTTTTAAGAAGCTCTTCTAGTTCTCTATCAATTTCCTTTAGGTCGGAAGCACTTCCTTGATATACCTCTTCCATTTCAGAAAAAAACCACCCTTATTTATAAGTATTATTGTGATTTATTTTGTCCTTCAGAAGTAATGCTCCTTAAATCCTCTTCGGATTTTGTAATTTCTTCTACGTGCAGATTAAGATTTAAAACTTCTTTAAATTTATCCTTGAAAAGTTCAATAAATTGTTTCATCTGGTTTTCAATTTTAATAAATAAATCGTCGTTTCTTATCTCGAATATCAAGTCTCTCTTAAATAAAAAGTCTATAAATGATTTTGTTTTTTCATTTATATCTTCAATTTTTCTTAATACTTTTATATCATAAATTATCTTTTTTCCTGCTAAGGGATGATTGAAATCCACCATTATTCTTCCACCAGAAACTGAAAGAATTTTTCCAATTCTTCCGTCGAAATTGAACATTACTCCCGGAATAGGATTTATTTTTTGTTGTATAAAAATTTTCATTGGCATTAGTTGAACAAGCTGGCTTTGTCTGAATCCGAAGGCATTTTCTGGAGAAAGTTCTATTTTGTAAATTTTTCCTAATTCTCCTTTTTCCAGGAGAAAATCTTCAACACCCTTCAAAAACATGCCTTGCCCTAATGCGAACGCGAAAGGCCTTGCCTGATTTTTATTGTAATTGGGATTCAATTTTTCAAGAACTTCTTTTACATTTGAATCAAAAATATCTCCTTCGAAATTTTTTCCGGTAAATTCAATTTCAATGAAATCGTTTTTTTGCAATGCCATATTATTTTTGCTGACTAAAACTTTATAAATGTATTTTTTTTATTTGTTCTATGGTTTTGAAGATAATTAATGCGACGGAAATAAAATCCGGTACAAATATTATTGTTGATGGAACTCCTTGCACTGTAAAAAGTATTGATATTTCTAAAACTGGAAAACACGGGCATGCTAAATGCAGGATAGAAGCTATTGGTATAACTAACGGACAGAAAAAAGTTTTTGTTGTTCCGGGACACGAAAGATTGGAAGTTCCGCTTGTGGATAAAAGAAAGGGACAAATACTTTCAAAATCCGACGGAAAAGCTAATTTAATGGATTTAGAAAGTTTCGAGAGTTTCGATGTTGCTGTTCCAGAACAAGAAGTTTTCGACGCATTAATAGAGGGAGAAAACTGCGAGTATTGGGATGTTGAAGGAGAGAAGATTGTTAAACGTAAACTTTAACAATTTTAGTACCATTCTGCTTTTAAAGGAAAAACAAAAGCAGAAGGGGAGAAGATAGTTAAGAGAAAATTGTAAAAATGGATGAAAAAGAAAACGAAACAAAATATTTGGGAAGAAAAAAAGATGGAGGATTAGTAGATTCAGATGTTTATGAAGTAACGTCATCGAGAGGAACAAGAATAGTTGAAGTTAAAAGTATAACAGAATTAATGAGACAATATAATAAACCAAAAAGATAAATTCACAAACTTTTAAAAACTAATTTCTTTAATGATATTTATAACTAAATGTAAAATTAATAAACATGGCTAAAATTCCAGAAGCACAAAACAGATTATTCAAAAATATTTTTGTCTGCAAAAAGTGCCAGAGCAAAATTAGAGCAGAGCCATTGAAAATTCTCGAGGGAAAAATAAGATGCAGAAAATGTGGCGGAAAGGCATTTCGTCCCCTGAAGAAAAAATAAAATTTTTTCAGCAATTTAAATTTGTAAAAATAGATGCAACAAATTAAAATTAAAGAAAAAGTAAATTAAATATTCAAATTGAAAAAAGAGCATAATGGTTAATTTTATTGCAGTGGATTTGGTCTTGTTATTTTTATTCAGTTTATTCTTAGGCATATTTCTTTACACCAATAGGAAAAATCTCGGAACGGAAGGGGGGTTGATTTTATATCGGGCACAGTGGGGAGTCAAATTAATTAATTATATCGGGAAAAAGTATAAAAAAACTCTAAAATTTTTAAGTTATGTTTCTGTTGTGTTGGGTTATGTTTTGATGATTGGGATTTTGACTTTAATTTTTCAGACAGTTTATCTTTATCTCACAACTCCAATTGCAAAAGTTATAAGGGCACCGCCAATAGTTCCATTAATTCCTTATTTTCCTCAACTATTTGGATTAGAAAGTTTTTTTCCTCCTTTTTATTTTACATATTTTATCGTGGCTATAATTATCGTAGCTACATTGCATGAATTCTCGCACGGTATTTTTGCAAGAAGGTATGGAATTAAAATAAAATCAACGGGTTTTGCATTCTTAAAATATTTTCCAGCAATTTTCGGTGCTTTCGTCGAGCAAGATGACAAACAAATGAATAAGAAAAAAAAGTTCGAGCAGATGGCCGTCCTTTCTGCAGGTGTTTTTGCAAACCTAATTGTAACCTTATTGTTCTTTTTATTATTCATCGGATTTTTTAATTTAGCATTTACTCCGGCGGGAGTGAGTTTTGACAGCTATTCTTATTCTGCCGTAAGTCTTTCAAGTATCGTCGCTGTTAATGGACAAACAATTACAAACGCAAATTATGAAAATGTTTTAAGCTTGTTAAATGAAACTAGATTGAATAAAATACAAACCACTGAGGAAAAATATGTTTCGACAAAAGAATTTTTTGTTAGCCAAAATGAAACAAACGGAAAAATTATTTTATACGAAGATACCCCTGCTGTAAATGCCGATCTCGGAGGAATTATTCAAGAAATCAATGGTATTAAAATAACGAGCGTTGAAAAATTAAGTGAAGAACTAATGAAATATAATCCAGGAGATAAAATAAAGATAAAGAGTATAAAATCTGGCGGGGTTGCCGAGGACGAAATTATCTTAGCGAAAAATCCAAGCAATGGAAAAGCTTTTTTAGGAATTGGATTTATAGAAAAAACAAACAAGGGGGTTATTTCTAAAGTTTATGTGTTTATTTCCGGCTTCAAAAAGGAAAATGTTTATTACGAATCAAAATATGAATTCAGCGTATTTGTCTATGATTTAATTTGGTGGATAATCATCATTAATCTTCTCGTTGCTTTATTCAATATGCTTCCATTTGGATTCCTAGACGGAGGAAAGTTCTTTTATCTAACTATTCTTGGAATTACCAAATCAAAAAGAATTGCAGAAAAATCTTTCTCATGGATAACATATTTCTTGTTTTTCCTTTTAATCGTCCTAATGGTTAAGTGGGCGTTTGGTTTTTTCTAAGTTTTTCCGTCGGAGAGAATAAATTTTTTTCTTCTCTTAGAAAGGTATTTAAACTTTCTAAACTTGGAATATATAATCAAAAAGAGGTAAACCAAAATGGCTAAAAAGAAAGCTAAGAAGAAAAAAAAGTAAGTTGAATGTTCTTTTTTTTAATTTTTATTTTAAATTTATTTGAAAAGGTTTAAATTCTTATTCTCTTTTTTATTTTTATGATTCCCGACAACATTCAGAAGATTCTTAAAAAACAGCATTATTTCCTCGTCGGTGGTCACTCTGCAGTGCAAATTTGTAGATGGACCAAAAAGTCAATTCGAGCTGAAGGAGTTTGTTACAAGGAAAAATTTTATGGAATAAAAAGCCATCTGTGTTGCCAGATGACGCCCACGGTAGTCTTGTGTCCAAATAAATGCCTGCATTGCTGGCGCGCTATTGAATACACTCTGGGAAATAAATTAAACGGAAAAATAAATTCTCCGTCGGAAATTATTGATGGGTGCATCAAAGCCCAAAGAAAATTATTAATTGGCTTTAAAATTGACAAGAATTCAGGAAAGAAACAATTAAGCAAAGCAGACATGAAAAAATATCTTGAAGCACAAGAACCAATGCAATTTGCAATTTCTCTTTCAGGAGAACCGACAATATACCCTTATATTGGAGATTTAATTCAAGAGCTTCGTCGACGCGGAAAAACAAGTTTTCTTGTTACAAATGGGCTTTATCCTGAAAAAATTAAGGAGATAGCAAAGAAAAAACAATTGCCGACGCAACTTTATGTTTCTGTAAATGCTCCTAATGAAGAAATTTACAAAAAAATTCATAGAAGTTCTATGAAAAACGCGTGGAAAAAACTAAACGAGAGTTTGGAATTTTTTCCAAAACTCCGAGGGAAAACACGAACTATTTTCAGAATGAATCTTATTAAAGATTTGAATATGGATGAATCGCACATTAAAGAATACGCCGAATTAATCGGTAAAGCGAAACCCTTGTTTGTTGAAGTAAAAGGATATATGAGCATTGGTTTCGCGAGGGAAAGATTAGGTTATGAAAAAATGCCGACAGATAATGAAATGAAAAAATTTGTTGAAAAATTATCAACAGCAACGGGATTGAAGATTTTAGATTCACATGAATTTTCAAGAGTTTGGGTTTTGGGGAAGGAGAAGGGGAGATTGAAGATACAGAAAATATGAAATTTTCTGTCTCATTCAAAATAGGAAATTTTGAAGATTAAAGAAAGGGGAGATTTGATGAAAAAGAAGAATATATCATCATGAATAAATCTGAATATCCTGGTAACATTCCCCCCACATCTTCATTACGAGGAACAGAATCAACTAATTTAAAAAAATCTAAAGCAAGAAGATATTCTATTTGTTTTTTATTTCCGAATTCTAATTTATTCTTTTCAAAAAAAGATTTTACTTGGTGCTCTGTTACTTTCTCTCCTGAGGGCAATGTAATTTCATCTTCAATATATGATCTTGGTATGTCCTCATCTCCATCAGAAGCAACACCAACCTCCCATTCAAGCCCTTTTATTTTAAAATCAATTAATCTTTTTTTTAAGTCATCCAAGGCAATCATAAATCAATAACTCCTTCTTTTGTTAATGCAGCGAATCGTATTCCGACGGGCAAATTTATCAAAGCGGAAATCAACGCCATGTGTTCTTTTCCGTCGCCACTTGCAATTGAAAGGGCAACTTCTGTTCCGTTTATTTTCCCCTTAAGTTTTTGCATAAGTTCGTCACGAAGCTCTTTTATCTTTTTGCTTAAATCTATTTTTATGAATTCAAATTGTTTTTCGTGTTTGAAATCTTTTGCAAAATCATCTCCAATTACAATTATCTTATCCCATTCCCCGTATTTCATTAATCCAGAAACCTGCGCCCATGTTCCTTTTCCTGATGATAATAATGCTACAAGTTCCATTTTAGTTTCTATAACTCATGAACCTCTTTCCTTTATTTAAATATCCCCAACGAAGACTTGGGTTGCCCAATTTCTCCGTTCGTCTTTCACTTAATTTGTTGATATGATATCCCTTGTCGGTTTTGCAAAAAGGATTTCCTTCTTCATCTAGTTCAAAAATATCCTTGGTTTGCCCTCTTGTGAAAAAAACACCGGATTCACTAACGCAAATTATCGATCGTTTTTCAACAATTGAAGAATCTTCAACACATTTCTCTGCTAAATAAAATCCCATTCAATAAAAAATTATTATTTATTTATAAGGATTGTTGTAATCTTGATTAATCTAAAAAACGATGCTCTATTACATCTTAAGAATATTAATTAGAAGAAGCTCGTTTTTGGATGCTCAAGATTCAAAATCCTCAAGAATCTTGACATCATTAAATTTATAAATGACTATTTTCTTGTGTGCTTACCGATTGAACCATATCGTTGCGAAATAGATTCTATGTTCGTGGCGCGTAATATGGGAGGTAAAAAAATTAGTGGGGAAAATTGAAATGGAACTTAAAGAACAGATTGAAAAAGCATTAGCCGAATTAAGAAAGGAAAAAGAAAGAAAGTTTGATCAAACTGCAGATTTAATTGTGAATCTACAAAAATTTGATATCAAAAAGACAAATGTTAACATCGCTGTTAATATTCCCCACAAGATTAAAGATAAAAAAATCTGCGGTTTTCTTGAGGCAAAAAATAAAAACGTGGATACAATAATTAAGGAAGATTTCAAAAAATATAACGATAAAAAATCTTTAAAAAAATTGGTTGATAATTATGATTTCTTTATTGCTCAATCTTCTGTTATGCCTGCTGTTGCTACAACTTTTGGTAGAGTTTTGGGACCTGCAGGAAAAATGCCTTCACCACAATTAGGAATTATAGTTAATGCCGACGATAAAATAATAAATGAACTTAAGGAAAGGGTAAACAACAGCGTTAAGGTAAAAATAAAAGAAGCATCAATAAAGATTCCAATTGGAAAGATGAGCATGAAAGATGGAGATATTGCTGAAAATGTCGTCGCTGTTTACAATTCTGTTCTAAAAGAACTTCCAAGAAACAAGGAAAATATAAAGAATATTGAAATAAAATTCACCATGACTAAACCAATTAAGATAAAAATTAGGTAAAAATGACAGAAAATAAGAAAATAAAGACGCATGTTTCCGAAGCCAAAAAGAAAGTAGTTAAGGAACTTATAGATTTGATTAAAAACAAAAAGACAATTTTAATTGCATCTATAAAAAATCTTCCAGCTTCGCAATTCCAAGAAATAAGCAAAAAAGTAAGGGGAAAGGCGATTGTAAAAGTTCCTAGAAAAAATTTAATTTTTAGGGCAATTGATAATTCTGAAGATTCCGTCAAACAACTCAGGGAATATATCCAAAGCGATGTTGCATTTTTATTTTCCGACGAAGATTCGTTTGAATTGGCATCCTTTTTGATTGAAAATAAAAGTCCTGCAAAAGCCAAGGCTGGACAAGAAGCTCCTGAAGATATAACTATTCAACCCGGACCTACAAGTTTAGTTCCCGGACCAGCAATTTCAGAACTCGGTGCTTTGGGAATTCAAATTCAAATTGACAAGGGAAAAATAAATATCAAAGAACCTAAAGTTATTGTCAAGAAAGGAGAAAAAATTTCCCGCGGTGCTGCAGATTTAATGTCAAAACTAGATATAAAACCATTTTCAAACGGATTTGTCCCGTTGTGCGCATTTGACTTGAAAGAAAAAAAATTATATTTGAATATTAATATCGACAAAGAAGGAACATTAAAGATATTAAGAGAATCTTATGGAAAATCCCTGGCATTTGCTGTGGAGATTGGCTATCCTACGAAAGAAACGATTAGTTTTATGATTGGAAAAGCTGGAATGTATGCAAAGGCATTGGAAAAATTATATCAAACTCCCGAAAATAAATCTGGAGAAATGGAGAAATAAATAATGGAATACATATACGGAGCTTTGTTACTGCACAAGGCAGGCAAGGCTGTTAACGACGAGAATTTGCATAAAGTTATTGCTGCAACCGGTTCCCATGTAGATGAATCAAAGGTAAAAACTTTGATTGCGAGTTTGAAAGGTGTTGACATCGACAAGGAACTTGAATCAGCGAGTTTAGCTGTTGCTGCTCCTTCTTCTGGAAGTTCTAAGGCAGAAGAAAAGAAGGAAGAAGTCAAAGAAGAAAAGAAAGAAGCTGCGGCTGAAGGTTTGAGTGCATTATTTGGATAAGTTATTTTTTATTTTAATCTGAATAAACTCAAACCTAAACTTTTTCTAGTTAGAACTGGAACATTAGTTTTATAACCTTTCAAAATTTTTCTCTAACCTATGACATGGAGTTTATATGAAAAAGAGAAATTCTTAGAACCACTAAAATTTTCCAACGGGAAAACTCAGGAAGATGTCGTCGTGGAAGTTTTAAAAGAAATTGAGAATGGAAGCAAAGTAATATTCATCCACGGCGTCTGTGGAACTGGAAAAAGTGCAATTGCGTTGAACATTGCAAAGAAGATAGGTAAAACATCCATTGTTGTGCCTGGAAAAAATCTGCAAGCACAGTATAAAAAAGATTATGAATCGGAAAAATATTTATTAAAAGATTCCGGAGAAAAATTAAAAATAAGCGTCATAACAGGGAGAAACAATCACAGATGCAAATTTTTAGAAGATAAGGAAATTATTATTCCAAAATTTAAAAGAGAAGTGAATTCAAAATTAAATGATATTTTTGAATTTACAAAAGAAGAATTGGAACAAAGAAGAAAAGAAGATTTATCTGCAGATAGATATGATTTGCCATGCAAGATAGAAATCAAGGAAAAGAATTCCAACAAAATAAGAGAATATTTAAAAAATAATAAAAAGGTAAATCCAAGCAATATAGGGACTATGAAAGATGTTAGGAGAATTTCTATAGCCTCTGTTTGCCCTTACTGGAGTCCAGTTATTCCCAAAAAGTATGAATTAAAAAATTTTGAAGCGGAAAAGAGAATTTACGATGGACTTGGAGAACAGAAATTTATTTTTTATCAAAGAATGCCGGGGTGCAAATTCTATGAGCAGTTTAATTCTTACCTAGACTCAGATGTTATTGTTTTTAATTCCTTGAAATATAAATTAGAATCTGGAATGGAAAGAAAACCATTGACAGAAGTAGAGATAATTGATGAATGTGATGAGTTTTTAGATAGTTTTTCTAATCAAAGAACAATAAATATTGATCGGTTGCAAAATTCGCTGAATCAAATTTGGAGCAACGAAGAATTTGTTGAGAAAGTTGCGGCGGAGTTAAATATCATAATAAAGAATATTCATCATGATAAAAAAATTGAAGCCGCTATCTACTCCAATATGATTCTCCCCTTAAAAGAAACCAAAGTTTATGATTTGTTAAAAACCTTTTTAGATAATGAGGAATTTTTAGATGATATTGACGACGAAAGTTATCTCTTTGATGTCGCAGAAACCGCGAGGATGTTTAATGAATATCTCAACGAAACATTTTTAACTTTTAGCAAGAGAGATAACAATTTACATGTTAGTTTGGTTACCACTAATCTTGAAAAAAAATTTAAGGAATTGATTGATAAAAATAAAATAATCGTTCTCATGTCTGGAACCCTACATTCTGGGGAAGTTTTGAGGAAAATTTTTGGACTAAATGATTATAAAATTATAGAAGCAGAAACTATACACCCAGGGCATATTGAAGTTGTTAGAACGGGATTGGAAATGGATTGTAAGTATGATAATTTTTGTAATGGAAAAAACAGCAGAGAAAAATATTTGGAGGCGCTAAACAAATGTCTTGAGATTGCCAAAAAACCTATTTTAGTTCATGTCAATAGTTTTGCTGATTTGCCTAGCGAAAAAGAATTGCAAGAATTAAAAATAAATAGGATAATCACAATGGAAAAGTTAAAGGAAATTCAGAGAGAAGATAAAACTGGAAAAGTAGTTGAAAGATTTAAAAAAGGAGAGATAGATATTCTTTTCTCAACAAGAGCCTCGAGGGGGATGGACTTTCCTGGAACACAATGCAACAGCATTATATTTACAAAATATCCAAATCCAAATGTCAAGGATGCTTTTTGGAAAATCCTTAAACAAACTCGCCCAGAACATTATTGGAATTTTTACAAGGACAAAGCAAAGAGAGAATTATTACAAAAAGTTTATCGTGGCTTAAGATTCAAAGAGGATCATATTTATTTGTTAAGTCCAGACGAAAGGGTGCTGAAGGTTTTTGAGAAAATATAAATGAAGACGCCAAAAGATGTACAACTTGTTTAAATCCTAAAAATATAAAAACTGCATTACTTTATTAAGAATGAGATTGAAGATGGCGAATAAAAAGAGATTAAAAAATAATAAGCAAAGAGGAATGGTAAGAAGAAAAAGAAACGATAAAGGGAAAAAAATTTAAAGATAAAATAATTCTGTTGCATATATTAAATTTATTGAATAAATAAGAAGTATAAAACGCCCCCGCCATTAATTTAACTTAAGGTTAATGTTAGTTATTTCAAATCTTTCCTTACTTTTAATATTTCTTGTTTTAATTTTGGAATATCTTGCTTAATGATATCCCAAATAATATCTAAATCAACTTTAAAATAATGATGAGTTATTCTATCTCTTGTTCCTGCAATTTCCTTCCAAGGAATATTAGGATATTTATTTGTAATATTTTGGGGAAGATTTTTGACAGCTTCTCCAATTATCTCTAAACTTCTAATAACTGCATTTTGTTTTTCTTTATTTTTAAGAAAATCCTTTTTATTTATACCCTTAATAAAAGATTCTATGTCAACTATATTTTCAATGATGTGATCTAAAAAGACCGAAGAATCCTTAATCATATTATTCTCACCTCGCTTTTTAAAATATTTTCTTTTATGTAAGGACTAAGATATTTATATGTAACCAAATCAACTTTTTTTCCTAACTTATCCTCAAGCTCAAACTGAATTCTCACAAAACCAAAACCCATTCCTTTTGGGGGTTCAATTAAGATATCTATATCGCTGTCTTTCTTCTGTTCCCCTTTTGCATAACTACCAAAAATTCCTGCTTTTTTTATTTTATTTTTCTTTAATATTCTCTTTATCTTTGGAATAATTTTATTAAGGGTGGTTAATTTTTTCTTCTCGCTCAAAATGTTATCTGCTTCTTTTTCTTTTTGATGTAATATCTCATCAGATAAATTAACTCCTAAATATATTCTTTCTTTCTTAAACTTTTTACCTTCTCTTATGCTTTTAACTCTGTAGAAATATTTCTTTCTATTTTTTTGTTTTATCTCAGTATATGCCATGATTGTTACACGGGCACATTATTTATAAATATTTCGTGTGGACGTAAGAATATGGGAGCCCCGCCGAGTAGTGCGGAAGTAGGAGAATTAACTACCAGTAAGATTGTCAGATATCACTTCTTTCCAAGTTATTTCCTTTAGTTTTTTATCATCTTCGCAAATTGAAGAGTCCCGCATAAGTAATTGTTTAGACCTTTCGAATTGTCGTCCTGAATTGTGAATTTCTATTTTTGTTTCCATTCTGAGTTTATCAACATTTTTTTATTTTTATATTCTCAGGACGTTTACTAAAAAGTAAGGGGTTTATAGAATTAATAAAAACGCCCCGCCATACTCGCCCCCAGATTTTTTAATTTTGTTCTGAAGTTTCTAAAAAATCTAAAGACTCGATCGAACCTAACTAAAAAATATTTCTGAATTTTGTTAAGAATTCCTGCGGAATTAATTTGTCTTCGACAAATAAAACGCCCCCGCCAGGAGTCGAACCTGGGTGCCCATAGGGCCCTGCTTTCTTGTTCCCTTCGCGATTTTCGTCGGAGGCAATTTAAAAACTTCAAAAGTATCGTCTTTTGAAGTCTCAGAAAATTTCTATTTTCTGAGAATCGCCACACAGCGTCGGAAAGGAGAGACTGTGAAGGAGAACTATTGGTTCTTCTTGTCTCAAGGCAGGTGCAATACCGTTATGCGACGGAGGCTTGTTCGTATGTGACTTCCGTCGGAAGCAACTGAAGAAGTCGCCACACAGCTTCGAAAAGGAGAGACTGTGAAGGAGGACCTTGGTCCTTCTCATATACGACGGAGGCTTATTTATTGTTGATTAAATCAGATTAAAAAGATTTCTATTTAATTGATTCTAAAGAATATTTCTTCAAAAACAAAATGTTTATAAATAATCTTTTCTTAATGTATTTATGAAAAAGGGGTTGACAGTTGCGTTGATTTTCGTTGGTGTTATTGTATTAGCTGTAATTCTATTTAATGCTACTAAATTTACAGGAAATGCAGCGCTTACTCCTAATGCTAATTACGGGCCTATAGAAGACACAGGCAAAGCATACCATAGTTGTTCTTATATAACGGACAACGATGGATGGGATGTTACTAAAACTAGATCTGTCAAGTATTTTGATAGATTGTCTGGAATGAACAAGGAAGCAGTTGATTACTGCGACACCAATACAAAAGTTAGAGAGTATAATTGTCAAAGTGGATATATGGTATACAGACCGGTAATTTGTCCATCAAAAATGGTTTGTAAAGAAGGCTCTTGTGTTTATGCGTGAGTTTGATAAATTAATTTTTCCTTAAATTAAAATCCCAATAATTTTTTCCACCAGGGTTTTTTTGTATAAACTTTTATTGGTTTGTTTTCTTCGTCGAGAAGTTCATATTTAATTTTTGGTTTTTCTTTCAATACTGGCGCTGTTTTAGAAAGTTCTTTGTGTGCTTCCTCATTCGCTCTGTCAATTTCAACTCGAGAATATCCCTGCTTAATTAACGCCCATTTTAATGTTTCGGAAGAATAACCCTTGGAAATATTTTTCTTGAAATATTCTATGAGCTGATTTCTTGTAGAACTTGCCATGAATAAACCACGCAATAAGAGTTTAAAAGAATTATCTTATCTGGAAAACGGTTTCTTTTTTGTAGAAATTTTCTGCTTGCTTCAATCTTGCTCTGGAATTTGAGTAAATTGTAATTATTTTTTCTCCGCGTTTAATTTTATCACCTACACAAAAATGAATGTAAATCCCAGAAGACTTTTCTGCAGGACATCCAGCAATTCTTGCCAATAAATTTATTTTCTTGTTATCTATTTCCAAAATTTTTCCGGATTTTTTTGTAATTATCTCTCTTTTGAATTTTGCCAGTTTCAATTTATCCCAATTTAAGGAACCTTCTTGTGCCTTAATTATTTCCTTGAATTTTTCAAGTGCTTTTCCAGAATATAATATTTCCTCCGCCAATTTGATTCCCCTTCCTTTTTTTGCTTTACCAGTCATTTCCAAGATCTCTGCGGCAAGATATAAAGATTTTTCCTCGAGCGGTTTAGGTCCTTGTTGTCTATTCAAAACTTTTATTACATCAATCATCTCTAAAACCGGGCCGACCCCATTTCCAAGTGGACCCTTAGATTCTATCAAAACAACCTTCATTTTCTTTCTAAAATATTTTCCAAGATATTCGAATTTCTTCTTTAAATTTAATGCTTTTTTTCTATTTACCTTGGCTGTTTTTCCATATGGAATATGAATTAAAATATAATTACTACCCATTGCAAGTTTTTTTGACATAATGCTCGCGAGCAGCTGAGCTTCGGGATCAATTCCAAGCAATTTTTCTATTTGAATTAATTTGGAATCTGCCGTGACCATTTCCAATCCACCACCCCAAACAATGCACGCATTTGTTTTTCTTATAATTTCCTTAAGTTCTTTCATTGAAAATTCGACTCTTGCTAAAGTTTCCATTACATCTGCTGTTCCTGCCGGAGTTGTTATTGCCCTCGAGGAAGTCTTCGGAAATATCAATCCTGCGAACGCACAAATAGAAACAACTATCGGGGTTGTTCTCCCGGGAATTCCCCCTATGGAATGTTTATCTACAACAAATTTATTTTTAAAAGATAATTTATTTCCATTATTCAACATTGCCTTTATTAAAAAAATTGTTTCTTCCATGCTCGTTCCTTGTTTATACATTGCTGAAATAAAAAGTGCGATTTCTGCTTCAGAAAGGGAATTGCTCACTATATCTTTTATTATCTCATTAATTTCTTCATAAGAGAGAGATTTATTGTTTAGTTTTTTCTTAATATAATCTAAACTTTTAGGAGAATCAGCAATGCTGACTTCAACTTTTTGTTTGTTTTTTAAATTCATAATTTTCTTTAATTCCGAAGATACTGCTATTTCATTTTTTCCAACTACTCCTTCTATTATATCTACGATTGTTGAAAGTTCTTTTGAATTTGTTTTAATAGAAACTCTTTCCTGAGTATGAATTCCAATTTCTTCTGCAGTGAATTTATTCAGCATTACTACGGGAACTCCTGCGGACCATTTCAAAAATTTGACTCTAAGTTTCATTTTATCTCTTTTTAAAATTAAAGAAAAAATTGTTTTTATATTTAACTAGTTATTAATTAGAAGCAGAAAAAAGCCCCTTAATATTTTTACTTCTATAAAATTCTAAGATGACTAAAAGATAAGAAAGGATTAGCGGACCCAAGATAATTCCCAAAATACCGAAGATAAATAGACCGCCAATCATTCCAGTTAAAATTATTGATGAATGTATTTTTGTTCTTCTTGAAACAATTGCTGGCCGTAAAATATTATCGACTGTTGAAGCTACTAAACCAAACACTAAAACACCCATCGCTGAAAAAGTATTTCCTGCTATTAATAAATATATCACTACAGGAACCCAAACTAAAAATGGCCCTAAAAGTGGAAGAATTGAAATTAACATTGCTGCCAAGCTAAGTAAGAGAGAATTAGGAACACCGAATATAAAAAATCCAATACCTGCAATTAAACCCTGAAAAATACCTACAACAACCTGCCCATAAATAACTGAAGAAGTAATTCCTTTCGAATAATAGAATAATTTATTCTCAACTTCTTTCGAAAATGGAAGCAGACTTTTTATATATTCTATGAGCTCATCCTTATCTCGAAGAACAAAAAATAAAGTAAAAAGCACAACAAAAGTTTTCATAAGCAGAGTTGGAAAATTAAGAACTAAACTAGCGAAGGAATCAACAAGATAGTTTGTTATTTTTTTTATAAAGGATTGAATTATGCTTGCAACCTCTGCAGAAAATTGATCCGACGCAAAAAAAGAAGGGAAAAAGTTTTTAAGAGGGGCTATAAAATCAATTTGTTGAGCTGTAAGATAAAGTTTCATT
>JBAZOZ010000004.1:0-54559 GCA_041648455.1 Candidatus Pacearchaeota archaeon | reverse complement strand
CAGCGTTGTTGTTACAGCAGATCATTCGACGCCTTGCAGACTTAAAAATCATTCAGCAGATCCGGTTCCTGTATTGTTTTATAATCCAAAAAATTCCATTCCAAAAGAAAAAAGATTTAGTGAAAAAGAAGCGAGGACAGGAAATTTAGGAAGAATGAATGGAAATGAACTTTTGAAGAAAGTTGGGTTTGTGAAATAGAAAGATTTTTAGTGAGAGAAATATTTTATAGCATAGTCTAGTGTATCAACAACCTTCCAAAGATAAGGTTCTGTTAATTTTGCGAGAACTACTCCACCTACTGCACCGGCAAAAGAGAGAATAGCTAAATTTTCTAGATTAGAAGGACTTTTATTTCGAATCAAATCTTTTTCGTCAAGCTTTAAGATTGGATGATCTTCATAATCCATTTTATTATATATTTTTGTTATTTATATACTTTACCTTAAGATTGCTTTCCAATTAGTTTTCTATCACAGCAATTATTAAAAATAATTCCCTTCTTGGAATGTTGTGATAACCTACAACGACATCTATGAAGCATCAAGAAAGGAAAGATACAGCGAGCAACTGCAACCAATTCCAAAGAATTTCATCAAAGATGTTGCAGAATATTTGAAAGATAAAAAGGAAATTGCTGCTAAAGAAAGCGAGAGTTTTTCTGAAGTTATTTTGAAAACAAAGAAACAACTGGAAAATGCGATTACCTTGTTTAAGGAATTGATGCTTAGAAGAAGAAAGAAAATCTTGGCGTTGGTTTTAATTGCTGCTGAAACTGGAATTTCTAAACAGGATTTTGAAAACATGCTAGCTATTGAAAAAGATTTATTTGAGAATTTGATGAAATGTATTGATGCATCTGATAAAGAACTTAATGAAGAATTAAACGGCAAAAAAATTAAAGAGCAAAATAATGAGCTGATTCTCTTTCTCGATAAAGTTGATGAATTTGTCGGACTTAATGGAGAGAAAATGGGGCCCTATGAAAAAGGGGATATTGCAAATATTTCCAAGGAAATTGCAAAGATTCTTATTGACGACGGGAAGTGTGAAGTTATGTTAGTTGAATAAAAAGGACCCGTTGGTCCTTTTTGAATCTCCTCGAAACACTGAACGGTGGCATCTCTTTATGCCTCCGAGGATACCACAAAAAAAGAATCTAAATTATTTTATTAAATTATATAATAATATTTTTAAATAGAGAAATTCTTAGTTTTTTATGGATAGACAAATAGATAGATTCCTTTTGGATTATTTTGACAAAAATATGAAGAAAGGATACAAGCTTGAAGATTTGAAAATCATTCTTGTTCAGCAAGGATATTTGAGATCAGATATAGATAGAGTGATAGAAATAATTAGGCAGAAAACGAAAAAAGTACAAGAAGAAAAAGAAGAAAGAGAAAAAAAAGAGAAGGAAGTAGTTGAAATTGTCGAGGAGCAGATTAGGAAAAAAGGTTTCTTTAGCAGAATTTTTGGCGGATAAATTTATTAACTCTATTTTTTTATATGTATTATGAATGTAGATATTAGAGTAGTTACTGGAATTATTATAATAATTTTTGGTTTTGGTTTAATGTCAATTCCATTATTTTCTGGAAAGGGTGGATTTGTTGCTTGGGTTTGGAACATACAGAAATTTTAAAATTTCTGTCTCTTATGGAAAATAGGAAATTTTCCATCTCATTCAAAACGAGAAGTTTTGAAGATAAATTTAGGAAAGGTTCAAGATGATTGCAAAAGGAAAATAATCTCAAAAAATATATTTAAATTTGTTTTTTTATTTGGAAAATGGTAACTTGTGGAATTGTTTGATTTCTTTTCATTTATTTCTTTTTCATCCAATTTGCTATCCCGCCCACCCAGATAACCCGACAGTAGTTTATTATCTTCAAATTATTTTGAGAATTATGCATTAATAATTTCTTAGCGGAGCATCGTGTCTGAAAGCCGATGCGGAGCGATTGATTTTTACTGAATTTGAAATTAAACAAACTTTTTAAATGGATAATTGTTAACTTCAATTATGCCTGCATAGCTCATGAGAAGAACCAAGGTTCTTCCTCACACCATCTCCTTTCCGTGCAAGGTTACTGGTTCGCTATGAAGGACATGCCTGCATAGCTCAGTGGTAGAGCGACTGCCTTGTAACAAGAAGAACCATGGTTCTCCTTCACATTCTTTCCTTTCCGACGCGGATTGGCGATTCTTTGAATTGCCTCCGACGAGAATCGCGAGGGAACAGGAAAGCAGTAGGTCGGGAGTTCAAATCTCTCTGCAGGCTTTGTAAGGGAACCAAGGTTTCCTTAACAATCAACCTTCCTTTAATTTTGTGCTAAAGACTTTTTAGTTTTTGGGAAAATATCTTTCAAATAAACCTGTTTGAATTTGTTCTGTGATATATTTCATAGTTAGACGATTTTTAGATGGATTTCTTTTGTAATTTGCATATGCAAGATTTATTCCATATTTAATTTGATTCGCACTGCATTCTTCTTCAATAAATTTCCAGATGCTTGCTTGAGATCTTACTAATTCTTCTGCTTCTTGTTTTTTCATTCCTGATTTAACCCACATATTTGAGAGAACTATTACAAGATTTTCTATCTCAGAGGGTTTTAATTTTTGACAGGAAACAGAATTCAACGACGTAAAAGATGTTGCTCGAGCCATTTTAGAATTAGCCCCGTCTAATTAAAAATATACCAAAACTTATAGGTGTTTAGATGGAGATTATTCATTTTATTTTAATGTTCTTATATTATTTAAACTTTTTCTTCCTTGGGAGTTTCAAAATTTTTTTCAACCTTCAGAATTCTAATTTCGCAAGTAGAAAGAGGATAGATTTTTTTGAGTTTTGCACTTAGATATTTTTGCAATTGATTTTTTAATATTTCATCAAAGATATTTTCGGTTTTTTTGTTTTTAACATATTCAATTAGTTCTTGTTTTGCTTTTTCTCTTAATGCTTTTCTAACTGCACGAGAAACTTTTCTTCTTGTAACTAAAAAGGGTTTTATCCTGATTTGCGCGTTTTTACAATTTGCACTAAAGGAATCCTCGACGTAATTTGTTCCTTTTCTTACCATTCTTCGCAGAAAATAAGGCATTAATTTTATTTCTCTTGGAAAGGCGGTTGCCTTTTCATCCTTAACTTCTACGACTGCCTGAAGAAGCATACTTTTCCCTCGAAGAATTCTTGTTAAATCATAAGTTATTAATTTTTTATTTAGTTCCTCTATTTCAAACGCTTGCAGTTGCGTTTCTTTTCTTATCAAAGGAATCTCGACATCAAAAAATTTCTTTTTACGTTTTGCGATTGCCATTTTATTCTGGAATTATTAAACCTCCAATGAAATTTTGTGAAAAAATTATAGCTCCTTTACTTATCCATTCATTTCCAACAAATCTTTTAATATTTCCTTTTGGAGAAGTATATGCCCAATATTTAAATTCATCCTCGTCAAAAGATTCTCCTTCTGGTCCTCTAAATGGATTTTCTTTTGTTATTTTGGATAATGATCTTTTAAGAAATTCAAATGTTGCATGAACTAATTCCTTGTCACCATACAAATTTGGTTGCATCCCCCCAGAATACGCCATTTGCCAAATTCTTTGTCCATTTGGCTTTTGCCATCTAACAATTTCTGAACCAGGTGCTTGATAATATCCCGCGTAATTATCAGTATAATAAAAATTTCCTTTTTGAAATGTTAATATTTTAGAACCATCTTCAGCAATTTGTTTTTCACCATTTCCAGCATAACTATTTTTTTTTGCTTCAACTAAAAAATTTCTTAATTCCTCTAAATTTATTTCCAATTTTCCTAATTTGATTATTTCTGGTTGGATTGTCTGTATATTATCTGTCATTTTATTCCTGTATTTGTTTTCCTGCTCGTTTATTTCTTCTTCCTAATCTATATTTAGATTTTCCGCATTCTTTGCAAGTATACATTATGTTTGTTTTTTTATTTGTTTTTGTTTTTCTTTTGAATTTGCTTACTGCGGGTTTTGAATATCTCCCCTTATTCCCAACACCGCGATTTAATCCTCGAAGCCGGGCTCTTTGTTTTGAACCTCTTTTTAATGCACTACGTTTTGCTCCAGTCGAGACGAATTTTATTTTCTGTTCGGTTTTTTTTCTGCAATACGGACAAAATCTATTTGTTGTTTTAGGAATTTTCATTTTCTTGTTTTTAATTCCTAATCCCACAAAATCTTTTTAGTTTAGATTTTGCTGTTTTAGGAATTTTCATGAAATTGAAAGATAAAAGTGCTTTTTAAATTTAATGAATGGCCCTGCGCGGAATTGAACCGCGGTTTTATCCACGTCAAGGATATGTTCTACCATTATACTACAAGGCCATAAAAAGAACCCGCTGGTTCTTTTTGAATCTCCTCTAATGCTGAATGGTGGCATCTTTATTGCCTCCGAGGATACCACAAACAAATTATTTCGAATCTCCTTTAATGCTGAATGGCGATATGAAAAACAGGAAAATTTTCCATCCTTTCATATGGAAAACAAAGAATTTTTCCATACATCAAAATCAGGAAGATTTTAAGGAAACAGGAAATTTTGAAATTTTCTAAATGCTTCTGGTGAAATTGTATAATTTATCCTAATAATTTATATTTAATAAACTTTATATACATTATTTCCATTATTTTTTTATGTTGTTAAAAAGGGGAAATTTTGAAATTAATCACAGGGCGCAAATAACTATTTTTGTGATAATTGCAATAATAATTATTGGTGGAGTTATTACTTATTTTTTAGTTAGAGATAAATTTTCTGTTTCAAATATTCCCACTAGCATAGAACCATTATATCAGGATTTTTTGAGATGTCTGGAAGAAGATAGTTCCACTGGAATAAATATTTTAGAATCTCAAGGAGGATATATTGAAACTCCGAGATTTGAACCTGGTTCAGGATATATGCCTTTTTCTTCTCAATTGGATTTTTTAGGGATGCCTGTTCCTTATTGGTATTATATTTCTGGAAATAATATTCAGAAAGAGCAAATTCCTTCTATTAATGAAATGGAGCAGCAGCTTGGAGATTATATTGAAAAACAAATTGTTAAATGCGACTTGACGCAAAGATACAATGAAGGTTTTGAAGTTAATTTTGAAAGTCCAACCGCGGATGTCAAAATCTCCGACGACAAGGTTGATGTTAATTTGAATTTGCAGATGAGTGTGAAAAAAGACGATGACAGCGCGATTATTAATTCTCATAAAATGGAAATCAGCTCTAAGCTTGGAAATTTTTATAATTATGCGAGAAAAATTTATGGCGACGAGAGAAAAAATAAATTTCTGGAAAATTATGGAGTTGATGTTCTTAGGTTATATGCTCCTGTTGATGGCGTTGAATTTACATGTTCCCCAAAAGTTTGGAATCAAAATGAGGTTAAAACAAAATTGGTGGAAGCATTGGAAGTGAATACACAGACAATCAAGATTAAGGGAGATTATTATTCTCCTTCAAAAGAAAATAAATATTTTATTTATGATATTGGAGAAGATGCGAATGACAAAAACGTAAATTTTCTTTATTCGAAAGGATGGCCGACTAAAATAGAAGTTTATCCAGATAATAATCCTATGATTGCATCTCCAATAGGCAACCAGCCGGGATTGGGAATTCTTGGATTTTGTTATGTGCCTTATCATTTTGTTTATGATTTTGCTTACCCAGTTTTAATTCAAATTTACGACGAGGAAGAATTATTCCAGTTTCCTGTTGCAGTTGTCATAAATAAAAATTTGCCAGTAGAAGGAATTGCTGGAGAAGAAGTTGCACAATCAGAAGAACAGCTTTGCAAATATATGAATCAGGAAATTGATGTTTATACTTATGATGTTGAATTGCAACCCGTTGAAGCAGGAATTGATTTTGAGTGTTTGGGAACTAATTGCAATATAGGAGAAACTAAATTAAATGGGGAAGGGGCTAATCTCAAGGGAATGTTTCCTAAATGTGTGAATGGGTATGTTTCTGCAAAAGCCGAGGGATATGTTGAAAAGAGGATTATGCAATCTACAAATGAATATGATAAAATAGATATTATTCTTGACAAACTTTATGAGGTTCCTTATGCATTGAACGTTGACGGAAGAGAGAGCTCTGATTTCGCAATTATAAATTTCATTTCAGATGAGAACAGCCAGACAGCTGTATGGCCCGACATGAAAACAATAAAACTTTCTGAAGGAAGTTATAATATCAGCGTTTATGTTTATAAGAATTCTACAATAACTCTTCCGGGAATTCAAGACCAGAAATGCAGCGAAGTTCCTAAATCTGGAATCTTGGGAATTTTGGGAATGACTGAAGAAAAGTGTTTTGATATTAATCTGCCTGCGCAGAAAATTTCGAATATTATTTCTGGGGGTGGAAATGGACAAGATTATGTTATCGCATCACAATTGGAAAATGGGAAATTAAAAATCAGTGTTAATAGTATTCCATTGCCGAGAAGCTTGGATGAATTGCAGGACGGATATAATAGATTGGAGGTTCAGGGAGTTTATCTGAGTTTTGAATGAAAAAAATAAGAAAAACAAGAAATTTTTTACCTCATTCAAATATGGGAATTAAAGATTCCCATCCTACGGAAAATAGGAAAAACAAGAAAGTTTTTCATCTCTCCAAAACAAGAGATTTTGAAGATAGGAAATTTTCCGTCCCATTCAAAACAAAATATTTTGAAGGTTACAAAACAGGAAGTTTTGAAAGTCAGGAAAATTTGAAGATGAAAAAACAAGAAGTTTTTACCTCGTTAAAAACAGGAAATTTTTAAGATGAAAAAAACAAGAAATTTTTTACCTCATTCAAATCAGGAAATTTTTAAGATGAAAAAACAAGAAGTTTTTACCTCGTTAAAAACAGGAAATTTTTAAGATGAAAAAAACAAGAAATTTTTTACCTCATTCAAATCAGGAAGTTTTGAAGATGAAACAAAATAATTTTAGAAAAAGAATAGAATGGATTTTATTAGTTGGGATTTTAATTTTACTCAATTTGAATTTTGCCGTCGGTGCAACAACTTCTTCGAGTTTTTCTTCGAGTTTTGTTTATTCTGCAAATACACAATACAGCCAACCAGGAACTTACAACACGTTTTCAAATCAGTATGCGAGTGATTATTGGCCGATTCTTGCTAACAGCGACAAATGTGAAGCGACGACGGATTTTATAATGTTTGTGGAGCCAGGAAGTTGCAATCCAACTGTTGTAAGAAGTGATTTGTTAGAAGAACAGAATGTTCCTATTTTTTGCAAGGTTGATATGATTAAATTAAATCCTTTTATCGACGTTTCCAAAATAAAATCTGTGAAATTTGAAAATAAAGCCGGAATGGGGAATTACATCGCCGGAGTTAGTTTCCATCCAAATAATGAAGCAATATATTCAAGAGAGGTTTTTTTGGACAAGCCATTTATTAATGGTGTGGGTTATGTCGTTGTTTTATTGAAGAGAATTCCTGCTGAAAAAAATATGCCCAAGTCTGTAAATGTTAATCTTACCGGAGTTTTGAGATTTGATTCAGAAGGATTTTTTGGAACAGGACAAAATGATTATTATTTGGAGGAATTTAAAGACGAGGATTCTTGGAGAGTAAATTACAAAGATAATTCTGCTTTCAAGGGAGCAGTTTATTTGCGAGCAGATTCAATTTCCGAAGGTAGTGCAATGATTTCTCTTTATCGAGATGCAGATACAAAAATCAGAACTTTTAATTTGAAGGCCGGAGAAACTTCTGAGATTTATTATCTTCCTGGATTTTATTGCAGGGGGAAAATAAGAGTTAAGTTAGATGATATTGTCGGAGGAGTGAAGAAAGTTTCTTTAAGTGTCGATGATAATTCTAAATGGTATGTTGAAGGAGAAAAATTCTTGGATAATAATTGTCAAATAACAAAAATAAATTTATTTGAGGGTGAGAAGAGCGTTGATATTTACTGCAAGGGCATGTCAACGCAGAAGCTTGTTTTGGGAAGTTCTGTTGCAACAACTTCGACGGTTTCATGGAGAACTGAAGAAATAAATGGAAAAAATTATTTGATAAGAAGTCCTGCAAGAGATTATAGTTTATCTATAACAAATAACATGATTTATGTTGATAATTATCTGGGAAGTATTGGAAGAGTTGTTGGAAATAAATTAGATTTTACAAGTTTTTACAGTTCTAGCGATAGTATATTGGCCGGACAATCTTATTATTACAATCTTTTAGAAGATGTTATATTTCTCAATGGAAAATATTTAAGTGAGATTGGAACGAGCACAACGGCTTCAATTTCTACGACAACACCGACAAATGTTCCTATTGACGAGCTTGCTAAAAAGATTTATGACAAAGCAAAAGAAAAACAATCTGACATAAAATCTTTTTACGGCGATGTTGAATCTTCGAGCGGAGAAGTTTGGAGTGCGAAGTCATTGTATGATTTGGCGGATTTAGCAGAGAAAGTTGGAATGAATGCAGAGGCAGCAGATTTGTTCAATCAGGTTGTGACACAATATTCTGGAAGTTCTTATGCACGGGGTGCTGCAGAAAGAATCGGAAGTGTTAATGTTCCGACTTCTGCATATGACGGACATTATATTAAATTGAACGATATTAAAGGGCCGATGAGAGATGAAGTTAATGCAGAATTTGAATTAAAAAAAGATGGCGAGGATGTAGAGATAAATAATTGTGCAGATAAAAATGTGGCTTGTAAAGGAAAAGTTCAGGCGAAGGAAACTTTTGCCGATGTGTTTAAACTTATGAATATTTATCAAGACAGGGTAGAAATTTTGTATTCTCCAGTATCGAGCATATCGACAGGCACATCGACATCTGCCGGAACTGGTGTTGGAACAGAAACTTTTATTTTAAATTTGAATGACAGGGAGCAGGCAAGGGGCGGTTATACTATTAAACTTAAAAATATTAAATTTGACAGGGTTGCAAAAGTTTCTTTGATTGCAGATATTCCTAATCAATATTCTAATTCTGATTTTGCATTTGAAATTGGAATTGAGAAGAGAGCAATTCAATTAAGTCCAGAAACTGCGCAGGAAATTGTAGATAGTTTGAATAAAACAATAAGCGACCTTAGTAAAACAGTTGAAGCTCTTGGAAATGCTGTTAAGACTATGAAAGGAGTTTGCCTTGCCACTTCTGCAGTTTTAATTACAAAGAATTTTTTTAGTGGAATTAGCGGAGGTGCAACTGCGAGACAGGATGTCATGCCTATGTGGTATGATAAGTGCAAGAGAGAAGCAGGGACGGATAGACAGGCATTTGATAATTGTTTGAATAATCACAACGATGAAATTGAAAATGATATTAAAATTTACAAAGAGAAAATAAATTCAGTTAATGATAAAGTTATTAGCATACAGAAAGCGAATATAAATTCTGCAGGTTCGGTTGAGAGAAAAGATTCGGTAATAGAATTTAAAAAAGAAGTTTCTCCGATTAATTTTGAAGTTGAAAAGTATGTTGGTATTAGTGATGATTTACCTGAAGGAAAAAAAGAGATAACAAAAGTGGAAATTACTCAAACACAGATTGATGCGGCAAGCTTGACTGATTTGAGAGATATTAAAACTAACAGCGAGATTTTAAATTCTGGCGCGAGCGATGTTGCGAAAAATGCAGCTAAACTTAATCTTGAAAAAATTTCTGCGAGATTGCAGGGGAAAACCATGCAAAATTCAGGAGAGCTGCTTTCTGCAACGAAAAATGGAGATAATGTAAAATGGACAAGCAAAGTTAATGCACAATATTTCTTGTCTGGAACCAGCAAAGGGCTTGTTCATATTGTTCCGATTCCTGGAACTTATGGGGGAAAGACCGGATTTTATGCTGTTGTCGACGAGGGGACTAGTGGAATGAGCGGAGGATATTCAACTGGAGCAGATGTAAAAGAATTCTGGATACAAAATATAGGTGCTGATGAAAATCTAGACATTGCCGACGATACAAAAACAGATGTTCTTTATGCTGCTCATGGAAATGATTATTTAATTGGAAAAATTCAGGTTGCTGGATTGGATAAAACTGAATCGGCAAGACTTGTTAAGAAATCTGTCGACGCTATTAAGACAGCCAATAGAAATTATGGGAAATCAAGATTCAGCATTGATGGAACTAATATTTTAGTTGATACGTCTGCTGCAGGAATTAATGAAAAAAGGTGCCAGGATTTTATGTCTCCGAAAGATTGCTGGATGATGTTTAATGCATGCGACCCTGTGCTTTGTCCTTCGAGCAGATGTGATTTAGGGGGAAGGTATAGAGTTGACAACGTTATCCAATCTGGAATTGTTGGAAGCACTTTGTTATGTTTACCTAATATCAAGGAAAAAATAATTGTGCCTGTTTGTCTTAGCGGAATTCATGCGGGGCTTGATGCTTATTTAAGTATTTTGAAATCTTATCAAGATTGCTTGAAAGAAAATATTGCAACAGGACGAACTGTCGGAATTTGTGATGAAATCCATAGTGTTTATCTTTGTGAATTTTTTTGGAAGCAGGCGCAGCCAATTATGAATATGGGTGTTAAAAGTTTGATTGAAACTGCAAATGGACAGGGAATGAAGGGCGGGGGAGAATATCTTACTGTTCAGGATGCTTGGAAACAGGCGAGCGACAGCGTCGATTACATGAAAAATACTTATGCAGTAAATGCTTACACTGCATTCAAGGCAAGAAGTTCGGGAGAAATTGGAACTGAATTTTGCAAGGCATTTGTATCTGCAAGTGTTCCTAATCAAGGAACTTTTGATGCGTTGTTAGAACCCGATTCTCCAGTTCAATTTTATTCATGGTTTGATGAAATTAAATATACCGATGCAACTGTTCCTGCAACTTCGCAATACAAAGTTTATTATCATATTTGGGCTGGAAGGGATTTCGGAGCTAACTATCAAATTTATCTTAAAAATCCAGATACGTCTGCTTATGTGAATGTTCAAAATACAATTATCGTCGATACGGGCTATATTCCTAAAGGGGGCTATCAATCTCAGACAAAAGATTTCACTGCGCCTGCTGGATACAAAGAATTGTGCGTGAGAATTAATGGAAAAGATGAGTGCGGTTTTAAAAAAGTTTCAACTTCTTTTGCAGTTAATTATTTGACTGACCAGTATTATGCAGATCAGCTGAAGGCAGATATTAGAACTAAAAATACTTGCGTTAGTGGAAGTGCTTCTGCTTATTCGTTGATACAGCCGAATGTTCAATCTGGCGCGCAGGAAGTTATTGATTCTTCTACGGGAAGTGGAAATTTAAATCGTGTTGGAATTACAAGAGTTTGTGCAAATGCAAATCCCGGAAAAGGAGTTAACGAAGCAAGATGGAAAGATGTTGGTTATTGCGACGACGAATCTGTAAGATGCTGGCTTGACACTAATTCTGTTAAACAAGTAATACAAGATAAACAATTAGAAACACAAATTACACAAACAGGAGATACAACTTCTCTTTTAGACAAACCAATTGTTGATACTCAAACAGCGCAAGGTGTTTTTGCCGAGGTGAGAAAAGAAATTGAGAATATGAAAACTCAAATTAACAGAGCCAGTAATAAACAAGATACAATTAGTAATTTATTTAATTCAATTGAAAGCGAAAGTTATATTGATAGTTTGAATCTTGCTTTATTGTTCAAGCAATTAGATGATGTTGAAAAAAGTGAAGTCATTAATTCAATTAAGGCGGAAGCAGTTTATTTAAAATTCGAAATTTATTATATTTTAGGAAAAGCGGAATCAATTTATGTTAATGAGAAAAAAGCAGCTGCCAGTTCCACGATTATGTCAACAGAGACTATTACAACAACTACTGAAGTTTCTTGGAAAGTCGAAGAAATAAGTGGAAAAACTTATTTGATAAGAAGTCCTGCGAGAGATTACACCTTATATGTAGTTGGTGATGCAATTTATGTTGATAATTATGTAAGAAGTATAGGAAAAGTTGTGGGGGAAGATAAATTAGATTTTACAAATTTTTATTATTCAAGCGATAGTGTGTTAAAGGGGCAATCTTATTACACAAATTTAAATGAAGATGTTAATTATTTGAATGGGAAAAGCTTGAGTGATTTAACAAGCTCAACTTCTATTAGTGGAAATTCTATCCATACTAGAATAACAGCGACGACGTTTTATGTTGGAGAAAAGGGAGGACAAGAACAAACTAAATTTTGTGATGTGTTGGGGGTAGATTCCGATAAAGATCTTAATTGTTGGGTTACTCTGTTTGGAGGAATTGATAGTCCGACTGAAAGAAAAAGTAATAATAATTTTTGTCCAGCGAATTTTGTTCCTAAACATAATCCATTTTATGTTGCATTGCCTTGCAGTCCGGTTGGACCGACAAAATACGGAGTTAAATCTTGGGTTAGGATTGATTATAATGAACAAACAGTTTATGCGCAATGGTACGATGTTGGACCTAAATATACTAATGATTGCAATTATGTTTTTGGCGACGATGTTACGAGACCGAAAGCAGAAATATTGAATCTAGCGGGAATTGATGTTTCTCCTGCTGTTATGTTTTATTTGAATGGAAAGGGTTATGACACTATTAACAATGTTAAATGGCAGTTTGTTGATTCTCCATTTTCAACAGGGCCTTGGACAAATTGGCCGAGTTTGTGTGCTTAAATAATAAAAATTAATTCTTAATTTTATTTGTAAAATATTATTAATTTATGCGGGTAACAGGATTCGAACCTGTGCAAGCACTAAGCTAATAGGTCCTAAGCCTATCCCGTTTGACCACTCCGGCATACCCGCCTGATAAATATAAATTAAGTATTCATATAAAAAGTTATGTTTTTGTATAGAAATATTTTAAACCATGGTTTTTTTATTTTAGACATGTCAAAGATCGCTTTAATAGGAGATGTTATTTTAGATAAATATGACTATTGTTCTAACAGAGAAAATCCAGAGAGTTCTGCTCCGTGTTATAATGTTGAAAGAACAGAATACAAGCCCGGGGGCGCAGGAAATGTTGCCGCAAATTTAAGTGCGTTAGGCGCTGATTTTGAATTAATGAGTGTAATTGGAAATGATGGGAACGCAAAAATTCTTGGAACAGTTTTATTTAATTCAAACATTCCCTGCAATTTAATTATTGATGACAATAGAGAAACAATTGTCAAGGAGAGAACCTTGTCAATCCACGACGGAAGATATCATTTTAGAAAGGATAGAGAAAGAAAACAATATATAGATGAGAATCACACTTCTGAAATTCTGAAACATTTATCTGATACGGAGCTGATAGTTATTTCTGATTATAATAAAGGAGTAATCTCTGAGAGATTAATAGAAAGACTAAAACAAACTGGCAAAAAAATAATTGCGGACTTTAAGCCGGCACATAAGGACTTTTATCATGATATTTTTATGATAGTTCCAAATATGAAAGAGGCCAGACAAATGTCTGGATTAGAGAATGAAATTAAAGCAGCTGAAAAATTAAGGAAGGAATTAGGAACAAGAGTTTTATTAAAAAGGAGTGAAAAAGGAATTAGTTATTTTGGATTGAAGGGAGATTCTAAATTAAGAGTTGATTTTCCCGCGGAAGCAAAAAAAGTTTTTGATGTTACTGGAGCTGGAGATAGTGTTCTTGCAGCTTTTTCTCATTTTTATATTAAGGGATTAAACTTAGAAGATTGTATTAAATTTGCAAACAAATCGGCAGGAATTGCTGTTTCTTATCCTGGATGTTATGCTGTATCGGAAAAGGAAATTTTTGAAAATTATTAATTTTATTTCTTTTTTTTATCCATCTCTTTTTCTTTTTGCTTAATTTTATCTTCTAGATTAAGTCTTTCTATTAATTCTTTATACCTGTTTCTTATTGTTACTTCTGTAATTCCAGCGATGTCAGCGACTTCTCTTTGGGTTTTTTTCTCGTCGTTAATTAGTGCTGCGACGTATAATGCTGCTGCTGCAATTCCTGCTGGGCCTCTTCCACTTGTTAGTTCAACTTCTTCTGCCTGCTTCAAAACTTTTAGAGCATCATTTTGTGTTCTTGGACTTAATTTTAAAACTGAAGAAAATCTTGAGATGTAATCTTTTGGAGAACTTTGCTTTACTTTAATTCCTAATTTTCTTATAATAAATCTGTAAGTTCTTCCGATTTCTTTTCTTTCAACATCCGACGCTGTTGCCATTTCGTCTAAAGTTCGTGGAATATTATAAGAACGACAAGCAGCGTAAAGACAAGCGGCAATTACCGATTCCATACTTCTTCCACGGACTAATCCTCGCTGTAAAACATAATTATAAATTCTTGATGCTTCGTCTCTTACAACATTTGGCAAATTTAAATAAGATGCAATAACTCTTAATTCAGCCATAGCAAGCCTTAAATTTCTTTCAATTGATGTTGAAACTCTTTCCTGCCATTTTTTTAGTCGCAGGAATTTTCTTGTTTGTCCGGGTTCTAATTTATAGATATCTGAAATTTCTCCGACGTTGGTTGTTAAACCTTTGTCGAATTTTTGCATGCTCATTGGAGCACCGCCACGCCCTTTTTTTTCTGATTTGTCAAATTTTCCAGATAAATCTGCACCAGTATCAACCATTTTTTCTTCTACTACTAGTCCACAATCATTGCAAATTATTTCTCCAAGATGAGAATCATAAGTTAAATTGATGCTTCCACATTCGGGACATTTTCTTATATTCGCCATGGTCAGAATTTTACTATTTCTTAATTAAAAGACAAGATTTAAAAATGTTTTGTATATATAAAGTTTTCTTTTTTATTTGTTGCGAAAAAGTGGTAAAAAATAAAAGAAACCAACGGGTTTCCTCAGAAATTGAGAATTTCTGGGACATTCAAAATTTGTATTTTGAAGTTTTTGAACTTCCTCGAATACTGAACGGCGATATGAAAAACAATAAAGTTTTTCATCCCATGGTCATCAAAGATTTCCAAGTCGTCCAATTCTTCCGAATTGGAGACATTCACATGGAAAAACAAAGAAGTTTTCCATTCCTCAAAATCAGGAAGATTTTAAGGAAGCAGGAAATTTTGAAGGTTTTTAGAATTGCCTCTGACGAAAATTGCATAAAAATATAATTATTCAATTAATATACCATTAAGAACGCCGTCTTGAGTCGGGCGGTTGGTAATTTTTACTTTTCCAATTTCCGTTTCTACAAATGTCCCTTTTGTAATTATATTTTGTCTTGCCAAGAATTTATTGGAGGGAGTTTCAACGACATTTTTGATTTCAACTTTCTTTATTTTATTATCTTTTCCAACCACATTCACCGATTTTGATCTTAATAAAAATGTTTTTCTATTTCCTCCATGTGTTCTTTTTGATTTTCGTTTTTCTTCCCCAAGTTTTACAATTCTTTCTTGCCCGGCTAATTCATATAATTTTTTCTTTCTTCTTTTAACATATTTCCCACCCGATATTTTTCTTCCTAATTTCATAAAGGAAAAGAATAAGATTGATTTAAATAGGTTTTGGTTTGATGTTGTTGAAATTTTGATTTGTCAATAAATATAATAATAGAAATGTTTAAAAATAAATTTTATTCAATTAGATTATGGTAAATGGAATTGAAAGACCCTTAGATTTGCTGAACAATTCTAAGAACAAAGAAGTTTTAGTGCATTTGAAGGGAGACAAGCAGTTTGTTGGCACTCTGCTGGCATTTGATATCCATATCAATTTGGTTTTGGATAACACAAAAGAAATGCAGAATGGCGAGATGAAGAGAAATATCGGGTTGACTTTTTTACGGGGAGACACGATAATTTTTATTTCTCCTGCTTCTACTTCATTAAAGAAAGAGTAAAGACAAATTTCTACGAAGTTTCTCTAATTTCCTTTTTGATTTAGTGGAACTAATTTGTACAAAAAGGAAATAAGCGTTTTGTCTTGTTTTTTCGCTGGGTTGAATTCTTCAATCTTGAAGATAGTTGGGCGTGTGTTATAATAATCTTTATAAAATATGTTTTTCTTAATTTAATTATGAATAAAAAGAGAATTACTGGTCAAACTCTTTTTGGTTTGGCTGGACTTTTGGCTGTGAGCAGTATGGGTGTTCTTACAAGCCATATTAAACCTTTCGGTGAAAAAACTTTTTTTAAAAATCCCTATGAAAATTCTCCTATTGTTGTTGAGTACCAAAATAATAATTTAGATTTATCTTATCTTCAAAATGCAAGACAAAATATAAATAATATTAGTCTTCCATGTTATAATGAGAAATTTAATTCTAATAAATTAGATTCTCAGAAAAATTTAGATGCTATGATAAATTATACTCAGAATAAAAAAGAAACTCTTAAACAAAATTCTGTTGTTGCTTCTTCAATAAAATGGGAGCAAAATTTTCTTTATTATGGTATTGGTGGGGCTGAAATGATTGCTGTTGGTATGTTAATTGGTAGCGGGTTTCTTTTAAGAGAGAAGGATAAAAAAGTTAAGTCTGATTATCCCCCTATATTAATTCAATAAATTAATAAATTCATTTTCCCTCTTTCTTTTATGTCAAACAAAATTAAAATAACTTTTTTAGGAACGGGCGGAGTTATTCCTACTGCGAAGAGGAATCACATCGCAATTTTTTTGGAGTACGACAGCGAGGGAATTTTGGTTGATTGCGGCGAGGGAACGCAGAGGCAATTTAGAAAAGCGAAAATAAATCCGGGAAAAATTACAAAACTCTTAATCACGCACTGGCACGGCGATCATATTCTTGGAATCCCCGGACTTTTGCAAACATTGGCGTTGAGCGGGTATAAGAAAACCTTGAAAATTTATGGGCCGAGTGGGACTAAGAAATTTATTGGAGAACTTTTGCATGTTTTTCATTTTGTTAATGAAATTAAAATTGAAGTTAAGGAATTAGACAAAGAAGGAATTTTTTTTGAAGATAAAAATTTTCTTTTAGAATCGAAAAAGATGAGTCATGGCTGTCCATGCAACGCGTATGTTTTTATTGAAAAAGGAAAACTTAGGATTGATAAGAAAAAACTTTTGAAAAGTAAGTTGCCCTTTGGTCCATTGCTGCAGAAAATTAAGGAAGGGAAAGATGTAGTTCATAACGGGAAAAAATACAAGGCAAAGGATTTAACTTATATGCAAGGAGAGAAAAAAATTTCTTTTGTTTTAGATACGGGGTTTAATGATAAAATTGTTCCTCTCGCTAAAGATTCTGATTTAATTATTATTGAATCAACTTATGCGGATGACATGAAAGAAACTGCTAAAGATTATAAACATTTAACTTCAAGCCAGAGTGCAGAAATCGCAAAAAAAGCCAAGGTAAAAAAAATGATTTTGACGCATATAAGCCAGAGATATGATAAAAATCCTAAACGGCTTTTGAATGAAGCCCGGGAGATTTTTAAGAATTCTTTTTTAGTTGAGGATTTAGAGAGCGTTGAAATTTAAAAAGTCATTTATAAATTTTTTTGCAAGATAATTTCTACTTGTATTTTTTCATAAAGGGACTTTCTTTCGATTACCTTAAAAGATTTTTTAATGAGAAACTCTATCAATTCTTGATTGTTTTCATGAGTATCAATTTGAATTATCTTAAAACCTCGTTCTCGAGCATATCTTTCGGTTTCATTGTATAGACGAGAGCCAATTCCTTCTTCCCTGTGTTCTAGAGAGACTCTAAAATTTTTTATTTCTAAAATATTTTTTTCTTTTTTATGTGGCTGAAAAATAATTGAACCTATAATTTTCTTGTTCTTTTCTACAAAAAAACATTTTTTATAATTGCTTATCAATTCATTTTTACATTTAGCGACCCAGGTTTTATAATTTGGATAATCTAAATCAAAAGATTCTATATATTCACATATTTGATTAATTTTCTCAGATGAATCTGTAGTAAAAATATTTCCTCCAAAATCCCAAAAACCAAGATTTCCATTGCATTCTATTGGTTTGATTCTTTCAACATTCTTTAAAATAAAACCAAAATTACCCCAATCACTCGTAGCTAAATGCAAGTTCTTATCTTTTTCAAATTCATATTTGTTGTCTTTATAATTTTTAACATCAATAATTTCCGCTTTGCCTAAGATAAATCCGCATGGCAAATCATTGAATCCGAATTTTTTCATAGCATCAACATCCGGGATTTTGGAGGAATGAATAAAAAATTTTCCTCTAAATTTGGTATTCCATTTTCTCAACTCGATTCTTTTTTTCTCTTGCAAGATTAATTCCGCCCAAGGTTGTTTTATTGATAATGCTTTCACTTTTAATTTCTCCTGAAATTTAAAGTACAGAAAACAAGAAATTTTCTGTATCTCCAACTCGTCAGTGTGATACCAAATTGCGTCAGAGTTGGAGTCAAAGATTAAGCGCGGGGTGGGAGTCGAACCCACGAAAATTCGCTTCCTACATTTTCTCTTTCGCGATTCTCGTCGGAGGCAATTCAGAGAATCGCCATTCCGCGTCGGAAAGGAGAGATTGTGAAGGAGAACCATCGGTTCTTCTCATCTGCAGGCGAACGCAGTACCGTTGTGCCACCCGCGCAATGCCCCGGACAGGATTTGAACCTGCGACCTACTGCTTTCTTCTTTTCTCACTTTCGCGATTCTCGTCGGAGGCAATTCAGAGAATCGCCATTCCGCGTCGGAAAGGAGAGATTGTGAAGGAGAACCATGAGTTCTTCTCATAGAAGGCAGTCGCTCTATCCAGGCTGAGCTACCAGGGCTTCCGTTTACCGAGGTAGCGAACCAGTCATCTGCACGAAAAGGAGATGGTGTGAGGAAGAACATTGGTTCTTCTCATGAGCTACCAGGGCTTCAGCAATAATTAAATCAAGAAATAATTGTATTTAAAATGTTTCTATCATAAGTCTTTTATCTACTTGCTTTTTTCTTATATCTTCTTTCAATTGCAAGTAAAATCATTGCTCCAAAAATTACCAAAACAAAGATATAAGTAAATTTGTTGTTCCTAACATAACTAAATAATTCTCCTTCTGAATTTTCTTCTGGAGAGAGTGTTCCTGTAATTCCTGATGTTTGCCCGGCTCTTTCATCTAAAGCGCCAATTACTTTTCCTGTTCCAGTTAATCTAACTTCCGCTTTCGTTAATGTGGTTTTGCCGTCGGTAACTTTTATATTATAATTTCCTTCCGGCGCGACGAGCCGGTAAAATATACTTTCTCCTATGGAAAGCTCAGGATTTTTTATTCCTGTTGTTTCTCCGATTATTATTTGTATTGTTTTGGAATATTTTGTATTTCCAATATTTGTTATTGTTAATTTATCATCTTTTAATTCAAATCTTGCTAATTCATTTGCCCCTATTGAAAATAAACCGTTTGCTTCAATTCCTTGATAGGTTGCTTTTATATTCCAGAAACCATAAGGCGCGTTTTCCCCCAAATCAATATCAACAAATTGGTTTGACTGAATTGTTTTTTCTATTCTTGATTTTTTTGTTGCATCTTCTAAGATTATATTCACATTATCATCTATTGGTTTATTTGCAGAATCTAAAAGAGACACTTTTAATGTGATTTTTTCTCCTGCTTCAAATACATCTTTAGGCAAGGAGATTTCAAGTTTGTAATTTTGAGCAATTACCAACGAGGATAAAAATATTATACAGAAAAATCCCAATATAATTTTCTTTGTCATATATTCACTAGTTTTAGAAGATATTTAAATATTTTGGAAAACAAGTAATTATATATTTTTATATTTGTTTTATATTTTAAATGACAATAAATCTTAAAAAGACTAGTGTTATTTAATATTTAATGGTGAAAAAGAGGTTTGTATTTTTTGTTCTTGAAATTTTTATAATATTTACTATTTTGCCGTCAGTATTTGCTTTGCAGGGAGCTGATTTTGCAGTTTATACTGGAAGCGGAACGTGGGAGCCGAGCATAACCGCATTTGAAAAATTTTTAGAATGGAAAAATCTGACTTATGAAGAGGTTTCTGCATGGGATATTAATAACAATGATTTAAGACCTTTGTATGGGGGAATTTTTATTCCTGGAGGATGGGCTTATAATTATAAAAAATCAATACACGACGATGGAGATCAGAACATTAGAAATTTAATTTCTAGTGGTGGTTTTTATATTGGAATGAGTGCTGGTGCTTATTACGCATGCGATAATGTAAGATGGGAAGGAACAGATTATCCTTATTATTTAAATTTATTTCATGGAGATTGTATTGGACCAATAGATGAAATTGCTCCATGGCCAGATTATGTTATGACTAGTATGTCTATAAATCAGAATCATGAAGCAAATATTTTTGAGCCAGCGACAGAAGATATTTTGTATTATGGCGAACCATACTTTGTTTCTTATGAAGGACAAGAAATGCAAACTTTTGCTTCTTGGAATGTTCCTTTGAATTTAAATGCAGATAAACAACCAGGAATAATTGGATTTAATTATGGGCAAGGAAGAGTTTTGCTTGTTGGGCCTCATCCAGAAATTGAAGAAAATTCTGATAGAGATGGAAATACTTTTGCTTCAGAGTTGAATGATAATGGTTCTGATTGGCCTTTTTTATGGACTGCTGTTGACTGGTTGATGAAAGAGCCGATATCACAACCTCCTGAATTACCTCAAGGAGGAACAGGGAATATTAGTGATGGTATTCCACCAACAATTAATTCAATTTCTGCAACACCTAATCCTGTAATTAGTGGAAATAATTTAGTAATAAAGGCAAATGTTACAGATAATGTTAAAGTAAATTCTGTTTGGGTGAATATTTTCGAGATTAATTATCCGATGTCTATTGAATATACTTCTGGAGGCACAATCTTTTCTGATAATTTTGAATTTGGAAATTTAAATGGATGGATAACAAGTGCTGTTTCTGGAGGAAATAAATGGATAGTATCAACGACAAATCCTTATCAAGGAGTTTATTATGCTCAATCAAAGCCAATGTCAACAACAGAGCCTGCAAGTGTTTTAGAAAAAGCAATTTCAACTATAGGATATAATGGAATAACATTAAAATATGCTAGAAGATTAGTTGGATTGGATGCAGCAGATGAGTTTAAAGCTAAATGGTTTGATGGAACAAACTGGTATGTTTTGGAGCAAACAGGAAAAAATTCAGCTAATGATGCAAATTATGTTGTTAAGATATTTAGTTTGCCTTCTGCTGCTTCGAATAATCTTAATTTTAGAATTAAGTTTGAGTGCACTGCAGGAGCTGTTTCAGAGTTTTGTAGAGTTGACAATGTGAATATTTCTTCTTCTAGTATTGCAACAGGATTTTACAAATATGTTTATTCTACTTTGGGATTAATAAATGGAAGTTATACTTATGCGGTTTATGCAAATGACAGCAATGGAAATCAGCCTGTTCCTTCTGTTGAAGAATTTGTAGTTTTGTGATTATTATATTGAATTAATTTTTGTTAGATTCTTGTTTGATTGAGATAAGGGATTTTGTTGGCGTTATAAAATCAAAATTAATATTTTATGTAGATATTTTTTATCTACATAATCATATGTACTATTATTTATTGTTAAGTATAAATACTTCTATGGCAATCTTTAAAAACCAGACCTACTTGTATTAACAATGGCGAAAAAGAAGGTGACTTTGAGTTTGGATTCAAAAACTTATTCTGATTTTCAAAAATATTGCAATGAAAATGCTATTATTGTCTCTAAGAGGATAGAAATTTTTATGAGAGATTTTTTTAATGATATCGTGAAGAAGAAAAAGATTGCTTCATTATTATTTGTTTTTTTTACTGTATTATCTTTGATTAATTTTATTTCTGCATCGATAATTTTCAGCGATGGTTTTGAATCAGGAACCTTGAATGGATGGACTTTGACGAAAGCTTCTGGAGCTAACGACTGGACAGCTTCTACGACAAATCCTTTTCAAGGAACCTATCATGCACAGAGCCAGCCATCGTCAACAACAGAGCCAGCGAGTGTAATGCAAAAAACAATTTCTACATCCGGCTATTCAAATATTGTATTAAATTATACAAGAAGATTAGTCGGTATCGACGGAGTTGACGAATTCCAGGTAGAATGGTATGATGGAACTAGTTGGGCTATATTAGAACAAACCGGGGATAATCCCGCAGATGATGTAGATTATATTTCAAACCAATTTAGTATATCTGCTGGAGCGAATAATAATGCAAATTTTGCAATTAAATTTGAATGCACTGCCGGAGCTGTTTCAGAGTTTTGCAGAGTAGATAATGTGAATGTAACTGGAGATTTAACAGATAATATTCCTCCAACTTTCTCAAATTATAAAGAAAATCCGACGAATGGCTCTGTTTATACACAAGGTGCTTTTTACGAATTTAATGTTACAATTACCGAATCAAATTTAGATAAAGTTGGAATTGAATTTAATGGAGTTAACTATACTGGTTCTAATTTGAGAAATTTATCAAATATTTATATTTTTAATAGAACTAATTTAGGAGCAGGAACTTATAATTATTATTGGTGGGCGAATGATAGTTTAGGAAATTATAATACTAGTGGAATTAGGGTTTATACTATTAATAAATCTGAGAGTCAAACTTCTTTGACTTTTGATAAGAATTCTCCACAGATATATGGTGCGCAAATAAATGCAACTTGTAAATTAATTAGTGGTGTTGGAAGTGTTGTTTTATATAGAAATGGAATTAATGTTAATTCAGATGAAAATGGGAAATTAGTTACGCTCGGGGCTGCAACCTGGAATTATAATTGCTCTTTAGTTTTAAGTCAAAATTATTCTGCATCAGAAAATATATCCAGTTTTACAATAAATCAAGCTTCAACTACAACAAATATTTCTGTTTTTCCAACTTCACCAATAATTTATGGAACAGCGAGTAATTTTTCCTGCTCAAATTCGCAAAGTTTAGCTACGACGTTGTATATCGATGAAATAAATAAAAATAGCGAGAAAGGATTAAATATTACCAGAGGAACAGGAACTTACAATATAAATTGCAGTGCGACAGCAAATCAAAATTATTCTGGGGGCTTTCAGCAAATAAGTTATACAATTAACAAAGCAACACCAACAGCAAATTTAACAAATACAACTTCATGGACGATAAGTTATGGAACGAGTGTCACAATTGGATTAAGCGAAACAAATTCTGGCGACGGAGATTTAACCTATAAAATTTATAGAAATAATATTGATAAAGGAAGTGGAGAAACAGTAACGCTTGGATTTGGAAATTATAATTATATATTAAATACAACTGGAGGACAAAATTATTCCTCTTCAAATTTAGACAGCCAAACTTTAACTGTAAATAAAGCAGATCCTTCAAATAACCTGCAGATTGTTGTAACGCCTTCTTCAAATGTAAATTATGGAACACAAACGAGTGCAACAGGAAGCGAAACAAATTCCGGCGACAGCGATTTAACTTATAGTTTTTATAGGAATAATATAAGTATAGCAAATCCAAACACGGAAATATTAAATGCAGGAACTTATAATTATATTTATAATACAACTGGCGGAATGAATTATACTTCAGGAAGCGTTAATACAAATTTAATTGTAAATAAAATTGGAAATGCAGTTAGTCTATTGTTGAATGGAGGAACAAATAATTTAACCTTGATTTATCCTCAGCAAGTTAATGCTTCTGCTTCGTCGACAAGCGGAGTTGTAAATTTGTTTAGAAATAATACAGATGTTTCTTTAAATAATGGACAAAACACAACATTAGGTGTTGGATTTTATGAATTCTTTGTGAACTCATCTGGAAATCAGAATTATCTAGCAAATATAACTGGGGTTTTTAGATTTGTTAATATTACTCCTGAACCAGATACACAACCTCCAACAACGGCTATTTTTTCTCCTTTGTCGGCAACTTATAGTTCTAATCTTAGTTTGGAATTGAATTATTCAGTAATTGATTTTAATGGGGTCGATTCTTGCTGGTATAATATTAATTTTGGAACAAATATTTCTTTACCAAATTGTCAAAATACAACATTTAATGTTTCTGGAGGGGGAACTTTTACTCTTTATTTGTATGCTAATGATAGTTTAGGAAATCTTGAAAGAGATAGTGTTACTTTTTTTGTTGATTTGATTGGAATAAATCTTTCAATTAGTCAACCTAGTGGAACGAAATCTTCAAGAACAGGAATTCCTTTGACTTATTCTGTTACAGGAAATAATTTAAGTTGCTCTTATAATGTACAAACTTCTATTGGAGGTATTGTTATTGCGAATACTTCTGTATCTAATTGCACCTCAACTACCTTTGATGTCTCTACTGACGGAGATTATATTTTAAATTTATTTGCTACAAATATTCTTGGAACTTTTAAGAGTACAAATTCAAGTTTTACAATTTCAACAAGTAGTGGAAGCTCTGGCGGCAGCACTGGAACTGGAGGTGGTGGTGGAGGAAGCACTACAATAATTCAAGAAACAAATGGAACAACCGAATTAAATGTTGGAGAAATTAATGGAATTGTTGGAAATGCGGGAGATACGAAAAAATTATCTTGGAAAGTTAAAAATAGCGGAACTGCTTTCTTGAATGGTTGTAAATTTGGAAGTTATGGAGATTATGCTTCGTGGATTTCTGCGAGTGAAATGAAAAATTTAGCGGCAGGAGAAGAATCTATTTTTATTTTTGATGTTAAGATACCTGGAGATGCTGTCGACGGAAATTATCTTTTAGGTGTTTCATTAAATTGTCAGGAAATTAACAAATCTTCTTCTTTTAATGTTGAAATACTTAAAAAGAAATTATATTTTGAATTGAAAAAAATTGAAAGAGTATCAGAAACACAAGTTAAAGTTTCTTATTCTTTGGAAGAACTTTTTGGAATAAATCAAAATGTTAATCTTCAATTTTTATTGTTTGATTCTAGTAATGAAAAAGTTGCAGAAATGCAGGAAGAAAAAAGAATTTCATCTAATTTTAAGGGGGATTTTGAAACTTTAATTAATGTAGATTCTTCTCTAGAAGGAGAATTAAAATTATTGGTTAATATGAATTCCGAAGAATATTCTTCTTTTTTTCAGGAAAATGTAATTCTCGGAGCACCTACGGGTTTTGCTATTTTTGGGCAAGGAAGCAATGACAAAATAATTAGTTTTATTTTAATTATTTTATTTTTGCTGTTCGCATTTTTTATTATTAGAAGAATTTTAAGCCATCGAAAACAAATAAGAATTAGAGAAAAAGTCAAGGTGATTAAAAATAGCAATAAAGGGAAAATAATAATTATAAGGAAGAGGAAAAAAAGAAGTGATTAAGAAATTGAAAAGAGTATTGGTAAAAAATTAATTATAATTAAAAAAAGAGAAATTAATAAATATTACTTATTGACATTTCTAATTATATTTTGCATGTAAAAAAGAGTTAATAAAATTAAAACATTTATTATAAAGTATTCTATTGTTTGTAATCCTGTTCTGTCACTAAATCCCCTAATTATCTTTTCTAAAGAATTATTATTAACAGATAATCCTGTTATATTCACACTAAAATTTATAATTCCATCTATAAAAAGGATTATTATTAGAATAGTTAAAAAGATGGCTATTTTTCTTAGGTTTCCTTTAGTGATTCCAATTAACCAAATTCCTAAAAAAATACCTATTAATCCTGAAAGAGTTCCTATAATTATTAAAATTGTTGTTAAGTTCATGTTATATGTTTTTTTATTTTTTTGAATATATCTTTTTCATCTATTTTCTTATGAATCTTTAAGTATTTTTTAATCTTTCGTATTTCGAATATAATAATTATAGCCACTATAATTAGAATTACTAACACTCCAAAAATTGTTAATTGTGTTTTTGTTAATACTATTTTCCCAACCGCGAACCATGCTGTTGCACTTGCAATGTCTCCATCGGGGGTTGTTGTTTTAACATATAAAACATAATCTCCATTAGGAGTATTTTCTGGAATCTGAAAAATCTTTGACAAACTCGATTGCGTTTCTACTGCTAGTGTTTCAGTGCTTTTGTAAATTTCATTTCCTTCAGAATCTTTTATTTCATATTCTACATTAACATCAATTCTTCCAATTCCTCCTAAATTGAAAAGTTTTATGTTTGCAATTATCTCTTCTCCTGGATCAACAAATAAAAATCTTTGCGGGATTTCAACATTTACATCAAATAAAGGATTTAGTGATTCAACTTCTATTGCAACAAGAATTTCTTTTTCAGCATCTCCTTTAATAAGTAATTTTCCGAGATAAAGATTTGGTTTTGTATCTTTTCTTGCGAAGATGTCTATTTTAACTATTTTAGATTCTCCTGGAGATAATTCAATAGTTGATTCACTTATTTTTAAGAAATCTGTTACACTCTCTGAATTTATTGTTAATTTTATTTTTTCAGTTCCTGTGTTTTTTATAGTTAACTCTTCTGAAATTATTTCTCCTTGTTTTATTGATGCTTTTAAATTATTTAGATTAATATTAATTGTTTTGCTGGTTGCAATTGCACTTCCACTTCCTCCGCCTCCACCAGTGCTTCCGCCCCCGGAAGAAGTTGGAGTTTCTTCTGAAGAATAAGTTGAAAAACCAGTTACATTGAAAACAAGAGTCCCCGACGAATAACTTTGTTTTACGCAGATATTAGAAGGACAAACGATATTATTTATTAAAATTCTTGGGTCAGTGAAAGTTAAATCAGATATAGATAAAGTTGCTGATTTGTTAAAATTGGGAAGAGCAGTTATGTTTATATCTATTCTATTGAATGAAAAATTAGTATAAGAATCTATGTCAATCATATAATCACTTGGATTTAAGTCATTTGTTAAATTAATTAATTGATTAAAATAAATCTTTCCAAAACTCATATGCTCTAAAATAAGATTACTTATATTTTGCATTTCTTCGTAACTATATTGAGTAAAATTGGTTGAACTTCCCTTGTAAGAACCTGTATAATTATTATATGATATAGTGAAGTATGTTGAATTAACAGAAAAAGTTACATTTTTTGTTATTGTTTGCTGGCTATTATTTGCATAAAGATATAAGGTATGATTTCCTTGCGGTGTTTGAAAATATATAGATGAGCTTATTGTTATATTATTCTGATGCATTGGGGAATTAGTTATATAGTACCAAACTGCTTGTTGTCCGCTTACTGAGTAATTTAGTAGAATTGAATTATTATCCAAATAAATTTGATTTTTTGGGCTAATGATTGAAAGATTAAGCGATGCAGTCACAGTAATGTTCATACCCACCCCTTGGCTTGTTGCTTTACCTGTAATTCCTGCGCCTGAACTAAAGTTTATACTACTAATAATTAGGAGAAATACTATCAGAAAGAATATTATGCCTCTCTTCATAAATTAAATAATTAAAATAGGTATTTAAAATTTTATTTTTATCTTCTTTTAAACTTTTGATTATTCTTTCTTCTTCTAATAATTAAGAAGATAATAATTAACACTATTAATAATGCAAGGATAATTATTATTGAATAAAATACTGCCGGAGCCATACCAAATATTTCTTTTTTAAATTCTCCTTTTGAATTCACAATCAAGATAGGGATAGTTTTATCAATGCTGCTGCCAAATCCAAAGCTTCCTCCACCCATAGTTACTGTAGTGAAACTTGCTTTTATTGTATAATTTTCTCCTACCTTATAATCTTCTGGGATAGTTACTTTTATATTAATTTCTTTTTTAGTTCCTAATGGAATTTCATATATATCATTTGAATCTATTATCTTTGCTATATCATCTCCTTCGGATATTTTTCCTTTTAATGTTATATTTTCTGTTCCTGCCATATTTTGCAGAACAATCTTAATCTCTTTTGTTTCTCCTGGCATGATTTTTAGAGGATTATCCTGCCAGTAAGCAGAAGAAACTGCAAAAGCAAAAACACTATTGATAAATAAAACAATTCCTATTAATATTGCAATTCCTATTTTTGGTTTTTTATTTATTCTCATTGTATTTTTATTGTCCATGTAGATTCGTTGGATGTTGAATATGCCTGACTTGTTAATTCACTTCCTGCTAATCTTAAACAAAAATACAAAGCTTCTTGTCCAGTGTAATTATTATTTTCTGTGAAATTCCCTGCAGTAAGATTTGCAATGTTAATCGCAGCCCATACTGTTCTGTTCATTATTGTTGAAGTTGATAGTGAACACTCGGCATTAGTTCCTGTTGCAAATCCAACTGAGAAATTTTCTGCCCATAATGCAATAGTGTTGGTTGTTTCTCCCCGTAGATTAGTTGCATTTATTAATATATTTTCTGAAGTGATGCCAACATTTCCTGTGTTGTTTAGTATTATTGGGTCATTAGTTGCTGTTTGATTTATTGCTCCTGATCCAATAGAAGACCAAGTTAAGTTAGTTGGACCCAAAACAAATCCAGTTGTTGCTCCAAGAGAAAAAGTTGATGAACCATTTTGGACAAAATTACTATTATTATCTTTAATAGAAGCAGTTACATTCCAGACTCCTGCACCATCCCACCACCATAATTTCACAAGACAAGTATAATTTACATAATTACTCGCTGTTGCTAATCTTTGACAACTTGTGTTTATTCTTACGGCTTGACCACTTCTTGTTACATTTATTTGTGCAGTAGTATGATTTATTAAACCAGTTCCAGCAGTATTATAAACAGTAAAATTTAGTGTTATATTTGTATCAGAATTTCCTTCAGTTAGACCACTTACAACATTTATGCTGTTATTATAAACAGTTGTTATTATTGGAACACCGACAGTTATATTTAATCCTACAGTCTGTGTTGTTGAAGCATAGCCAGTAATTTTTTTTAATTTATCAAATGACCCCCCATAAATTAAAATAGTAATAATAATTATAATTACCATCAAAATTATTGCAGAAACCCCAATTTTTCTCTCCCTCATTTTATTAATTATTAGCTTTATTTGTTTTTAAATATTCCTTTTTAATTTTTTTACTGCGCGCGAGTAAATAGTTTGGAGATTTCTCTGATCTCTATTTATAAATTTCCCCATTTCTGAATATTTCAATCCTTTTTCTCTAAGATGAATTACAATTGATTCTAAAATTGTAAGTTCTTTATTTTTAAATATATTTGTGGATATATAAATTTCTTTATCTTTAATTTTTATTAGGTCTTTTTGTTTTTCTTTAGCTTTATTATAAGCAGTCCATATTGTTCTGCTGTCTCTTTTTAATAAAGATGCTATTTGATTGTAATTCATTTTTATATTTTCTTTAAGGTATTTGGAAATTGCTTCTAATCCTCCAAGTTCTTTGGAAAATATACTTAAAGGAATTTCTATTTCTTGCTTATCTAAAATTAATTTTTTAATTTCTCCCTTGCTTATATTATATTTATCACTAACCTTCTCTATTATTATTTTTATCATTTCTTTTTTATTTAAAGAATACTCTTCTTTTAATTCATCTATAATTAAATTAAGTGCAGTCATGAGTTTATCATCATGTATTGATTTTGATTTTTTCTTTCTTTTTCTTGCAGGGATTAGAGCGACCAAAAGTATCCTTATTGTCCAAGTAGATTCGTTGGATGTTGAATATGCCTGGCTTGTTAATTCACTTCCTGCTATTCTTAAACAAAAATATAATTGTTCTTGTCCAGTGTAACCATCATTTTTTGAAAAATTTCCAGCAGTAAGATTTGCAGTGCCAACAGCAGTCCATACTGTTCTGTTCATTATTGTTGAAGTTGATAGTGCACACTCGGCATTAGTTCCTGTTGCAAATCCAACTGAGAAATTTTCTGCCCATAATGCAAGAGTGTTGTCGGTTTCTCCTCGGAGATTAGTTGCATTTATTTGTATGTTCCCTGCAGTGATATTTACATTTCCGGTGTTGTTTAATGTAACAGGATCATTATCTGCTGTTTGATTTATAGTGTTTGGTGTTATGGCTGGCCAGATTAAATTAGAAGGACCCAAAATAAATCCTGTTGTTGCTCCAAGAGAAAAAGTTCTAGTTTCATTTTGTGCTGCGTTGTTATCGTTGTCTTTAATATAAACACTTATATTCCATGTTCCTGGAAGGTCCCACCACCACATCATTATTCCGCAAGTATAATTTGCATAATTGCCTGCTGATTGTGCTGCTATTTTTTGACAGCTTAAATTTTCTCTCAAATCACCGCCGTTTTTTGTAAAATTTCCATATGCACTGCTGTCATTTAAATTAGTAATACCATTAGCATCATAAACTGTAAAATTAAAACTTATATTTGTGCTTAGCGGTGCTTCGTTTGGACCATCGACGACATTAATTGTATTATTAAAAACACTAATTATTTGCGGGGGATTATTCGCTGATGTGACATTCACAAACATCAATGAAGAATTTTGATTTCCAACACTATCATTAACTGAAATATTCAAATTATAAGTTTGGACAGAAAGAACTGTAGCGTTTTCCAAGAAGCCAGAATTATTTATTTTGAAATTAGTTGTATCATTTACTTTATATGCCTGCACTCCAACTCCTGAATCTGTAGCGTTAATATCAGAACCAACGGCAGTTCCTACCGCGATTGTTATATTTGGTAAAATCTCATTAAAATATGGCGGCTGTGTATCTATTCTAAAAGTTACTGAACTTGAATTTTCATTATACCATGAATCATTTGCATAAATTGTAACATTATTTATTCCTTCTATCCATCCTTGTCCAGATATATTTGTTCCACATGTTATGCTTTTATTTGTAATACCAGAATTATTTGTCCACCAACATTTATCTACGTTTGTTTCAGTGAGTGTATAATTTATTATTATATTTGAAGAAAAATTTGAATTATTTGTTGGATAGGTTATGTTTATTATTGGAAGAGTTAAATCTACGGCGGGAAAATTTGTTAAATTATAATATACTACTCCTGCTGAACCTGCAGTATCTTTGTATGCTGTTGCATTTGCCTGACTGCAACCAGCGTCGCTTGAACCTCCTAACGCTCCTCCCGAAGTATCATTTGTCAAACCAGTATTTGAAAGAGTTTGATAAAGATATACTATTACTCCACCTCCACCTCCACCTCCACCGCAAGCATCGCTTGATGCAGCACCACCTGCTCCGCCTTTTCCACCCATTGCGTAAATTGTTCCTGAATTTAAATTTAGGGTTGTTGCATTTAAAATAACATGCCCGCCACTTCCTCCGCCTCCTCCGGAATTATCTCCACTGGTTCCCCAAATTGCTCCTGGTTTTCCAGATACGTTTATCAATCCAGTTATTTGAATTATACCTGAACCTGCATTTATTATTATTCCACCACCACCAGCACCTCCTATTCCATTACTAGCGGAATCTCCTGATTGTCCTCCACCACCAGAGCCCATTAATAATATTCCTCTTGTTCCGTTATAAGCAACTCCTTCTGAACAATTTTTATTACTTAAAGTAGCAGATTTTCCACCTCTCCCTCCTGCTCCTCCAAAACCCCCTCCACATCCAGCAGCACTATCACCTGTAGAAGTATCTTCGCCTCCACCTCCACCTCCAATATTATTAAGTCTGGAAGTTGTTCCTGCTTTTGTTTTATTTCCGTCGGTTCCTTGGGTTGCATTACCTGTTGTAGCACTTGCTCCTCCTGTTCCACCTGTTCCATTAGCTCTGACTTGTCCTCCTGCTTCTAATGTGAAATTTCCATAAATTCCCAAACTAATATTTACATAACCAGTTCCGTTTGTTGTATTATAAGGACAGATATTTAAAATCCCAGAAGCGTTTATCCAGATTGTTGTAACATTATTAACTGCTCCGCAAAGAGTTATAGGGACGTCTATTTTCATTATTGTTATTGGGGGAGGGTCGATAATATGATTAAATTTAATATCTCCATCGATAATTTTTAAATCAAAAGTGTCTTGAGAATTTTGCAAATTTGTTAAAAAAACCTTGTTATATTGATTATCATTGATTGAAGAAAATTCCGCTATCGGAATTGTTTTGTCAACCTCGTAGACTTCTATTTTTGGATTTCCAGAAATTATTTTTGGAAAAATAGTTATATCATTTTCTTTTGTAAGATTTTGCTGAAAAACAACCCGGACATATTCATTATTCTTTATTGTTTCGCTCCAAATTGTATCTAAAGATTTTACTTCATTGTAAATATCAGAAATAAAAGTTTTGTTTTCATCGAGGTGTTCGGCTTTGCTTATTTCGATTATTCCTCCTGCATAAGCGCCGGGTTCTGTTAATGTGAAATATATTTCTGTTTCATTTTCTATAACAGGAATGTTTGTCTTAATCCAGTTATCACAAGAAAAACTCTCAAAATTCCATTCATTACATTTTAATATTGCATTAACTTTTTCAGTTTTTGGCAGGCTAATTTTTGCATCTGTAAAATTAGAAATATTAATGGCAATTACTTCTGTGCTGATTTTGATTTTTTGTGGTTTTTCTTTTGCTATTCCTGTTTGTATTTCTTCTATTTTTGAAAGATTTTTTATGCCCCTTATTTTAATAGAGCCTGTTTCTGAATTTTGGGTTTTAAAATCTACGTCAAGATTAAATTTGTTTTGTGTTTGTTCAATATGAGTTATATTTATCTTATTTGAAAACTTTTTGGATTTTATTTTTTCTTTTAACTCATTTAATGATTGGTTTGTATCTAAGTGGGTTTCTTCTGTAATATTTTTCGGAGCAACTTCGGTGATATTTTCTGGAATCTCAGCAGGTATTTCTGTTATATTTTTTTCTTGTTCTTGAATTTCTATTTTTATTATTTCATAACTGATAGTTTCTAAATTCAATTTAGCATTATTTATTTCTATTTTTAGTTTGTAGGAAGTGCTGTTAAGATTCAGGTTTTTTATATTGCAAGTTTCTTCACAAGCATCTTGAAATTCTTTTATTTCTAATTTCTTAGAAGAGGACTCCTCTTGGAAAGGACTCGACTCATTTTGAGGAGCCTCTTCTGTTTTTTCAAAACTTAAAATCAATAAATCATCAAGATAAATTTTAATAGAAGAATTATTTTTTAATTCGGCTGTTCCGGATATTCTTAAAGATGAAAGAATTCCTTCTGTTTCTGGGGTGAATTCATATTCTGTTGAATTTGTAGATTCCAAATCGATATTTTTTGTATAGTTTTCTGTTATTTCATTTAGTATAGCAAATCCTGTGAGGGTTGTTTTTATATTAATCATAAAGAAAATTAAAAAAGAAAATAGAGCAATTAAAATAATTGCAGGTATTATTTTATGAAGTGTTTTGTATTTAAATTTTAAGAATCGTTCTTTTTTATGTTCTTTAATTTTTTGTTTGCATTTTTCTGCATAATTTTCATAAAAATTAATCCATTCTTGACTTGTCTTTCTATTTCTTTTTTGGTTTAATATTTCTTTATAATATTCATAATTTATCTCTCTTTTTCTAAGTTTACTTTTAAGATATTCATGATGTTTTTTAATTTGTTTTTTATAATTTTCACATAATTTTATTCTTTTTTTTAATTCACTCTTTATATGCCTTGCTGATAGAGTCCTTTTCATACTTATTATTTATGTATTTATACTTATAAATATTATGTTTTTATTAAAAAATACTTATTATTTATGTATTATCTAAGGAGATTTTTTTATACAGAAAACTTTGTTTTTTGTTTCACAACCACGAAAACCGAAGGTTTTCGGGGTGCAAAAATTTATCTTATCAAAATTTTTGTTGACTTCAGGAACACGAAAAGTTCATATCAGAAAATTTATATATCTTGTAGTTTGTAATTAATTATACAGAAAATGGGAGATTTTCTGTCTCGCAAACTTTGGAGAATTAAAAGTTCACGATGTCCTACATTATCAAACAAAAAATTCACGGCAAAGATTATTATTATCTTCGAAAAGCCAAGCGGGAAGGAAAAAAAATAATAAGCAAACATATTGCTTATCTTGGCAGGACGAGAAAAGAAGCTGAAGAAAAAGCTAAAGAAATTATAAATAAAATGGAAAAAAATATAGAAAATGGGAAATTTTCTATCCCATTCAAATCAGGAAAATTTGAAGGTAAAAAAGGAATTTCTGAGAAATTATTTATAGAAAAAGATTTTATTCCCACAAAAATTTCAATCGAAGAATTGGCTAATTTTTGCAAATCAAAAGGTTTTGTTTTTCGTTCAAGTGATATTTATGGCGGGTTTGCAGGTTTTTGGGATTATGGGCCTCTTGGAGTTGAGTTGTTAAATAATATAAAAAATAATTGGTGGAAATTTTTTGTTTATGAAAAAGATAATATGCTTGGAATGGAAGCTTCGATAATCTCTCATCCAAGAACTTGGAAGGCTTCGGGGCATATTCAAAATTTTAATGATCTTTTTGTTAAATGTAAAAAATGCAAAAAGAGTTCTAAGTTAGACGAGAAGGAGTTTGGAAAAGTTAAATGTGAATGCGGAGGAGATTATGAAAGTCAGGGGAAATTTAATTTGATGTTTAAAACAAAAGTTGGAGCGGTTGATTCTGAAGATGCTTATCTCCGAGGAGAAACAGCGCAGGGAATGTTTATGGATTTTAAATTGATTCAGCAAACTTCTCGCATGCAATTGCCCTTTGGGGTTGCACAAATAGGAAGATGTTTTAGGAATGAGATCGCTCCCCGTGATTTTTTATTCAGAAGCAGAGAGTTTCATATTGGGGAGTTTGAATTTTTTATTAATCCCTTGGAAATGAAGTGCGATATTTTAGATGAAAAACATTTGAATGTTTCTTTGAAACTTTTGGATAAGGAAACTCAAAATGGAGGCCGAGATGAATTAAAAGATACAACTATTAAGAAAATGCTTGAGGAAAAAAGATTTGACGAATGGCATGCTTATTGGCTCGCGGAACAAATTATTTGGTTTAATTCTTTAGGATTGAGAGAAATAAAAATTAGAGAACACACCGACGATGAATTAAGTCATTATTCAAGTGCGACTTTTGATATTGATTATGAATATCCTTTTGGAAGCAAGGAAGTAGCTGGAATTGCGAATAGGAGGCAATATGATTTAACACAACATCAAAAAGAAAGCAAACAAAATATGGAAATTTTCGATGAGAAATATAAAAATAAAATTATTCCCAAAATTATTGAACCAACATTTGGAATGGAAAGAGTTTTTCTTGCTATTTTAACTAAAGCTTATTGCGACGATAAAAAAAGAGGAAATATTGTTTTAAGAATTCCTGCTAAACTTTCTCCGATAAAAGCAGCAGTTTTTCCAATTGTAAAATCAGAAGAGTTTGAAAAAATTTCTGAAGAAATTGTGAAAGATTTGAAAAAAGAATTCAATGTTGTTTATGATAAATCTGGGAGCATTGGAAGAAGATATGCACGAAATGATGAAATTGGAACTCCTTATTGCATAACTATCGACGGAGATTCAACTAAAAATAAAGATGTTACAATTAGAGATAGAGATACAACTAAACAAGTTCGTGTTAAGGTAAAGAATTTAAAAGAAATCTTAAAGATGTTAATTGAAGGCGAAATTGAGTTTGAAAAAGCAGGAAAATTAGTCGAGACAAGAGTGAAATAATTTTTTTATTTTAAATTATTTTTCGAAGCATTTTTAAATATATATTTCGTAATATAACTAATTAAAAAGAGGTGCTTTTTTAAAATGGCAAAAGCTAAAACTCCAAAACAAATTGCAATTAAGATAAGATCTCTTAAGAGGCAATTGGGTAAGTTGGAGAAATCTAAGAAGAAGGCTGTGAAGAAAAAAAGAAAGTAGTTACAAACTTTATTTATTTTATTATTTTTTAACGTAATATTTTTAAAATCTGTTTTTTATGATCTCTTATGGATGAATGCATATTCTGTAAAATAGCGCGTGGTGAGATTCTTTCTAAAAAAATCTGGGAAGATGAAAATTTTTTGGCGGTATTAGATGTTAAACCCGTCGGTGAAGGGCATACTTTAATTATTCCAAAAAAACATTTTGAAAATCTTCTGGATTTGGATACAGAAATTTCCTTAAATTACATTGGTGCTTTACAAAAAACAGCGAAAATCTTGATGAATAAATATAAATCTAGTGGATTTAATATTGTTTTAAATAATGGGAAAGTTGCCGGGCAAATTGTTGGGCATGTTCATTTTCATCTTCTTCCTAGAAGAGAAGGAGATAATATGAGGGGGATTTTTATTGGTTGATTTTTTATTTATGTAAGAGTAGGTAAGAATTGAGGAAAAAATTCCTGCGCTGTCTGTTAAAATATCTTTTATTCCTGCGTCTCTTCCAGGGACAAAAGATTGGTGGAATTCGTCAGAGAAAGCATAAAGAACAGATATAATTGTTGCAATTATTAAATATTTTAATTTTATTTTTCCTTTTCCATTTATTGATGCGAGAAGAAAAAAAGCCAGTAAGAAAAATACAATAAAATGATATGCTATTGAAATCATTGGGAATTTTGCTCCTGGAGGACCGGAAAGGCTTGAGAAGAAAAATATTTCTAGTGTGAGAAGTATTGTAAATATTATTGAGGCAATCCTCTTTTTAAATAAGTTTGTCATAAATATTCATTGCATTTTTGTTTAAAAGAATTGTTGGGAATTATAATATATGACTCTGGAGAGATTTTAACTCTTATTCGTTCATTGAAAAGTCGTAATTGATTTTATTTTGTCGCTTTCCAATAAACTCACGACCTCTCTCGGTCGAGAAATGACTCTGGAGAGATTTTAACTCTCGACCTCGGCCTCATGAGAGCCGCGCTCTAAACAACTGAGCTACAGAGTCAAAATTAGTAGAAAAAATTAATTTAAAAGTCTTTGCGATGTAGCGAATAGTTGCATTGCATAAGAAGGAGATAGTGTGAGGAAGAACCTTGGTTCTTCTCATGAGCTACAGAGTCAAAATTAGTAGAAAAAATTAATTTAAAAGTCTTTGCGATGATGGGGGTTGTAAGGCAAATTATAAAAATCCTATTTTCTATTCTATTTCATGGTAATTCCAAGCACTGCCGGAAATGTTGCAGAGGGTGTTGTTTCAGTTCTTTCTCCGGAAATTGCAAAACAGCTCGTTATTTTAGTTCAGGCAATTGGCGGTTTATTTATTTTATATTTAATTTTCTTAGGTGTAAGGTTATATTTTAATTACAAAAATATGAAGAACACAAAAAAAATGAAGGAAGATATAGAATTAATCAAAAAAAGATTGAAGGTAAAATAGTTAATCGCTTCCACTATAATCTTTATGTAAATTTTGTTGACAATCTCTTAAGGGATTATATTCACTATCCCCTTGATTTTTTATAAGAATCTTGATTAATCTGACAACTCTATCCTGTTCGTTCATGATTCTTTCCCAATCCTTTTCGTATTTTATTTGATTTGTTTCGTTCATTTTATTTTGATTCATTTAAATTGAAGTTAGTTTCTATCATCATTGGGATTTATATATTTTTTGCTGAAAAAATTATCTTGCAATTAGGGTTATTTCTATTGTTGATATGTTAATCTTTTTCCCTTCTTTATTTTCTAATTCTTCACTATTGATTTTTATATTTTTTACTTCGATTTTCTTCCCTTTTGAACTTCTCTTTTTGGAAACTTCTGCAACGTCGACGGCCCTGTTTATGAATTTTCCACGGGCTTTTATTATTACTTCATTTCTTTTTTTAATATTGAATTGCAAATCAACACTCGAAACATAATTCATAAACGGCTTCATTCCTATGTAAACAATGTTATCATCTTGTTTCGTTTCTTCGTCTGTCATCTTTCTTTTCTGATTTGTCAATGTTTTTGTTTTTTAGAATGGGCTTGCCAATATTTTGCAGTTTAAGCTGTTTTTCCTCATCTTGTTTTTTAACTCTTGAAAGATATCCCGCCATTTGATTTCTTAATTTTTTAGAAGGCATGGTATTTCCCAAGATTTTCTTGTTTGCTTCAAATTCTTTGTGGAATTCTATTCCTTTTTCTATTAAGATTTTTGAAGTTCTCTTGACAAGTTTTGATTTTATTTTTCCCATCGTGTCATTATTTTTAATTTTGGTTATTAATATTCATCTTATTGCGGGTTTTTAAAGATTTTTATTTCTGAATTGCCGGAAATATCTGAAGTTTTTCAATGAATCTTATTCTATTTTTTTTATTTCAGATAGAGTCTTTGCAGATTCTAAGAGTTCGTTTAGTTTTTTTAGCGGTTCTCCTAAACATAGAATTGAATATTTTGCTCCTGGGGGTATTTTTCTGAAAGCTTTTATTATATCGATTTCTTTTATCTTTTTCTTGTTGAGGGCAAATAATATTCTCTCCTCGTTATCTTCTTTTATTCTTAATATTAATTCGCTTTTGTTAACCCCTTCAACGCTCAAAATTTCTATATTCTCTTTTTGCAAATATTCTTTAACTTTGTCGAAAAATTTGTCATCTTTTTTCGGTTTTTGTAATTTTTTTACTTTTATTTTTTTCTTCTTTTCAATTTCGAGTTTTTTATCAAAAATATTTAATTCTTCCTGGTTAGAAACTAATTTGCTTGTCTCTATTATTTTTGGTTCAATTAATTGTTCTTGCTTTTTTTCAACAGGGGGTGTGGGTATTTCTTTTTCTATTTTAATTTCTCCTTCCGGAATTGTAAAGTATCTCCAATAAATTTCATCCTGATGTTTGAATGGAATTGCAAAATCTCTTATTGAACGCAGTGCTACACGAATCGCTGGTTCTTGTTTTTTGTCAATCAAGAATTTTTTTTCTTTTAACAAAGCAAATGCTTCTTTTTCTTTTGAGTTTAAGAAATTTGAATAATTTTCCAATCGATTTTCTTGTCCCTGGAGAAGATATAATGGGGAGCTTCCGACTCTCATATGGCTCAATTTTACTTTTTTTTCAGATATAAGTTCAGATAAAAACGCAGAACTAAAAAGCATAGTCATCTGTATTTCTTTTGCAATATGGATTGGGAGAGATGGCCCCCTTATTCTTAAAAAAGAAATTATCTTTTCTTTTATTCTGGTTATATCTTGAGCTGGCATAATAATGGGAGAAAGGGTGGAATTATAAATATTGTGGGATTAAGAGTATTCATTAAGGTCTAATCCAATCAACTTCATAATAAGTCACGTCGCCTTCTTCGTCGACGATTGCTAAAAGAAGGTTCTTTTTTGTCGAATGTGCAACTCGGTTTCTTGCAGAGAATTCATTCCAGCTTATTCTTTTTGATTCGTGATCTACAAATACTATCCATTTAGCGTGTTCTTCTCCAGGTTTTTCACCTTTTTCATAAACTCTAAAATCGGCTCCGAATTTTAACGCGGTTTTGACTATGTAGCCCTTTTCTCTTAAATCTCTGAACACAGAATATTTTATCTGGAATTTTTTATCAATTCTCTGGAATTTTTTTGTAATTTCTTTTTCTGGAATTTTCTTTCCCTGCGAGTTGAGAATTTCTAATTTTGATTTTTCAACTAAATATAATGCTTCTGAGAGGGTGTATTGAATTTTTCCGGACTTTGGCTCTCCAAAACAAGATTTTTCGTGAAGAGAGTTGGCTTCTGCCGAATTAGAAGAAATTACCTCTCCAATAAAATATGCTTGTATTTTTTCCATGGTTTAAATAAATAAATTTAGTTGTTAATAATAAGAAAGAAAGATATTTAAAGTTTAACTAATTCTGGAAAATATGAAAACTGACAATTCATTTGCTTTTGAAGGTGTTTTGTTAGATGCAGTTCTCTTAGTCTTGTAAAGCATCTCATTTTTTGAGATGAATTAATTATTGCTTTTGAGAGAACTCTATAAAAATAAGATGATAGATAAAATAGATATAGAATATAGAAAAGGTTTAATCGATGGAGTTTATAGAACAAGATTTTGGGAAAATGGAAGTTTGATTCCAGAAGAGGAATTTATAGAAGAATTTAGAAAAAAATATTCCAATAATGGTTCTAAATCTAAAATACTACGAATTTTTTATGGAGGAACTTCTGAGGAGGAAGTTGTTAAATTTAAAAGAAAGCTGGAAAAGATTTTAGGAAATAATTTAAACTCATGAAAATTGATTATAAAATGGACACACGTAAATTGGAAATTTCCGGCGCCACGAAATCGGGAAAACAAGATTTCGTCGGATATGATTTCGTTAAGATAGAAAAAAAATGGCAGAAAAAGTGGGAAGAGAAAAGTATTTTTGAGGCCGATGAAAAATCAAAGAAGAAAAAATTTTATGTTCTGGATATGTTTCCTTATCCGTCGGGAACTGGCTTGCATATGGGGCATGCTTTTGTTTTTTCTTTAGGAGATATTTTTGCGAGGTTCAAAAGAATGCAAGGGTATAATGTTCTTTATCCAATTGGTTATGATGCGTTAGGACTGCCTGCTGAAAATGCTGCGATAAATGCCGGAACGCATCCGAAAGAATACACCAAAAAATCAATTGCTAATTTTATGAAACAGCAAAAAGCAATGGGTTGGAGCTACGATTGGAATAGGATGATAAATTCTTCTGAGCCGGAATTTTATCGATGGGATCAATGGATATTTCTTAAAATGCTGGAGAAAGGAATTGCTTACAGAAAAAAAGCGCCAGTTAATTGGTGTCCGAAATGTGAGAGCGTTCTTGCGAACGAGCAAGTTATCGATGGAAAATGCTGGAGGCATGAAGATACGAATGTTGAAATAAAACATTTGGAGCAATGGTTTTTTAGAATTACAAATTATGCCGATGAATTATTAAATGGATTGGATAAACTTGATTGGCCGGAGAGAGCAAAAAAATTGCAGAAAAATTGGATTGGAAAAAGTTACGGGACGGAAATTGAATTTGAAATTGGAAATTCAGAAAAAAAAGATAATAAATTTATTCTAGTTGATGCTGTCCATTGTCTAATAGATGAAAATGGAATTGTTAATAAGGCTCTTAAGGATTATTTAGATTCGTTTGAAAATAAAAAGATAGTTTTAACAAATGCTAGTTTTGATAAACATAAAAAACTATTTCAAAATGTAGATTATGAAATTTTTAGTCTTGAGAATAAACCATCTAAAAAAGATCCGAGTTATTACAAGATATTTTTAGAGAAATATAAGTTAAAATCAGAGCAAGTTATATATTTTGAACATGATAAAGAAAATATAGAATCATCAGAATCCAGTGGGATTAAAACTTTTTTCTATGAAAATAATCTAAATGAAATTAAGAGTTTTATCGAAGATAATTTGAAAGAAAAATGGCCAATATTTACAACTCGTCCGGACACAATTTATGGAGTAACTTTTATGGTTGTGGGTGCACAACATTCTCGATTGATGGAACTTGTGACAAAAGAACAAAAAAAAGATGTTGAAAAATTCTTGAAGAAAATTAAATCTGTTTCGCGAAAATCCATTAGAGATGTTGAGGAATTAGATAAGGAAGGGGTGTTTACAGGAAGTTACGCAATTAATCCTTTGACGAAAGAAAAAGTTCCTGTTTATGCGGGTAATTTTGTCGTCGCTGATTATGGAAGCGGGATGGTTATGGCTGTTCCTGCACATGACCAAAGAGATTTTGAATTTGCGAAGAAATATGGGATTCCTATGAAGAAAGTAATTATTCCAGATAGAAATTATATTGTTACAATAACTGAATCGCTTAAACAAAAATTCTATGAGGAAGTAAAAAAGTTTGCAAAAATTATAAACAATGATGGTTTGTCCAAAATTTATACAGATGAAGTGTATAAGGTTTTTAGTTTAGCAAAAAATAATTTTGTCGGTGCTCCTTGGTATATTCATTCTGAAGGTAAAATACAAAAAATATTAATTCATTCTAATAAAGAAGATAAGATTTTTGATTGGAGCAAGAATAAGGAATTGAAAGAAGCAAAATTATTTGGATTAAAAATAGGAATAAAAAAAGAGCAGTTAGATTTTGATGAACTTTATGAATCTTTCACTGGCGAAGGAAAATTAATTAATTCTGAAATGTTTAATGGTGTTGATAGTCAAAAAGCTAAAGAAGAAATTACAAATTATTTAATTAAAAATGAATTAGGAAAAAAAGTTGTTCAGTTTAGATTAAGGGACTGGCTTATTTCCCGTCAGCGTTACTGGGGAACTCCTATTCCTGTTGTTTATTGTGATAAGTGCGGGATTGTGCCTGTGCCTGAAAAAGATTTGCCGATTAAACTTCCTGAAAAAGTAAAATTTGGAAAAGGAAATCCTCTTGCAACTGCTGAATCTTGGATAAATGTAAAATGTCCGAAATGCAGTGGAAAAGCTCGAAGAGAAACAGATACTATGGACACTTTTGCAAATTCTTCTTGGTATTATTTAAGATATTGTGATTCGAAAAATGATAAGAAAATTTTTGATGAAAAAAAAGTTGATTATTGGTGTCCGATTGATCAGTATATCGGAGGGCCAGAGCATATAACGATGCATTTGATTTATATTAGATTTTACACAAAATTCTTGAGAGATTTGGGAATCTTAAAATTCGATGAGCCAGCGCTGAAATATTTTACGCAAGGAATTGTTCATGGCAGCGACGGAGGGAGGATGTCAAAATCAAGAGGAAATGTTGTTGAACCCTTTGATATGATAAATAAATTCGGAGCCGATACCTTAAGACTTGCTCTTGTAAGTATAGCTTCTCCCGACAAAGATACTATTTGGGATGAAAAAGTTGTTTTGGGAAGCCATAAATTTCTTTCAAAAGTTTTTGGTTATTTTTCAAATTTGAAAACTGGAAAATCTGAGACAGAAAAAAATAAAAATATTTTTTCTGTCTCGAAAAATCCAAGAACCCAAGGATTTTCCGATGAAATAGTTGAAAGCAAATTAAATAAAACAATCAAGGAAGTTACAGAAGACGTGGAAAATTTTAGACATAATATTGCAGTTATAAAGATAAGGCAGTTGTTTGATTCTTTTGGAGATAATTCTATAGATAAAAAAACAGCAGAAAATTTCTTGAAACTTTTGCATGTTTATTGTCCTTACATTACAGAAGAGCTTTGGGAAAGATTAGGAAATAAAAATTTTATTTCTTTATCTGAATGGTCGAATGCAGGAAAGATTGACGAGGATTTGCTGAAACAAGATGAGTTGATTGATAAATTAGTTGGGGATATTAATAATATTTTAAAAATTTTAACCTTGAAAGGAGAGAAGAAAACTAAAGTTAAAATTTTTGTAATTCCAAATGAAATGAAAACTTATGAAAAGGGAATTAAAGAAATTGAGAAAAGAGTCAATTTAGATGTCAAGATTTTATCTATAAAAGATGCGAGTTCAGATGGGAAAATTATTAAAGCAAAACCAAACAAACCCGGAATTTTCCTTGAATAAGGTTTGTTGGAAAGCCCGAGCGATTTCGCGAAGGAGAAATTTAATTATCCATGCCAAGCGAGGTCGGGAGTAGGAATTTTGCTGGAGTAAGATTTATAAATTTCAAGATTATCTAAAAATAGATTATAATGACAGCTACGAGAACACATAGAGAAATAATAGAAGATGTTTGTTGTGATGAAAACTGTGAAGGAAAATATTGCATTCTTAAGGAAATTGTTTTATTGAGTGATAGGGGTGATAGATTTTTGGAACAGACGAAATGTGTTGAAAGATTTAAGTATGAGAGGAGTAATTTATTAGGTAGGGATATTGGATGGGAGGAAGCCCATAAAATTTGGATACAAGAGGGGTTTGCGCAAAAATTTGCCGAGTTATACGAAGACGGAATGAAAAACGGGCATATTTATAAATTAATTATGCAGAGATAATATTTTAAATTAGAAAATTCTTAATCTTTTATGTCAGATGAAGATAGGTATATTGTTTATGCATATTATTACGGAGAAAAAAAATGGCAGAGGTTTTATGCGCGTTCCAATACTAATTTTGATGAAAATGAGCCTGGTTTAATGAAGTATATTGAGAATGTTCCGTTGGAGATTGCAGAAAGAATTTGTAGGAACGGAAAACAAGAATTGGAAGAACTTTTGACTATTTCTACTCTTTTATCTTTATTTAATGGAGATTAATACATCAAAAATTGTTTTTTGCGTAAACTCCCTGTTTTAACTCGTGAGAAAGCAAAAACAATTTTTGGGGTGTTCAAGAACCCGAGACACGCCCTGGAATTTATTCCGAGGGTTCTTGACAATTAGATATTGCTTTATCTAAATTTTTATAAATTAAGATTTTATTTAATTTTCATGAATGGTTTAATAAAAAAATTTACAATGCCCTTAATTTTTGCGGCTTCTCTTAGTGCGTGTGCTAGTTATAATTTGAGACTTGCTTCACTAAATGTTGACAGGGAAGATAAAAGAGATTTTCAAATCGGTTGGGGATGCCTCGGAAAAGGGGGAAATTATAGTCAAATTGGAATTTTAAATTTAAGTTTAGATAATCCTTGGCCTACAAAATTATTGCCAATATATAATTCGCATACTGATAAACAAGAAACAAATCCAAGAGCAACAATTCAGTTGGGAAGTTTAGGTTATTCTGAGGGAGCTTGTTTACAAATTAATTATCTTAATCTTAGGGGAAACGAAAATCCATGGTATTGTAAAATTAGTCCCCTAATTGGATGGCATAGAGAAAATAAAAAATAGATAATTTATTATTCGAGAATTGCTTTTATTCTCCTAATTCCTGCAGCAACAGATTCTTCTTTGAGAAGTTTAAATTTTCCCAATTCGCTTGTATTATCGACGTGAGGGCCTGTGCAAATTTCTCTTGAAATCCAAGATTTTTTATCTTTAGAATATCCAATTGTATAAACACTTACAAGTTCAGGATATTTTGCTCCGAATTCTCCTTGTGCTCCAGTTTTGAAGGCTTGCTGTAATGGTATTTCTTCCCTTGTTATAGAAATTTTTTTATTTATTATTATATTAACCCGCTGTTCGACTTTTTTTAATTCTTCATCGGTTAATTTTCTTGGAAAATTAAAATCAAATCTTAATCTTTCTGGAGTTATATTGGAGCCTTTCTGCACAATTTTTTTATCATTGAGAATTTGTCTTAGTGCTTCGTTTAAAAGGTGTGTTGCTGTGTGGAGTTTTTTCGTTGCTTCCGAATCATCCGCCAATCCTGATTTAAACATTCCCTGCGACGCTGTTCGGCTCAAATCTTGATGCCTTTTAAATTCTTGATTGTATTCTTCTAAATCAATTTTTATATTTTTTTCTTCTACTAATTCTTGCGTCATTTCAATCGGGAAACCATAAGATTGGAATAAAAGAAATGCTTCTTTTCCACTAATTATTTTGTCTGTTGCAATGTCGTTGAATTTTCTTAAACCTTTTTCTAAAGTTTCATTAAATTTATTTTCTTCTTCGTCTAATTGTTCAATTATGAATTTATGATTTCTGGAAAGTTCTTGATAATTGTGATATTCTGTAATAATAATTTTTGCAATTTTTGATGTGAAATTTTCTTTTATTCCTAAAATTTTTCCATATCTAATTGCTCTCCGAATTAATCTTCTTAAAACATAACCTTGTCCGACGTTGCTTGGTTTGATTGCTCTTTCATCACCAAGAATGAATGTTGATGCACGAAGATGATCTGCAATTATTCTCATTGCTTTTTCATTTTTTTTGTAAGATTTTTTTGAGATTCTTTCAATTTCTTTGATTATTGGTTTGAAAATAGAAGATTCATAATCGTCCCCTAATCCAGAAAGAATTGCCACTGTTCTTTCTACTCCCATTCCTGTGTCTACGTTTTTTTGAATTAATTGAGTGTATTCTTCTTCTTTATTTTTATTATATTCCATAAAAACATCGTTCCATATTTCTACCCAATTATCGTCTTCGGGGTTGAACTTTTTAGGTGAGGGTTTGGAAGATTTCCAATAAAACATTTCCGAACACGGGCCGCATGGACCGGTTTGTCCAGCTGGACCCCAAAAATTATCTTCCTTAAGAAAAGCAATTCTCTCGGCGGGAATTCCAAGTGATTGCCAGATTTTTGCCGATTCGTCGTCGCGAGGAGCATTTTTGTTGCCTGAAAAACAAGTAATTCCTAATTTTTCAATTGGTGTTTTTAAAATCTTTGTTAAAAATTCAAAAGAGTATTCTATTGCTTCTTTTTTGAAGTAATCTCCTAAACTCCAATTTCCAAGCATTTCGAAAAAAGTATGATGAATTTCGTCTCCAACTTCTTCGATGTCGCCTGTTCTCACGCATTTTTGAACATCTACTAATCTTTTTCCAATAGGATGTTTTTGTCCCAAGATAAATGGAACTAAAGGATGCATACCTGCTGTCGTGAACAAAACTGTCGGGTCATTTTCTGGAATAAGAGAAGAAGATGGAATCTCTTTATGTTTTTTGGTTTTGAAAAAGTCAATGTATTTTTTTATTAATTCCGAGCGGGTTATCATATTTTATGGAAGGGGAAAGGTTTTAAAAATCCTTTTGCTGAATGAGATTTTTAAGTCTGCGAAAATCTTTAAAAGATTTTCAGCGCTTCCAATTCTTTCGAATGGAAAGTTTTAAAAATTTGTTTTGCTGGTAGGTCATTCCCACCCGCCCAATTAATCTAGATTTACTTATTGTTAGACATATCGTTTTGGATGAATTCTATTAATTTAGAAATTATCTAATTGATTTTGATAGAATTAAATTTCTATGAGTTATTTTTACTGCAACATTCTTAATCTTCTTTGAATGTCTGCTAATTGCGACTCAATATCTTTGTCGTATTTTTCTTTTTTTTGCTGGACTTTTTTTTCAAATTGATATTCTTCTTTATCTTCTTTTTTTAATATTTTTGGAATATCTGCCCTTGGAAGAACCTTTTCTGTCTTGTTTAATTCTGTCAGAGTTTCTTTTAATTTCTTATGTAATTTTGTTTTGATTTTTAGTTCATATAATCTTGAAGCATAATATTGATTCATAAATCTTAGGCTTCTTAATAAACCCCTTTGAGAATTTAACAGATTTCTTTTGGAATTCAAGGCTTCTTCATATTCTAGTTTGATGTGAATTGGTGTTTGTGTCATTCTATTTTAGAAAAAATATCTTTGTCTATCTTTTCAATTTCTTGTTTTATCAATTGCACTTCATTTTCCCAAGCTTCGAGTTCTTTTTCTTCTTCATCTCTTATTCTTTTTATATCTCTCAGCATTTTTTCTATTTCTAAAATTCTGCTACTGGTCTTTTCGAATAAATGCAATGCTTCTTCGAATTTATCTATCCTTACAAATATAGGCTCCGCTTTTCTCACCTTACTTGCTGCTGCTTCGAATTCTTCAGGTATTTCTCCGGCTTTTATTTCTCTAGTTAATGATTTTCTTCTTATTGGAAATATTTTATTTTCCAGAGGCTTTTGCATCGTTCGTTCTTCATCTTCGAATTCATCTGCATTAAAAACCCCTTCATCCTCTTCATCCCCAGAAACTGCGTCTTTAATCGCATTCTGAGAAAATTTATTTCCGAAATAATTATTTGGCAAACTCGGAAGTTGATGAATTTCTTTTAAATCTCTTTTATAATTTAAATTTGGAAGTTCCGGCAAACTCGGAAATTCTGGAAGGTTCGGAAGTTCTGGAATAGAACTTGTCCTTCTTTCTTTACTTTCTTTTTTTTCAAACCACCCCATTTTATTCTGCGTATCTTAATATAATTTATTTGATGTATATAATAAAACATATAGGTTTAAAAACTTTTTCAACAAAATCTGAGTTTTTAACTCTCAAGAATTCTTTGATATTTTCTTATAATTCTTAAGATTTAAAAACTTTTATTTTTATTAAAACCAAAAGGTATTTATTCACTGAATTTTTGATATTCAAATGCTTAAAAAATTTTTAGAAGATGTCGTTGTGATTGTTGTAGGAAAACAGGCAGAGAAAATTGCGGATATTCTTGATAACAAAAAACACGTTAATGAATTTATAATTGCAAAAAAATTAGATATTACTATAAATCAAACAAGAAATATTCTTTACAAACTTTCAGATTATGGGCTTGTATCTTCTATAAGAAAGAAAGATAAGAAAAAAGGATGGTATACTTATTTCTGGAGATTTGAGATTTCAAAATCATTGGAATTTTTAAGGTCTGAAATTGAAAAAAAAGTAGTACAAATAAAAAACCAGATAAAAAGCAAAGAAACGAAACAATTCTATATTTGTGAAAAATGCAATATTGAATTTAACGAGGAGAATGTGTTGCTGCATAATTTTGTCTGCCCCGAATGTGGCGAAGTTTTATCTTTAAAAGATAATATGAAATCCTTGAGAGATCTTAAAAGAAATTTGGAGAAATTAGAGAAAGAAAAGGAAATTATTAACGAGGAATTAATGAAGGAAAAAGAAAAAACCGATAAGATTAAATCTAAGGAAATGGAAAAAATAGAAAAAGAGAAAAAGAAAAAGAGAGCTAAGGACAGGGAAGAAAGAAAGATTGCTAAAAAAAGAGAGGAGAAAAAATCCAAGAGTAAAATTGAGAAGCCCAAGAAAATTAAGAAAGCAAAAAAGACTGCAAAGAAGAGAAGCCCTAAGAAAAAAAGGTAATTAAACATGGCGTATGTTTATCAAATCAATCATCGAAAAAGTTTTTTTGAGAATATTGGCGTAACAACCCGGTTGATTTTTCTAGATGTGGTGTTGTTTTTTGTTTCTTTAGTACTGATAAATATTTATGGTGAAGATTTTTTTTCTAATTATCTTGCTATAACTCCTTCATTGATTCTTCAGGGGAAAAGCTTGTGGACTTTTTTTACCAGCATGTTTTTTCATGCAGGCTTTTTTCACTTATTTGCAAATATGTTTTCATTATTTTTTATTGGTAATTTTTTAGAAAGAATTGTCGGGAAAAAAAGATTTTTCTGGATTTATATTTTCTCTGGTTTGTTGGGCGGAGTTTTTTTTGTTGCTTCCGGATTAATTTTTAATGATTTAAATGTTCCTGCCGTCGGTGCTTCCGGAGCCATTTTTGGATTGCTTGGCGTTCTGGCAGTTTTAGTTCCGTATTCAAGAATTTATTTGCTTGTTGGTCCGTTGATTTTATTGGCAGTTGAATTTATTTTGGGTCCGTTTATTCCTGCGTCTTTTCAATCTCTATTTGGTTTGGTTGTTAATATTTTATTTTTTGTAATGTTATTTGCCATGTTGTCTTTTAATCCGCGAATGAGCAAATTTGCGGTCCCATTACAATTACCGATGTGGCTGCTTCCTATTGTGGCGATTGTTCCTCTTGTTTTAATTGATTTAATTCCTGGAATCAATCTTCCCATCGGAAATAGCGCCCATTTGGGCGGTTTGATATTTGGTTTAATTTATGGTTTTTATTTAAGAAATAAATTTCCTAAGAAAACTATTGCCTTGAGAAATTATTTCAGATAATTTTATATATTCTTTTAGAGAATTAATTACAAAGAAAATTTTGTCAAGAACCCTCGGAATAAATTCCGGAGCGTGTCTCGGGTTCTTGAACACCCCAAAAATTGTTTTTGCTTTCTCACGAGTTAAAACAGGGAGTTTACGCAAAAAACAATTTTTGATGTATTAAAATGAAAAAAGAGATTGACTGGCTGTCGATAGTTATCTGGATTTTGATAACTTTATTATTTATCTATTTAATTAAAATACAGTTTTTTGGGGTGAGATGAAATTAACTTGGTTTGATGTTTTATTAATCTTATTTGGATTATTTATTGCTTATCAACTTTTGAGGAAAATAATTGGCGGCAGTTGGCAAACAGAAACATTAATAATCGCATTATTGGTTTTTAGTTTAGGATTGACTTGGAAGATGAATAATAATCTTTGGAAATTAAATTCAAAGTTTGATAGGCATATTATCTGGCATAAATTTAAGAATGGTTAAAAAAAGACTGAAAAAAGGGAAGAATAATTTTAATTTTGGAACAGGAATTTTAATAATTGGTATCTTTATATTCATTATACACTTATTTTATTTGTTATTAATTGGAGTATTAACAGAATTTAATCTTTATTTGAAGTGGATTAGTTTATTTTTAATTTATTTTGGTGTTGTTTTACATTTTGTTTTAATTGGTGATAAACCATTTTTAAAATCGTGGAATTATCTTAAATCTTCGAAGAATTTTATTTGGAGCGTTGTGATTATATTTTTTATCTTTGCTTTGATTGGTTTTTTTGTTCCTGCTCCCGATATTCTTTCTGAAAAAATAATCGAGTTTCTTAAAAATATCATTGATAAAACTGATGGAATGTCTGCCGTTGAATTAATTGTATTTTTATTTAACAACAATTTACAAGCGAGTTTTATTGGAATGATTTTTGGGATTTTTCTTGGTATTTTTCCTGTTTTAGTCGCTGCTGCCAATGGTTATCTTGTTGGTTTTGTTGGAGCTTTGAGTGTTAATGAAAATGGTTTTAGTGTTTTGTTAAACTTATTGCCCCACGGAATTTTTGAATTACCGGCGGTTTTTATTTCTCTTGGACTTGGAGTTAAGATTGGAACTTTTATATTTCAGAATAAAAAGTTAAAATATTTCAAAAATTATTTTTGGAGTTCTCTTCGTGTCTTTGTTTTTATTGTTCTTCCTTTATTAATTATTGCTGCAATTATTGAAGGGACTTTGATTTATTTTATTGGATAAGTTAATTTTATATAGTTATTTTTTCTGTGTTTGATATTAAACAAAAGGAGGTTAAAATGGCTTTGTTAGAAAAAACAGCTTTGGTTTTGGCGGCGATAGGTGCTATAAATTGGGGGCTTGCTGCTTTGAGCGCAAATGCTGAATTGATTCAATATTTACAAATAGATTGGTTAATAAAAACAGTCTATATAATTGTTGGTCTTTGTGGTATTTATGCTTTAATTAAAGCTTTCAAATAAATTAACTTTCTTTTTTTCTTTTTTATTAATTTTTTAAGTTTAAAGATTGTGAATAGAATTTCTTGGAACATTTTGTATCAAATGCGATAAAATAATAAATTCAAAAGAAATTAAATTATAAAATTATTCTTTTAAGTCGGAGATTCCTAGCATGATGAACAGCAAGCCAATCATGATTACAAACCAGAAAAGTCCTCCCTTGAAGAAATTCCATGCAGGAGTAAGGAAGTTAAAACTTTTTCCGAATAAAGTCCAGTCATATACTGCAGAATACCATGCAATCAAAATCGCTCCTATCAAGAGGATCAATCCAAAAAAAAGTTCAGTCCATTTATTCATTGTATAGATTGATGTTTATTTTCATTTAAAAAGATTTTGATTGTGGAGTGTATAAAGAAATTCACTATTAGTCATGGATGAAAACTTCTTAAGAAACTATTCAATTAATACTGCTACAGCAATTGTGGTTGTCCATAATCCATCTTTATTGCATTCTGCGGATTGACACACATTTGTCGTTTTGAAAATATGTCCGCTTGCTTTGTATATTTGTTCTCTCTCTTCCCAAGCAGTGTCTGGATTAAATTCAACTCCGAGAGTCGTTGCAAGCATAGTGGCGGCTAAATCTTCTGCATATTCTCCTGCTTTTTTTGCGGTTTCACCAAAGGAGTGATGTTCGGATAAATAACCATAATTATTATTTTTATCACTTGGAACTGCAATTCCAATTGCCGTCGACATTAATCTATTTGGTTCATTGCAATCTAATCTCGCCATCACACAAAATGTTATTTGTCCTGGTTTTAATAATTTTAATCCTTCCTCTTTTGAAATTACTTTGCAATTCGGCGGGAGAATAGAAGAAACATAAACCAAATTACATTTTTCAATTCCAGCATTCCTCAAGGCTGATTCGAAAGAGGCCAGCTTATCTTTGTGAACTCCTACGCCTTTTGTCAAAAATAATTTTGTTGGAACCATTTTCTTTTTTACATAACTTATTATAGATTTTCTTTTTTAAACTTTACTGAATTGAAAAGATTTATACGGAAAACAATATTCTTTGTTTTCTGTCTCACAAACTTCTTGAACACAAGAGGTTCGTGATAATATATTATCTTTTGAAAATGAAAAATCCCTTAATTCTAAATATTTAAAAACTATTTCTAAGCTATTTTATTAGATGAAGTTAATAAAACATATTAAAATAAAGAAAGAAATGAAAGTTTCTGAATTAGTCGACGGCATGGAAGGAATGGGGTTTGGTGCTAGTAAAATTGCTGAAGCTTCTCGAATAATGAAAAAAATGTTCGACGATAAAGAGTGCAAGGTTTTTTTTGGAGTTGCCGGAGCGATGGTTCCCGCTGGAATGAAAGGAATTATTCTGGATTTGCTCGACGAGACAGATGTTTTTGTAACAACCGGAGCGAATTTAACTCACGATTTAATTGAAGCGTTGGGAGAGAGTCATTATTGTGGAGATGAATTTATCGATGATAAAAAACTTAATGAGCAGGGAATTGACAGGATTTATAATGTTTTTATGAAGAATTCTGTTTATGAAAAACTCGAAGATTTTTTTGAAAAAAATTTTGATGAACTAAAAAATTGCGGAAACATTAAAGATTTTTTGTGGAAGATTGGAGAAATTTTATCCAGGGAAAATTCAATTTTTAGTTTTAACCCCACCCGCCCCCCCAAAAAAGCTAAATCGAAAAATCTGGGCAATTTATCTAACGATATTAGTGATAATCCAGATAGCAATAATAAATTTAATAACAGCATTCTTCAAAAATGCTATAAGCAAAAAATTCCAATCTTTTGCCCGGGAATTGCGGATTCTGGAATTGGCTTGATGATGTGGGGGAGAATTGCCCAAAAAAAAGAAAAAACAAATATAGATGTTTTTTCCGACATGAATGATATCATTGATATTGCATGGACGAGCAAAAAGAATGGAGTCATTTATATTGGTGGTGGGCTGCCGAAAAATTTTATTCAACAGAGTTTGCAATTTTCAAAAGGAGCAGATTATGGAATTCAAATTACTACAGACAGAATGGAGCCTGGAGGTTCGAGCGGTGCCCCGTTAAGGGAAGGAATTTCTTGGGGAAAGATGAAAGAAAAAGCAGATTTTGTCGATGTTTTCTGCGACGCTACCATCGCTTTGCCGTTGATTTACTCGTCGATTAAAAAATAATAATATTTCTGACATAAATATTTATATAGTTTCTGTTTATTTTTTTTGAGTATAAAACGAGGAGAATAAATGGAAAACGACGGTGATGAAATTGATGAAATTGTAGAGGCTGAGAAAGAAATTTCCGAAGAAAAAGAGATTGTGGAAATATTAAAAATGTTTGCTCCTGGAACTTCGTTGAGAACAGCTCTGGATGATCTCTTGAGAGCAAGAATGGGCGCCTTGATTGTTTTTGAGAATGACAATACTTTAGAAGTTATTGAAAGAGGTTTTTGGGTTAATTCTAAATTCAGTGCGCAGAAACTTGTAGAATTGGCAAAAATGGATGGCGCAATAATTATTTCAAATGACGGGAAGAAAATTCTTCATGCGAACACTTTGCTTATTCCTTCTGCAGGCATTTCAACTCGGGAAACTGGAACAAGACACAAGGCGGCAGAAAGAACCGCGAAACAAACTGGAGCAATTGTTGTCGCAGTTTCTGAGAGAAAAAATAAGATAACTATTTATTATAAAGACATGAAGCATATCATGGAAGGAAGTTCCGAGATTTTGAGAAGAGCCGCGGAAACTTTGCAGGTTTTAGAAAAGCAGAGAGAAATGTTCAATGATTTAATTTATAATTTAAATATTCTGGAGATAAATAATTTAGTGACGATAAACGATGTTTCTGAGGTTTTTCAGAGAATAGAGATAATTAAAAAAATTTCTGATGTTGTTAAAAGATATCTTATTGAACTTGGTAAAGAAGGCATGATATTGAGCATGAGGCTTAAAGAATTGACGAGGAATTTAAATAGGGACGAGGAACTGATTCTCAAAGATTATTTTGGCTCCGATTATAAAAGAATGCTGGACATGCTGGAAAAAATGAACTTTGATTTTCTTATTGAATCGAGCAATATTTCTAGAATGCTTTTTGAAGAACTTCACGACAAAGCAATTTCTCCTCGAGGAATTAGAATTTTGGGGAAAACAAATGTATTAGAAAAATATATTGATTCGCTGATTCTTAATTTTGAAACCTTAGATAAAATTTTGTCCTTAGATAAAGAAGAATTGTCAAAAATATTTGAAAGTGAGGAGCTGGCCAAGCATTTTGTTGAAAAATTGGATGTTCTTAAAGAGAAGATTATGCTTGGAAAGAAGATTTGAGTTATTGATTAATAATTAGGCTCACTATGTTCGCAATCCCACACAACTCGTGCCTTGACTTTGGTTATTGACTTAAAATCTTGTCCAAAGTCAAAACACTCGCCCAACCTAGATAACTCCAACAGCCGTTTTATCTTTATTATCAATTTAAACTATTTTTGTTATAATTTAATGATAGTTGAATAAATATCTTTTGAGAATTATGTGATAATCGTTTTTTAGCGGAAAATTTTGAATTTATGTTGAGTATTCCCTTCCAACTCGCGACCCCATTTTATTATTTATTTTTAAATTAGTCAAAATGGAATCGCCCTACTCGCAATTTCATTTTATTATTTATTTTTAAATTAGTTAAAATGGAATCGCCCTACTCGCAATTTCATTTTATTATTTATTTTTAAATTAGTTAAAATGGAATCGCTCG
>JBAZOZ010000003.1:0-56579 GCA_041648455.1 Candidatus Pacearchaeota archaeon | reverse complement strand
CCAATTACTTTTCTATATGTGTTTTTTATCCAATTTAGCATGAATAAACATATTTTCTTGATTTAAAAAAGTTTCTATTTGTTACTACTGGATAATTATTACCTTTCCAGGACGATTATTCATGCAATAAATATGAGCCTGCACAGATTTGAACTGTGGACCCCTGCCTCTCTTAGAGTTTTTATCAAGAGAGAATCAACCTTAATCGATTGAGCTCATATAAGAGCAGTGCTCTAACCTGGCTGAGCTACAGGCTCATTTGTTTTTTGTAATAAGTCTGTTAGCAAATAATCTTCCTATGCGATTTTGTCGGAGGCAATTAAAAAATCGCCTCACAGCGTCGGAAAGGAGATGGTGTGAGGAAGAACCTTGGTTCTTCTCAAGCTACAGGCTCATAAAAAAACCAACAATTAAGATTATATAAAAATTACTATTAGTTAAAATTGATGGTTTTTATTTTTTCAAACCCAAAGCATCTTGAGGACAAATTTCAATACAGCAAAAACATCTTATACATGTTTTCTTATTAATTATTGGATATGGAGTCATACTAATTGATTTTGTAGGGCAGTGTTTTTCACAAGTTCTGCATTTGATACATTTTTTTTCATCTACGACAATTGGTTTGTATTCTCCTAATTTGTTTAACATTTTTTGAGTTTTTCTTGCTTCATGAGGAATTTCGAATTTAAATTTGGGAAGTTGTTTTAAACCAACAAGCTGGAAATCATAATCTGGATATAATTTTCTTTTAATTGATTCTTTTATTGTATTAATCTCATGCGGAAATAATCCAATCATTTTTGTTGCTGCAATGTCTAATGCAATTCCATTTTTTGATGCTAGAATCAAACCAACTTTTTGTGGATTCCCTGATGTCGGTCCTTCTCCATCCATTCCAATAACGGCGTCCATTATTGTTAATTTTGGTTTTATATTTTGATAAATATCTACAAGAATTTTAGAAAAGTTTTCATCTCCTTTTCCCTGAAGATGAATTTTTTGTTTTAAACCTCCGGGAATACAACCATAAAGGTTTTTTATTGCTCCGGTGTATTTTGTGAGCACGTGGGTTTTTAATTTTGGCATGTCAATTATTAAATCGGCTTCCTTGATTATTTTTGCAATCTCAAATTCCTTTAGGGTTTTTGCTTTTTTGTCTTTTATTTTTATTAGTTTTTCCTGCTCGAAAATTATTAATTTTCCATATTTTCTTGCGACTTTTTCTATTCCAGATGCTTTGAAAGAATTTTCTGGATTTGTGAAAGGAGAATCTCCAATAAAAATTTTACATTCGTTCTTTTTCAGAATTTTGCAAACAGCCTCGATAATTGCCGGATTTGTGGTGCATGCGATTTGTTTTTTTGGAAAACTACCCACAACATTTGGTTTTATCAGGACTTTTGTTCCTTTTTTGAATTTGAAGTCAATTAAAGAAAGAACTTTCTCAACAGATTTATCCACTTCTTTTTGATTGTAAGTTCTGCATTTAACAACACCAACTTTTTCCACTCCTTTTTTCATCTTGTATAAAAATTCGCTAGATATTTAAATCTATTTGGATTTGTTGTTAAAAGAATGATGGAATATAACTTTTGGAAACAATTTGAAAAAGACATTATAATTCATAATGATAAAATGAATATAATTGAGAGTTGTGTTGATAGACATGCTTTGCAAAATCCAAATAAAGTTGCATTAGTTTTTCAAGATGAAAATGGAGAAGTTTTGAAATATTCTTATAAGGATTTGCAGATTGAGGTTAACAAGTTTGCGAATTATTTGGAAAGTTTGAAAGTGAAGAAAAATTCTAGAATTTTCTTGTTCTTACCAAAAGTTCCAGAAATGTATACTTGTTTTTTAGGAGCTATCAAACAAGGAAGCATTGCAGTTCCTTTATTTGAGGCATTTGAAACTGATGGTTTGGAATTAAGATTAAATAGAGGGGATGCAAATGTTCTTGTGACGAATAAAGAATTATTAAAAAGATTAAAAAGCAAAAATAAATTTAAGAATATGAAAATAGTTGTTGTTGATTCTTTTGATTTTAAAAATAAAATTAAAAAACAAAGCGAGAATTTCGGGGCGGTCTTAAAAAATAAGGAAGATACCTGTTTGATGATTTTTACTTCTTCAACTGCTGGCACTCCCGTCGCTGGAATTGAAATCTCTCATTATGCCATTGTTCAGCAGCATTATACTGCAAAACTTGTTTTAGGATTAAACAGCGATGATAAATATTGGTGCACTGCGCATCCTGGATGGGTTACTGGAAGTGTTTATGGAATTATTGCTCCATTAAGTATTGGCTGTGAAAATTATGTTTATGTTCCACATTTTGGTGCGTTGAAATGGATTAAATTCTTGAATGAGAATAAGATTTCTGTTATTTATACTGCACCGACTGCATTAAGATTGTTGAGAAATTTTGTTAAGAGAAAAGACTTTGAAAAAGTGAGAAATATATTCAGTGTCGGAGAGGCCTTAACAACAGCGGTTTATGACTTTTACAAACAACTTGGAATAGAGATTTGCGATACTTATTGGCAGACAGAAACTGGCGCGATTGTTATTGCTAATTGGCCGAGATTAAAGAAGAAAGATGGAAGTATGGGAAAGGCAATTCCGGATATTAAGGCAAAAATAATTGATGGAACAATCCATTTAAAACCAGGTTGGCCTGCAATGATGACTGGAATTTACAAACATGATAAAATGTATAAATCTTATTTTGAAAAAGGATGGTTCAAGACAAATGATTTGGCAAAAAAAGACAAGGATGGATATTTCTTTTTCGAAGGCAGGAAAGACGATATAATAAAAACTTCTGGAGAGAGGGTTTCTCCTATTGAAGTTGAAAATGTTTTAATGAGACATAAGGCTGTGAAAGAGGTTGCTGTAATAGGTGTGGCAGATGAGATAAAAGGACAGATAATAAAAGCATTCATTGTTTTGAATCATGGATTTAATGCTAATGAAAAACTTGCAGAGGAACTGAAATTTTTTGTAAAAGAAAATTATGCTGGACATTCTTATCCGAAACAGACAGAATTTGTTTCTTCTTTACCAAAAACAAATTCTGGAAAGATAATTAGGATGAAGTTGAGAGAGGAGAATAAATATTGAGAAGACTTATAGCTTTCTTAAATTTTCTGGGATTCTATCTTTAAGCTAGCACAAATATTTATTTAAACCCCCAAACATTAATTTAGATATGGCTAGTCATCTTTCAAATAGGCTTGAAACAATATTTAATATTGGTTACCTTGCATCATCTGTGGCAGTATCGGTGGATAATTTGTCGAATGGGTATAGTCTAGATCCAGAAGGCAAAGGAGAACTAAGGCAATTTTCTAGAATTTTTTATAGATTAAGCAGAGGATTTGAACAAGGAAGATATTTGGTAGATGCGCGAAGTCTTTCAGCATTAGAGGAGATATTTGGTACGGCAGATTTTGTGGGGCTTTTTGAACAAACTTCTTTGATGGCATTAGAACTTAGAATGGCTGAAAGATTAGGTTATGAAAAACAAAGACATCTAACAGATAAATGTTTAAAGGTATCAAGAGTTTGCACGCGCCATAGATATGATGAATTAAGAGGAAATCGTCTTGTGGCATAATTATTGTTTATTGGTTTTTGTTCACGCAAATCTTTTATACTATCTATTTCTCTATTTCTCATGTTAATCGGACTTGTTGGAAAGCCGTCTGTTGGAAAGTCGACGTTTTTCAAAGCAGCGACTTTGGCGGAAGTTGAAATTGCATCTTATCCTTTCACGACGATAAAAGCAAATCACGGCGTTGGCTATGTCAAAGTTGATTGTATTGACAAGGAGTTTAATACGCAGTGCAATCCGAATCACGGGTTTTGCATTAATCATAAAAGATTTGTTCCTGTGGATTTGATGGATGTTGCTGGATTAGTTCCTGGTGCAAGCGAAGGAAAAGGATTAGGAAACCAATTCTTAGATGAATTAAGACAAGCAGATATTTTTATTCATATTGTTGATGCGTCAGGAACGACAGATGTCGAGGGAAAGATGACGGAAGGTTATAATCCCTGCAACGATGTAAGATTTTTAGAGGAGGAATTGAATAAATGGTTTTATAATATTTTTGTTAAAGTCTGGAAGACATTTGCGAGGAAAACTGAGTTGGAACATTTGAAGTTTTCTGAATCTGTTGCGAAACAATTTTCTGGATTAAAAGTAAATGAAGAACAAGTTAAAGATGTTTTGAGAAAAGTGAATCTTCCAGAGAGGCCAAGTTCGTGGAGCGACGAGCAAATTATGAAATTTGTTTCTGAATTAAGAAAATTGAGCAAGCCTATGATTATTGCCGCGAATAAATGTGACCACCCGGATGCAAAAGAAAATATAACAAAAATGGAAAATGAATTTCCTGAATATTTAATTTATCCTTGTTCTGCGGATTCTGAATTAGCTTTGAGAGAGGCGACAAAAACTGGTTTGATTGATTATATTCCTGGCGAAAAAGATTTTAAGATTTTAAAACAACTAAACGAAGGACAAAAGCAAGCCCTGGATAAAATTAAAAAAAATGTTATTGATGTTTACGATGGAACCGGGGTTCAGGAAATCTTGAATCTGGCTGTATTTGATTTTTTGAAATATATTGCTATTTTTCCTGCTGGTGCGCACAAACTTGCGGATTCCAAGGGAAGAATTTTACCCGATTGTTTTTTACTTCCACCAGGGAGCACAGCATTGGATTTTGCTTATTTTTTGCACACTGATTTTGGAAAGAATTTTATCAAGGCAATTGATGCTAGGACGAAACAAGCAAAAGGAAAAGATTATGTTTTGAAAAACAGGGATGCACTAGAAATTATCTGTCGATAATTTCTGTGCCACGAAATCTCAAGACGCGCCTACGCGCGAGCAACAATAAGATTTCGTCGGCGTTTGAGATTGTGACGAGATAAAAATATACTTAAATTATCTAAATATTTATAAATTGGTTTTAATACTAAGAATTATGAAAGTTCACAAATATATCACTAAGGTATGTGAAGGTACAATGGATTTTGTCCATGGATTCTCCCAGAATCAAACAAGATTATATATTCCAAATAGTGCAGTGATAGGGATATAGAAACCTCGAAGAGGGAGTTGATTTCTTTTCTGATACTCCAGAAGCTTTAGCAGAAGGAGAAAAATCGATTAGTGTTGAAGAAGAAGGCAAAAGGTATATTGGATTTATAGAATTGCCCGATGAACTTGTTTCAAAAGCTATTTCTTCAGGAAGATTAATGAATGAATCTAAAAAATCTCTTCAAACAGCTGTAAAATCGTTAAATGATTTAATGGTTAATTCTTTAATATAATTCTAATCACAAAGTGAAAATTTATAATCTCACTCTCATTTATCTCTTCATGAAAAGGGGCGAGAGAGTTATTAATTTATCTAAGAAAATAGCCAAAGAATTAAAACCATCTTGCAAAAAAATTGAAGTTGTTGGAAGCGTTAGAAGAAAGAAAGAAAATCCAAAAGATATAGACATAGTTTTAATTCCAAAAAAGATGGATAAGATTATTGAACAAATGAATAAACTTGGAAAATTTTTGCAAGGAGGAGAACACGAATCTACTTGGAATGTTGATGGAATTAAAGTTGAATTATATTATACAAATGAAGAAGAATGGGGTGCTGCATTGCTTGCATATTCGAGCAAAAAAGGTTCTGGAATTGGTTTGAGAATTATTGCAAAGATGAAAGGATTTAAATTAAATAATCATGGTTTATTCAATAGAAAAACCGGAAAAAGAATTGCAGGAAAAACCGAGAGAGAAATTTATTCTGCTTTGGGAAGGCCGTATAAAGAGCCTTGGGAAAGATGAAAATTCAAATTAGGGTCAAAGCAAATTCTAGAAAACAAGAAATAGAAAAAAAAGATAATTTTTATTTAGTTTATTTAAAATCTCCTGCAGAAAACAACAAGGCAAATATAGAATTATTAAAATTGTTAAAAAAATATTTCAAGGCGGAAGTTAAAATAAAATCTGGTTTTACCTCGAGGAATAAAATTATTGAGATTGTTGATTAAAATTATTATAAATTTGGAAATGGATTTCTTTCTCTGATGTGATAGTGAGTATTTCTCTTATCGTTGCATATGTATTTCAATGGTTTCGGTTCGATAATTCTTGTCGGTGGAGGAAGATATGGTTTTAATTCTTCCATCATTTTTTTAAATTCTTCTAAATCTTGTCCAGCGGATTTTTCTAAACTCCTCATGATATTTAGTTATACAAATGAATATTTAAGTTTTTATACTCCAAATTGATATATAAATAAAATGAATCGCCGAGAAATTACAGTTATGGTGAAGCCTGGAAGTTTAATACCTTCAGTTGAATCGTTCGGAGATAATCGTTTTTTAGTGCGACTTGAACTTAATGAACACAATCAGATTAATTTAGAAATTCCGAAAATACTTGCTACCGAATTAGGAATCCCCCCAAAAAATTTTGAATTAATTTCCGGAGCTGATAAAAATATTAAAATTTTTAAGATATATTAATTAAAATAGAAAAAATGAAATACGAATTTGCATCTGATCTTCAAGAAAAAGCCGACGAGATTTCTAAAGTTTTGTTTCCACATGTTAATATACAGAGAGTTAGATGTTTTCGAAGTTATGGAACGAGTTCGCGAGGAACAATTGCGAGATGCCACGCTCTTGGAAAATTAATGCAAAAAGCTCTGGGAATTAAAGCTGTTTATGTTCTTGAATTTCTTCACGAAAGATTTGATAAAATGAGCGAAGAGGAAAAAATGAAAGTTATAATTCACGAGTTAATGCACATTCCTTTTACATTTGGCGGAGGATTCAAACATCACGATCATGTTACTGATAGAAATGTAAATAAAATGTACCAGACTTATTTAAACTATAAAAAAAATGGTGAAAACGAATCAAAGAATTTCTTTTAATACAGAAAATAGGAAATTTTCTGTCTCACAAACTTCAGGAACACAAGAAGTTCGTGATTTCCGAGGGAAAAAAACTGAATTGGAAGCAGAAGTATGCAATTCTCCATGGAAAAAATTTAGAGGATTGATGTTTAGAAAAGAAGATACTGACGCTCTTGTTTTTATTTTTAAAAAACCAACAAAAACGTCAATACATTCTTTTTTTTGTAAAGAGTTTATTGCTGTTTGGCTTGACGATAAAAATAAAGTTATAGAAATTAGGAAAATTAAGCCATGGAAATTGTGCATAAGGCCAAAAAAACGTTTTGTTAAATTAATTGAAATACCATTTAATGAGAAATATAAAAAAATTATAAATATATTGGCTCGCTAACGTTCGCATATTGATACATCAAAAATTGTTTTTTGCGTAAACTCCCTGTTTTAACTCGTGAGAAAGCAAAAACAATTTTTGGGGTGTTCAAGAACCCCGAGACACGCCCCGGAATTTATTCCGAGGGTTCTTGACATTATCTTCAATTCGGATTCCTCCTAGCACTTGCATTCGTGATTAACAAATTATTTCGTCTCATGCAAATGCTCGTCATGAATTTCCGTTAAGAAGATAGTTAATTTATAAATTTGAATTGTATTGAATTGATTATCTATTATTTGCTGTTTGTTTATGTCAGAAATTAAAACCCCATTATTTATAATGGGGTCGTAAGCTTATTGCTTTTAATTTCTGAGCATCCTAAAAACAAGGGGCTTTACAAACCGCACCATTTATGGTGCGGTGCCCCATTGTTTTTTTGATTTTGATTAATCTAATTCTCAAATTGTGTATTCTCTGCTCGTGATTTTGCACGAGAATTAACATAAATAAAAAATTACTCTATACCACAAAATCTCTCTGCTCGCGATCCCATTTTGTTATTTATTTTCAGATTAGTCAAAATGAAATCTCTCGTCGCTGTCGCGAAACATTTAAAAAGAGAATTGTTGTTAGTCTATTAGAATTGAAAGGAGGTATTGATTGCTATTTAATCAAAATGGGAAAAGTTATTGTTAAGAATGTTGTCAAGAGGAAACCTGGGCGCCTTTATTATGTTGATGGTAAAGGAAACGTTTGTGAAGCAGTAATGGCTCGTGGTGGAAAAAGGAAGAAAGCTAAGAAAAAGAAGAGAAAATAATTTTTTGTTGTTTTTTACTTTTTATTTTATTTTTTAATTAATTTTATATATTCTTGTTTTTTATTAATTCTATGTTACCGAAGAGGTTTTGTGAAGTTATGGAGAAATATCAAGAGCGAAAAATAATTGATTCCCAAGATAAATATATTCTTGAAATCTTGGTTCGTTGGGGTTTGTGCAATATTTATGATTCTCAAGTTAAATTAACATATAAGGGAAAGTATCAACTTCAGTGGTATAATAGCGAAAAGAAAAAAACTCTTTTGAATAAAATATTTGATTTTTTTAGATAGAGATTTTATTTGAAAAGATAATTTTATAACAATACTTTTTCTAATTATTTCATGTCAATTATTTTGGGAATAGAATCAACAGCACATACTTTTGGAATTGGAATTGTCAGCAATCAAAAGATTTTAGCGAATGTTAGAGATATGTATACAACAGAAAGTGGAGGAATAATTCCTACGGAAAGTGCGAAACATCATCGGGGAGTTGCAGATAAAATTTATCTTGAGGCATTGGAAAAGGCAAACATCTACGAGAAACAAATCGATGCGATTGCTTTTTCACAAGGTCCTGGACTTGCTCCGTGTTTGCTTGAAGGAATGAAATTTGCAAAAGAACTTTCTAAAAAATTAAGTAAGCCAGTAGTTGGAGTTAATCATTGTGTTGCTCACTTGGAAATTGGAAAAATTACTGGAGCGAAAGATCCTGTTCTGCTTTATTGTTCTGGAGCGAATACGCAAGTTATTGCATATGCGTCGGGAAAGTACAGAGTTTTTGGAGAAACTTTAGATATTGGCGTAGGTAATTTCATTGATACTATCGCGAGATTTTTTGGATTGGGTTTTCCCGGAGGTCCTGCAATACAAAAATTAGCAGAAAATTCAGATAAAAACGCTAAAAATTTTTCTGCGAAAAATTTTGGCGCCACGAAATCGGGAACTCAAGATTTCGTTGGTTATATAGAGCTTCCTTACAAAGTGAAGGGAATGGATGTTGCTTTTTCTGGAATCCAGACTAAATTGAAACAATTGATTGAAAAATTGCACTCGCAAAATGCTCGTGATACGGAAAATAAGAAATTTTCTGTCTCACAAACTCCAGGAACTCAAGGAGTTCGTGATGTTATTGACTCAAAATCGATTACGTTAGATTTTTCGCTTAAAAAAAATGAGAAGGATAAAAATTTTAGATGCTTTGATAATAATGATAAAGTTCCGATAAATTATATTAACAATTCAAAAAAATTTCGAGTGAATGAAAATGAACGAGACAAATTACGCAAAGAAAATTCTGAAGTTAATTACACAATAGAAGATCTTGCTTTTTCTCTTCAAGAAACTGTTTTTGCAATGCTTGTTGAAACTGCCGAGAGAGCGCTGGCGCATACTGGAAAAAAAGAATTACTTTTGGGTGGCGGGGTTGCATGCAATTCTCGTTTGCAGGAGATGTGCAAAATTATGTGTGAGGAAAGAGGATGCAAGTTTTTTGTTCCTTCTCGGGATTTGCTTGTTGATAATGGGGCGATGATTGCTTATCTCGGAGAAATTATGTTCTTAGCAGGAATAAAATTTCAAGGAAAAGAGATTGATAAGGTGGATATCTTGCCGAGGGAAAGAACTGATGACGTGATTGTTGGGTGGAAATGAAAATTAAGAAGGTAATTCAAAGATTCTTATCTCTTCTTCATCTCTCTTTTCGTCACGATCAAATTTGTAGATAATAACAGACTGATTATTCTGTATAATTTCTAATTGATAGGCACTAATTCTTTCTCCTAGAGACATTTTCGCATAGAAAATTTTACCATCTTCATCTTTAAATTCGTTTTCTAAATTAACATACGCTCTAATTCTACTTCCAATTGGTGCCTGTTGAATCCAGCCAGCATCAAATATTATCTCTTTGGTTATTTGTTCTGGATTTATGGGGGTTATATTTAAAATCGTTCTTTGCCCCTTAATAAAATAGTCGTTTCTTTCACCTTTATCTATTTCTTTTAGATAATGAAGTGATGTTAAATGTGTGATTTTTGTAACAACTCCTTCAACAACTTCGTTTAATTCTTTACGTTTTCCTAAGTAATTTTTTTTCATAGCTTGGTTTATTTTTTCCTGCTCTCTAATAAGTTCTTCTAAACCCTTTTCAGTTCCCATATATTTATACATTTTTTTGATTTAAAACAATTTATCTTTTTGAGGATACACAATTAATCTAGATTAAATTGAGATAAGTTTTTTTACACAATCTCTCCCTTGCAGAATTTTTCATATTCTTTTTCGAATTTTTTTGTTATAGAATATTGCAGAGGACTTCCGCCTTTATTCAAAATTCCGTGCTGAACCATTTTTCCTAATAGATTTCTAATGCTTGGTTCATATCTTTTGATTTCTGAATTTAAATTTCTGATTAAATCTTCTGGATAAAAATTAATTTCCTCTTGCCCTTCGACAATTTGCAGCCTCTCTCCGCCCCGCTTTTTTATTGCTTGAAGTATTTCAGTATACAACAACTTTTCATCTAACATTAATTTAGAACTAAAATGGTATATTTATTTTTTTATATAGTCTGCAATAATATAAAAATTTTTATAAACTTCAAATTTTCATTATTCTTATGAAGCAACCTAGGGTAACTTTGATAGAATTACCTCCAACATCGTTCGGTAAATTGGATGGAAAAAGAGTCAGTGATATTTATACAAGATGCAATCTTCCGGCAAGAGCAAATCCCTTGCTTCATGCTATTCTCTTAAAACACGAATATAAGGATATACAATCTATTGATCCAAATTTGAATGGAAATGGTAGCAAATTAACTAGGAAAAATCTGGAAAGAATTGTTTCTTCAGATTATCTTTTATTATCGGCAATTACAAGAACAATTCCGCAAACACGGGAACTTGCTTTTGAATATAAAAAAACAAATCATAATGGAATTATTATTGCTGGGGGACCGCACGTAACTTTTTTACCTGAAGAAACTTTGGAATGGGCAGATGTTATTGTTAACTATGAAGGTGATGAAACTTTGCCGGAGCTATTATTTAATCTAGAAAATAAAGGTTCTCCTGAAGGCACAAGGGGTGTGAGTTATAAAATAAATGGAAATGTAATTCATGAACCGGATAGAGAGTTGTTATCAGAAAAAAAATTATCTTATTTACCATTTCCAGTTTATTCCTTGAATCAAAAAACTATTGATGTTGTGACGACTTCAAGGGGTTGTCCTTATGGATGTGATTTTTGTTCTGTAACTCGATTTTGCGGGGGAGAATATAGAAGAAGAACAAATGATTCTGTGATGAACGAATTAAGACAGAAAAAACAAAGAATGGTTTTTTTTGGAGATGATAATTTTGCGTCTAAAAAACAAGAGACAAAAGAATTATTGCAGAGGATAATTGACGAGGGGTTAAATAATCGGGACTATTCTTCTCAGATGAGCATTAATGCTGCATTTAATGGCAGAGAAATAGATGAAGAATTTCTTGAATTATATAAAAGGGTGGGTGGTTTTGGAGTGTGCGTTGGGTTTGAATCTTCAAATCCAGAAACTTTGAAGCTCATAGGAAAAGCTGCAACAGTCGACAGAAATGATAAATCTGCAAAAGCATTTAGGAAATTTGGAATTTGGGTTCATGGAATGATGATTGTTGGTGAAGATACAGACACTAAAGAAAGTTTGGATGAAACATTAATTTGGTGCAGGGAAAATTTGGATAGCGTGCAGCTTTTTGCGCCAGTTCCTCTTCCAGGAACGGATTTTACTGCAGAAATGAAACAACAAGGAAGAATTTTAACAAACAATTATAATTTATACGACGGATTTCATGTTTTAGTTGAACCGAAAAATTTTTCACCTTATGAATTACAAATGAAGATTATTGATATGCATAAAGATTTTTATTCTCTTAAACCGAGGAACTGGAAAAATATTTTGAGTTCTTCACACCTCGGATATAAATTTGGGATTAATACATATGCAAAAAAAATAATTTATGATATATTGCATGAGCCGCAAACAATACAGCATTTTAACTTTCTGAGAAAGATTAGTTAGAGAATAAATAATTTATCCAAACATTTAAAAACTAATTTTATCATTCTTTTTTATCCAATGAGCTTAGGCGAGGATATTATTCTTCGTTTAATTCATTAAATTTAGGAAAAATTAAAGATACAGAAAATCAGGAAAATTTTCTGTCTCGTTAAAAACGGGAAATTTTTAAGATGACAGACATTTACAAAATTGTTGAGAAAGCGAGAAAGTCCGGAAAGATTGAGAAAGGAACAAACGAAGTTACAAAAGCAATTGAGAGAGGAGAAGCGAAGCTTGTAGTTTATGCTGCAGACGTCGAGCCGAAAGAAATTGTTCAGCACTTGCCTTTTCTTTGTAAAGAAAAAGGAATTAAATGTGTTGAAGTTGACAGCAAACAAAAATTAGGACTTGCCGTCGGTATTTCTGTTAAAGCATCTTCAGTTGCAATTGTTGTCGCTGGCGACGCTGATAAAGATATTGCTGGATTGAAATAATTTGGAGAAATTTTTAAAATGGCTAAAAACTTACAAGATAGCGTTCAATCAGAGATGAAACCTCTTAGAAAGTGGGATGTTAAATTTATTCATAAACACTTTGGTGATGTTAACCTTCGATATTTTAGAGCTTCAAGTGATTATGAAAATCAAATTTTTAGAGTTGAATTAAATGATAAGATGGGCTATTATTTTGTTGGGGAGTTAGGTGTTAGTGGGAGTCATGAAAAAAGAATGGAATTAGAATTAAAAAAACAAAAAAAAATTGGTAAATTTGTTCGTAAAAAATTTGTTGATTATAATGATCATATATCTGGATTTTGTTGGGAGGAACAATAAAAATGAAACAACCGCAACAGCAACAAAATCAAGAAAGAAAACAAGGCGGAAGTAGGGGGAGTGAGAAAATTTTAGGCGTGGCTGTGCCTGCGGTTGTTCAAGAATTAATTGGGAGAACTGGTTTCCGAGGGGAAATTACTCAAGTTAAATGTTTGGTTCAAGCGGGAAAAGACCAAGGAAGAAGCATGAGAAGAAATGTTCGTGGACCTGTGAGAATCGGTGATATTTTAATATTAAGAGAAACAGAAATTGAAGCACGAAGAATTAAATCAAAAGTCTCGAAGGGAGCTTATACTTAAAATGATGTATTCTAAAAAACCAAGACAAATCGTGACTAAAAAAGATTTGGAAGAAGTTGATTTAAGTTTGAATGAAATTATTTTACTCGCATCAAAAAAAGAATTGTCTAATGTTTTTGGCTTAAATGGAAGCGATATAACAATTCCCATTAAAAGAATTAAATCACAATTAACTGGAACATATGATAGAGAAATTGGAGAATTTAGATGTGATTTTAATACAGAAGGAATAAAACAAATTTTAGGGACGAACTATGAAGTGTATGTAAAACCAAGAAGTGCTCCTACAGGTTTAAGATATAATCTTTATATAGAAAAGAAGGGAGATAAATAAAATGCCTAAATGTTCTTATTGCGGGAAAGACTACGATTTTCATAAAGGACTTTCTCTTGTTATGAACGACGGAAATGTGAAATTTCTTTGTTCATCAAAATGCAGAAAAAATATGAAGATGAGCCGAAGGAAAGTTCGATGGATTTCTAAAAAGAAAAATAATTGATTGTGCTGTAAATCATCTTTCTACATGAGAATAACGTTTAAATAGTTACAGCACGTGTTTTTATTGATGGTTTATAAGAGGTATGTTAAAAAGAGGGTAGCTGGCAGAACCAAGGTTTTTGGTCCTTATTATTACGAAAGTTATAGAGATAAAAAAGGGCGAACTAGGACGAGATATATTTCTAATTCGAAGAAAATTGGTGCTGTAACTAAAACCAATACTGGGAAAAATTTTCTTTCTCACAAACTTCATGAGTTTAATTTAAATAAGACTTTAAAATTATTTTTTATCTTTGGGATAATTGGTTTTCTTCTTATTACTAGTTTGTTTTTTGTTAATTTTAATTTAACTGGAAAAGTGTCGTTAAATATTAAAGATATTTATTCTAGTAATGAAAGATTAGAAGGAAACATGAAAGTTGTTTTGGAAAAAGATGAATTTATTCCTTCTAATACAAAAGTTTTGATTAATTTAAACAATAATTCTTATGAATATTTTTTAAGAGAATTGATTAACGAAAAAGTTAGTTCTGGTAATTATTATGTAACTGGAAAAGATATTTCTGGAAGTGGAGAAGGTTACGGCTTCGTGTTAATTCCTATTTCTTTTATTTTAAATATTTATGATAAAAAAGTTGAAGATATAGAATCAAACAAAACTTCTATAGAAGACAAGGATAAAACAAAAGATGAAAATAAAACTGCGGAAGAAATTATAGGAGAAACTAATGAAACAGCTTCTGAAACAAACGAAACAGAAACTCCTCAAGAACAACCAAGCGATGTTCCAACGGAAACCCCTGAAACAACTGAAACACCGACGGAAGAAATCTTAACAGAAGAGCCAACAATCCCGCCATCCGACACCTCAACCACCCATCCCGAAGAAACAACCGCAACTTCAGCGATAACAGGAGAAACTAGTGAAACACCATCAACTGAAACTTCGTCGTCGAAGAGTTCAAGTTCCCCATCTTCGGGAGAATCTTCAAGTTCGGATTCTGGTTCTAGTGAATCAATCGCTAGTTCTGGAGAATCGAGTTCTATAACTGGAGCAATTGTAAAAAACATTTTCGGATTTTTTTCAAATGTATTTTTATCAATGACTGGAAGAGTTTCAATGGAATTAAAGGATGAAGTTAGCGGAAGTGTTTCATTGAATAATCCTTTTAATTACATCTTGCGGGAAGGACAAACAGCTTCGATAAAAGAAGGAAGTGTGAACACAGGAAATGAAGGGGATGTTAAATTAGAGATTAAAGATAATACTGCGATTGTCACGACAGGTTATACAAATCAGAGTGAAAGAAAAATTATTATTGATTTTACTAAGTTGAATATTCCTGTTGAAGAAGGTGATTTGATTGTTAGTTTTATTTATGAAAATGTTACTTTAGCTGAAGATAGTAATAAAGTTAAAATTCAGAACGCGAGCATTTTAAATGAGACAGAGATTTTGAATGGAACAGTTGAAACAATTCAGCATAAGGCAGTTGTCGGAAAACCGGTGAAATGGATAAAAAGAATTGTTCTTAATCAAGAGGGTTTGGTGAATATTTCTATTCCTGAATCTGCAGGATCTGTTAGAGTTATTAATTCTATAACTAATGATACTATGAGAGCAGAAGTTATTTCTAATACGGGAGAAGTTCAAAATGTTTTGTCAATTATAGGAAATGTTATTTCTGATTTATTTGTAGAACAAAATGTAAAACAGAATACAAAAGAAGTTGTTATTAATGAAAATGCGACGGAGTTTGAGATTGAATATGAGACTCCCGCACCAGTTTCTGTTGAGGAAAATATTTCTGGAGGAAAAAGAATAATTATTTCCGGTCCGGATGAATTAGGTTATACAAATATTATTGCATTTAGTGAACTGCCTTATGAAATTTCTGCTTCATCGATTAAACTTTATCATTGGGATAATGGAAGCAAGATTTTAATTTCAACAAATAATTATGATTTGAATAATAATTCTTTAATTGATTATATTGAATGGAATGTTCCACATTTGAGTAATCAAAGTTATTTATTAATTATTGAAATTTCTAAAGCAGAGCATTTGGATGAAAACAGGACATTTATTGAGGATATTTCTGATTCTGTTAAAGCTCAAGACGGAAATTGGAGCCCTGTGATAAATGATTCTCATTATGTTCGTGTTACTTTTGAACAAAATCTTACAAAAGATAATGATATTACGGTTTATGCGAAAACATTGAATAATGAAACCGGAAACATTGATGTTTATTTATTAAATTGGAATGAAAGCATTGCAAGAATTGAAAATATTTCTTCAGAAGGATATTATAAAACTTATTTAACTGGGCTTGGCGATAATAGTGAGGATGAATTTGATTTGAAGATTAATTCTTTGAATGGGATTGAGTTTGATTATATTGTGGACCCAATAATCATCGTCGGTGATACTTCTTATAATTCAGTAGATGTAAATGTCACTCAAGAAACAGGGTTCGCTCATTTGAATATTACAACACTTGCTCCTTATAATAAATTAATTGGGTATTGGAATGCCGATGCGGATAATGTATCGGCATCAACTGCTTTTGATTTATCTGAGAAAGGAAATAATGGGGTTATTGGAGCGACGGCAAATACCACCACAGGTGGAATTTATGGACAAGCATACGGATTTAATGGGGCAGCCACAAGTCAAATTGATGCTGGAACATCAGATGTAGTAAATATTTATAATAAAAACTTTACTATAATGGGCTGGGTCAAGGCAAGAGATTTAGCTGGATGGGTTCCTTTTTTTAATAAAGATAGCGGAGGCGTTCAATTTTGGGTAGGTTATGCTACTAATCCTCTATTTTTATTAAGTTCTGATGGCTCTGCATATACTACAGTCACGGGCTCCTCAACCATGTCAACAAATGTTTGGTATCATATTACTGCTACATATAACAGCACAACAGGAGTTATTTATTTAAATGGAGAAAAAAATGGTTCTGCAACTTTTGCAAGTCCACTTTATAATGGTTCTGGTTCCAAGTTAATGCTGGGATATAGTGAGAAATGGAATAACCTTTATTCTGGGTTGTTGGATGAAGTGATGATGTTTAATACCACCTTAAATACTTCACAAATTTTAGATATTTATAACAACCAAAGTGCAAGATTTTCAAATTATGGTAATCAAACCTTCGGTGTTAATCTTTCTTCTGCTGGAACAGAGAATACTGTGAATATAACTTTGACAAATTACCAGCAATTATTGGGAAGTAATATTTCTGTTAGTATTAATGGTGCAAAACCAATTAATTTCTCAGGAACGAAAATTATAAATCAATATAATTTTACAGGAGACCCGAATAATGTTAGTGTGAGTTTTTTGTATTCAGCAGGAACAAATAAGTTTTATAGTCCATTTATGATTGGTAATGTGACCTTGGATAGTTATACTCTTGGGGGTGGAGGAGGAGATACAACGCCACCAACAATATCAATAATAATTCCAGTTAATAATTCAAATACTTCAAATATAAATCAAGATGTAAATTATTCAGCGAGTGATGCAAGTGGTTTAAGTTCTTGCTGGTGGACAAATAATACTGGAATAAGCAATCATACTATAAATGATTGTGCAACAAATATTACGGGACAGAGCTGGTATGAAGGAATTAATAATATTACAATTTATATAAATGATACAGCAGGAAATAATAACACGGCAAATGTTAGATTTTATGTTGATAGTATTCAACCTGCAATTGCAATTGTAACTCCGGTGAATAATTCTAATTCGTCGAATATAAATCTGGATGTGAATTATACAGTAAGTACTGATGCTCAAACCTGTTGGTGGACTAATTCGTCTGGAATAAATAATAAAACAATTACATGCGGAACAAATATTACAGGACAAACTTGGTTTGAAGGAATAAATAATATCACGATTTATGTAAATGATTCGGTGAATAATTTAAATTCATCTTCGGTAAAATTCGTTGTTGATACAATTGCACCAACATTTATTCAACTTCCACCGAATATCACGATAGTGGTAGGAAATGCTGTTGGTTCTGATATTAATGCAACTGATTCTGGCGTAGGAGTGCAGGCATATAAGGTAAATGACACGATTAACTTTAAAATAAATAATTCTGGTTTCTTGGAAAATGCAACGGCGTTAGCGGTTAATTTTTATTTGTTGAATATTTCGGTTAATGATTCGGTGGGAAATATGAATTCATCGTTGATGTTTGTTAATGTTACGCTTGATTATGAATATCCTTTATTTTCTTCATCAACATCTCGTCCAGCAGAACCAGCAACATACCAGCAAGGGCAGAATTATACATTTAATATTACAATATCGTCGACAAATGCAACAGCTGGGATAGAGTTTAACAGAGTGAATTATTCTGCGAGCAATTTAACTAAGGATAGATTTAATGTTACTTTTCAGAATTTAGGAGTAAATAATTATACATATTATTTCTGGGCTTATGGAAATGGAACTTCGCATAATTATAATATTTCAAATAGTTATAGTTATAATGTAAGTATAGCGACGCAAACAGCAACGCTGACAATAAATGAAACTTCTCCAATAATTTATAGAACTAACATTAATGTAACTTGCAATGGAAACTTTTTATTAAGAGATAATGTGAATGTAAATGCTACTGAAAATGGATTGACAAAATTATTGGGAGGAGGGACCTATATTTATTCCTGCCAGAAATTAGAAAACCAAAATTATTCTTATGACGATGATAATTCAACCTTGGTTGTTAATAAATTTAATCAGCATACTTATACTTTACTTAACGGGGTTAATGCTAATTTATCTGTTATTTATCCTCAGCAAATAAATGTTTCAGTAAGCCAGAATGAAACAGCTACGACGATAAAATTAAACGGGACTTCATTGACAAATGGATTAAATTATACTATTGGCGCTGGTGTTTGGAATGTTAATGTGTCTGCTGTTGAAACTCAAAATTATTCTTCAAATGAAACTCATTGGTATGTTGAAATAAATCAATCAACTCAGACAATAACAACTTTGTTAAACGGCGTAGCTGGGAATTTATCTAGGATATATCCTCAACCAGCGAATGTAACTGTGTCTGGAAATTCCACGACAGCGACGATTAATGTTAATGGAACAACTTTTGCTTCAGGATATAATTATACCTTGGGAAGCAATGTCTGGTTTGTAAATGTAACAGCGACGGAAAATCAAAATTATTCCAAGAATAATACTTATTGGAATATTGAAGTGAATAAAACTTTAAGTGAAGTTAATCTTTCTTTGAATTCAACAGAAGGAAATATAACTTTAACAAACGGAGCAACTGCTTTGTTGAATGGAACTTTGATAACAGGGGATGCCGGAAATTTATTGCAATTATTTAGAAATAGAACTCAGATTAACCAAAAGACAAGAGAAGTAAGCAATGTTTCAACATTTAATCAAATATTTAATTTTAACATAACAATTATTTATTCAGCGTCGCAGAATTATACTCAATCAAGTGAAACTTATTGGTTGAATGTTAGCGAATCGCCAGATATTATTCCACCAAATATTTCAATATCTTATCCTACAAATAATTCGAACACATCAAACATAAACATCGATGTAAATTATTCAGTGAGTGGAGATGCACAAGCATGTTATTGGACAAATAATTCTGGAATAAATAATCACACTATTAGCTGTGCAATTAATCTAACCGGAATGAGTTGGTTTGAAGGAGCAAACAATGTTACAATTTATGCAAACGATAGTGTGAATAATTTAAATAGTTCAAGTGTGAGGTTTATTGTTGATACAGTGTATCCAACTTTCTCTAATTTCTTGGACAACAGCGGTAGTTTGACAGACAGCGGAACCGCGTGGTTTAATGCTTCAATAAATTCAACCAATGGAACAGCAATCTTAACATTTAATGGAATAAATTATACTGCAACAAATCTTACCACTAACGTTTATAACGTGAGTTTAAGCGTGGCTTCTTCAGGAACTTATTCTTATTTTTGGAATTCTTACGGAAATGGAACTTTACACAATTATAATTCATCTGCTACGAGAAATTATGTTGTTAATGCTGGAGGCGGTGGAGGAACTGGTGGAGGTACTGGCGGTGGCGGAGGCGGTGGAGGAACTGCAGCTCCAGTAATAATTAAACCCCAATTTGATGTAAGTTCTTCTTCTTATCAAAAGACAATAGCCTTGGGAAAGATAGAATCGGATTCAATAACAGTTACTAATAATGCATTTGAGGAAAAAACTTTCACAATTGAGGTAGAAGATATAAATAATATAATTTCCGTCGAGCAATCATCTTTTAAAATTTCTGCCGGCGATAGCAAGGATTTGAAGTTCAGAATTATTGCTCCAGCAGATACTGGAATTTATACTGGAAGGATAATTGTAACTTCGGGAGCTAGTTCAGCAGAAATATTAGTTAATATAAATGTAAAAACCGAAAAGAGTTTATTTGATGTTTCTTTAGCTATTCCAAAAGAATTGAAAATATTATCTAGTGGCCAGAATATAAAAGCGCAAATAGATCTTTTACAAATGGGAGTGAAGGAAAAGATAGATGTAACTATAAATTATTTAATTAAAAATTTCAATGGCCAGACAGTCTTTACAGAATCAGAAACTTTCTCTGTTACCGATCAAAAATCTTATGTGAAAGAGTTAGACACCTCAAAACTTTCTCCAGGAGATTATGTCTTTGGGGCAGAATTGATTTATTCCGACGGTGTTGCAGTTGCAAGCTCGCAATTTAAAATAAAAGAGGAAGGAATCAAAGGTAGAGATAAAATGCTGACAATTTTAGTTCTTGCCTTGTTGATTATATCGATTACCATCGGGCTGGCAATAAGAAGAAATAAAATCATGATTAAAAGTGTTAGAGGGAAATAATATTTTTTGGTATTTAAAATAAGTAGAAAAATTTATAAGCTATAACATCTATAGTTACTATAGATTAATATGGATACAACAACAATTCAATTAAGTAAGGAGACCAGAGATAAGATTTCCTCATTCGGAATAAAAGGAGAAAGTTATGATAAAATTATTGGGAGGATTTGTTCTTTAGCTGTTAAAGAGCAATTGAGAGATTTCTTAATGTCTGATGAAGGATACATTTCAATCGAAGAAGCAAGAAAAGAGTTGGATGAAAAATGGCCAAGGTCGAAATAGTTCTATCTTTATTTGAAGAAATCCAGAAAAAATTCAGAGGAGAAGCGCATAAGATTATTGATTTGTTAGAAACGTTAGAAGAGAATCCTCATAAGGGCAAGTCTTTGGGGCATGTCGGGGGAATTATAATTAAAGAATTGAGATATAAAAATTTTAGATTTTATTTTATTACAGACGGATATAAATTAAAAATAATGGACGAATCTAGGTTAGTCGATTTATTAATAAGGTTTGTGAGAATGTCTGACAAAAAAGATCAGCAACAGACTATTAATGAGATTAAAAAGATATTAATCAATTTTGGCTCTAAAGGATTTAATAAATGAGATAATAACTGAAATTAAACTTTGCGAGGTGTAAACATTTAAATAATTTAATATTGTTAGATGATAAAAGAGGATGAAAAAAATAGGAAATTTTTTACTTCTCAAACTCAGGAAGAGTTCAAGATGATTAAAAATTTGGAATTTCTGAAGCAAAAGAAATTTTGGATAATTGGGATTATTTTTTTGATTCTGATTGCATTTTTTGTATTGAAGAATAATTTTAAAAAAGAAGATTTTGTAATAAATACTAATACAATTCTTTTGAAATTAAGTGTTTCTTTTGGCGGTTCATCAGAGACTACTGTAAAAATAACTAATTTAAATGAAGAACAGACATTTAAGGTCCATCTTGTTAATTTCCAAAATGTTGCTTTTCTAGAAGAAGAAAGTTTTAAATTAGTGGAGGGAGAATCAAAAGAAATTAAAATCTCTTTTAAAGATACTAAGAGTGAGGCAAAAATATATTCTGGGCAGCTCGTTATAAATTCCCTTAAATCTGAAAAAAGAATTCCAATTATTTTAAGTGTCGAGGATAAAAACAGCCAGTTTGCAATTATTACAGAAACGATTCAAAATTATGAGGATGTTTATCCCGGAGGAAAATTAGGGGTGAAAGTTAAGATTTACAATGTGGAAAACAACGATTTACATAATACACATGTTAGTTATATAATTAAAAGTTTAAACGATGAAATAATTTTATCTGAGGAGGAAAATTTAGTTATAAAGGGAAATATAGAAGTAAACAAAATAATCGATATTCCAAAAGATATTCCTAATGGAAATTATATTTTTATTACTTATTTAGATTCTAATGGGACAAAAACCTCGGCAGGGCATTTATTTTCTGTATCTGAGAAAAAAGGTGAGTTTTCTGTGTCGAATAATTTTAATTTCTTTGTGATAGTTATATTATTTTTTTTGGTTGGAATCTTGATCTTGTTTTTTTATTTTATTAAGACAAGGGATGACTTACTAGTTCATTTTAGAAGACAGCAGAATAAAGAATTGAAGGGAAATCTAGTAGCTATTCAAAAATCTAGATTAAACATAAAAAATCTGAAAGATAATTCTAAGAGAAAAAAAGAGATGGAAGATTTGGATAAGATTAAGAGAGAACTTATTAGGAATTTTCAGAGTAAGAGAAAAAATCAAGATAGGGAGGTTAGAGAATTAAAGAAAAAAGGGAAGAAAGAGGATATAGAGAGAAGACTGAGGTCTTGGGAAAAAGAGAATTTATTTGAGACAGAACAACTTAAACAAAAATTAAAAGTACGAATGGGTGTGTTGAAAAAAGCATATTCTGAAAAGCATATTTCAAAAGAATCTTATAAAAAAGGAAGGAAGAGAATAAAATCTGCTTATGAAAATTTAAAATAAGAAGTTTTATAAATTAAATTTACTAAATAATAAAATGTTTGGAATAAAAAAGAGGAAAGTAAAGAAGAAAATTTCTAAAGAATCCAAGAAAAAAAAGGGATTTGTAAGAGGAAAGAGAAATATTAAGAAGAGAAAACAGAAAATTTCTTCTCTTAAAATGGGAACTGGGGGGATGTTAAGGGAAGCTTTAGTAGATATTAACAGAGAAATTCTTGAACTTAATAGGCAAAAAAAAGCAATTGGTTTTGAAATTAGAAATATTGATAAGAGTCTTTCTAATTCTAGAGAAACTGAAAAATCTCTTCAACAGAAAATTGCGAAATTAATTGAGAGAGAAGCCTCGTTCAAATCGATTAAAGAACAAATTGTACAGAAACAAGAAAAATTAACGGATAAATTATCAAAGGTTCAGAAAATAAAGTTTGAGCTTGGAGAAGTTTAATCGCATAATTTATTTTTCTCTTCGTTTCGCGGGTCTTCCCAGTTTGAGGGAAGCTGGACTGCTGCTCCGGTTATTGATTTGATTTCGAGAGTTTTGTTTCCATTACAACTAATTATAAAATCTTGGCAAAAATTTGTTTCGTTGCAGATTGCTTTTGTAAAGGTGCGGTAGTTATTTATTTCAGAAATAGATTTTCCAGTTATTCTTGAGTTTAGAAAAAAATAAGATGATAAAATTAATAATAAAATTATAAAAAGTGCTATTGCTATTTTTTTCATATTAAAAACTTCCTATTTCTTCTAAAACTTCTTGTTTCCTTAAAATATTCCCGATTTTTAGGGATGGAAAATTTCTTTGTTTTCCATCTGGAAGGACCAAAAATTAAAAATTTTTGTATTTTCATATTTCTTTCAAGATATTTGTATTTAAATTATTTGGTATTGGGGGATTTTGGATTTATTTCTTTAATTTGGTGTTTTCTAGCCTTAATTATATTAAATTCTTGGGGCAAGGTTTTTAAACTATTTTTGCGTTGCTATGTTAATTATCCGTTTCTCGACGGTAAAATCAATTTATATTAAACTAAAATATCGGGAGATGACTAATTTTAAGATGGCAGAAAAATCCGATTTAAAAATTAGCATTTTTAACTCTGCCATTTGCAGGAGAATAATAAACAAATGGAAGAATATAAAGCTGAATCAATAAAGGTTCTTGAAGGTCTTGAAGGAGTTAGAAAACGTCCGGCGATGTATGTAGGCAGCACTGGAAAAGATGGATTGCATCACTTAGTTTACGAGACAGTAGATAATTCTGTCGACGAGGCCATGGCTGGTTTTGGAGATCTTATAACAGTTTCTTTGAATAAAGATGGAAGTTGCAGTGTTGAAGATATTGGAAGAGGAATTCCCGTTGGTATTCATCCGCAATTCAAAGTTCCTGCAGTTCAAGTAGCTATGACAAAACTTCACGCCGGAGGAAAATTTGACAAAAAATCCTATGCTGTTTCTGGAGGATTGCATGGTGTTGGGATGTCTTGTGTAAATGCTTTGTCAAAAAAATTAATTGTTGAGATAAAACATGAAGGGAAAATTTACCATCAGGAATATTCGAGAGGAAATCCGAAGACAAAATTAGAAATTGCTGGAAAGTGCAAGGAAAATGAAACGGGGACTAAAATAATTTTTTGGCCCGACCCCGAAATTTTTTCAGTTTTAGATTTTGATTATAAATTATTGGAAATTAGATTTAGAGAAATTGCGTTTTTAAATGCCGGGTTGAAAATAGTTTTGTATGATGAACCGAAGGACAAGAAAGAAGAATTTTGTTATTCTGGTGGTTTGATTGAATTTGTAAAATGGATAAATCAGTCAAAAGAAGTTTTGCACAAGCCGATTTATTTCAGGAGAGAGATTGATCATTCTGTTGTTGAAATTTCAATACAATATAATGTTGGATATCAGGAAAATATTTTTGGATTTGTAAATACAATTAATACCGTCGAGGGAGGGACGCACGTTTCTGGATTTAAAACTGCGCTGACAAGAGTAATAAATGATTATGCAAAGAAAAAAGGTTTGCTGAAGGATGGAAATTTGATGGGCGAGGATGTCAGGGAAGGAATCACTGCTGTAATTAGTTTAAAAATGGCGGAGCCGCAATTTGAGGGGCAGACAAAAACTAAACTTGGAAATTCTGAAATGAAAGGTTTTGTTGATTCTATCGTGACGAGTGCGTTGTCTGAGTTTTTTGAGGAGAATCCCATTGTTGCTAAAAAAATTACATCTAAATCATTGGAATCTGCCAACGCGAGATTGGCTGCAAAAAAAGCAAAAGATCTTGTAAGAAGAAAAAATGCATTTGGCCTCGGTGGTTTGCCTGGAAAACTTGCAGATTGTTCAAAAAAGAAATCTGATGACACAGAATTATATCTTGTCGAAGGAGAAAGTGCGGGGGGTTCAGCAAAACAGGCGCGTAACAAAGAGTTTCAGGCGATATTGCCCTTGAAAGGGAAAATTCTTAATGTTGAAAAATCAAGTCCTGCCAGAGCGCTTTCATCAGAAGAGATTACAAATTTAATTACTGTGATTGGAACCGGAGTTGGAGAAGATTTTGACATTTCGAAATTGAGATACAGCAAAATTGTAATTATGACGGATGCAGATGTCGACGGAGAACATATTAAAACTCTTTTACTGACTTTCTTTTTTAGATTTATGCCTCATTTGATTGAAGGCGGAAATGTTTATGCTGCTGTTCCTCCATTATATAGAATCAGAAAAAATAAAGATTATTATGTTTATTCAGATAATGAATTAAAAAAAACTTTAGAGAAATTAGGAACTTCGAGCGGAAATGTTACGCGATTCAAGGGTCTTGGTGAAATGAGTTTGAATCAGCTTTGGGAAACTACAATGAATCCTAAGACGAGAAAAATAAAAAAAATTTATATAGAAGATGCCGTTGAAGCAGATCATACATTTTCAATGTTGATGGGCGACGATGTTCAATTAAGAAAAGAATTTATACAGGAAAATGCAAAGGAGGCTAATTTAGATATATGATAGGATTTTATTTGATTAATTTAATTTTGAATGGATTTGAAAAATTAGAGAATCCGGATGTTAGAAAATTTAGATTAGCTAAATCTAATTCTCTTGAAATGATTAAGAGTTCTACACCAGAAAATTTATTTGAAAATTATCATTCAGCAGAAAAATTGGTTGATGTTGCTTTTAGAGATTTTGAGATGGCTGGATATGAATTTGAATTCGGAGCGAACGTTGCTTCGGCTATCTTTAAATGTGAATTATCTGATAGATTCGTTGGAAATAATAGTTATAGAGATAGGAAAAAATTTCAAGAAGCAATGATATTAAATATAGATAGACAAATAAAGATTCTTGAAGAGGATATGGGATATTTAAAATGAAACACTTAAAACCAAAAACAGTTCCAAAGGTTTGGGGGGAAGAAATTTGGATGGTGAATACAGAAAACTATTGCGGTAAAAAATTAATCTTGAGAAAAGGAATGAGATGCAGTTTGCATTATCATAAGAAAAAAGATGAAACATTTTATATTCAGTCTGGAAAAGTTTTGATGGAATATGGGGATAGTGAACGGATTATGGTTCCTGATGAAAGTATTAGGATTAAACCAAGGGTTAGACATAGATTTTCAGGATTGGAAGATTCACTTATTATAGAACTTTCGACACACCACGACGAAGCTGATTCTTATAGGGTTGAAGGAGAATTGAGCGGGAATATTCCAGAACAAATTAAAAAGAAATATGGGGTTAAATAAAATGGGGACGATATTAAAAAAAGCAGAGATTAATGAAGGGATGAAAAAAATGATTGAAGAAAACGCATTAGCTTTAGCGACGATTAATGAAAAAAAAGAACCACATAATATTGCTATTGGTTTTGTAAAAGTGATATCAAAAAATCAGTTGCTCATATCTAATAATTGGTTTGTTGAAACTATAGAAAATATTAGGAAAAATCCGAATGTTTCATTGGCTGTGTGGGCTAGGAATTGGGAAGAAAATTGTATTGGTTATGAATTTAGGGGGAGAGCAGAAGAATTTACGTCGGGAAAATGGCTGGAAGAAATTAAAAAAATTCCTATAAATAAGGGTGAACCTTGTAAAAGTGCAATAGTTGTAACAATAAATAAAATTAAGGTATTAGATTAAAGATGCCAAAAAATAAACTCTCAACGCCTACATGGATTTTGGAAGGATACGATTCTCCTGCAGAGTACGAGAAGGCAAAAGGAATAAAAAAGCAAAAAAGCAAAAATGAAAAAACATTTAGACTTAGAATTTGTCCAAAGTGCGGCAGCGACGAGGTTGGTGTTGTCTTAACGGGAGAAGAAGGAAAGGGAGCGAAAGAATGGGAATGCAGAAAATGCAAATGGCAGGGGAAAGACATTGTTGAAAGGGAATTAACAGAAGATGAATTTATGAAATATTTAGATGAAAAAGATACAGAAAATAAGAAATTTTCTGTCTCGAAAACTTCTAGGGGAAATCAAGAAGTTTCCGATGAGGAGGTAGCGTGATGAAGGAGAAAATAGAAATTGGAATAGTAAATGACAAAGAAAGTTTGAAAAAGATATTTAAAATACGTGAAGAAGTTTTTCAAAAAGAACAAAAGATAAATAAAAAATTAGATTTTGATGGAAATGATTCAGGAGCAACACAAATTTTAATTAGTTATAAGAATGAACCTGTTGGTTGCGCAAGAATAAGATTTATTGATGACAAGGCTAAATTAGAAAGAATTGCATTAGTTAAAAAACATCGAGGTAAGGGATTAGGTAATTTATTATTAGATTATTTAATATTCTGTTGCAAATCAAAAAATGTTAAAGAAATTTATTTTGATGCACAATCTTATTTAGAAAATTTTTATAAAAAATTTGGATTTGTTAGTGAGGATGAACCTTTTGATGAAGTTGGAATTAAACATATTAAAATGATTATGAAAATAAAATGACATCCAAAAAAACAAAAAAACAAATCGTCATCGCTGCTAGCGGGTATTTTGATCCGATTCATTCAGGGCATATTAATTATCTTAGAGAGGCAAAGAAACTTGGAGACAAATTAATTGTTATTGTGAATAATGACAAGCAAGCCAAGCTAAAAAAAGAACATTATTTTATGCCCGTTAAAGAGAGAAAGATAATTTTAGAATCAATTAAATATGTTGATAAGGTTTTTGTGAGTATAGATAAAGATAGAAGCGTGTCGAAATCTCTTGCTAGAATAAAACCGGATGTTTTTGCTGTTGGAATGGATAATTATAAACAACATCTTCTTGAAAAAGATATCTGTGAAAAATTAAAGATTAAAATTGTAGATGCGCTTGCAAGAAAGTTTATTATTCATTCTTCATTAAAACAATCATCTTCAAAGATAGTCGATAAATTTTTGAAAAAGAAAGGCGTACTTGCAGAGCAGGAATAAAAAATGGAAAAAATACTAAAGTTAAAACCTGAAACTTTCAAAACAAAAAATACAAGAAAAATTGCTAAAGGAAGATATAAATTTACTGAAGATTTTGTTAAAAGATTTAAATTAGAATGGGGAGGTAAAAAATAAAAATGGCTGACGACAAAGAAAATAAGAAATTTTCTAGCCTTCCAATTTCAGGAGGAGGAGCAAGAAATTGGTAGACGAAGAAAAACAAAACGAAGAAATTGACGAGATTGAAGAAGAAAAGGAAAGCAAAAAAGAAAATGAAGAAATGAAATCTGAGAAAGGAGTTATCAATACAGAGATTTCTGAAGAGATGAAAAAATCTTATCTTGATTATGCAATGTCTGTGATTGTTTCTCGGGCGATTCCGTCGATTGAAGATGGGATGAAGCCGGTTCAGAGAAGAATTTTATATTCAATGCAGCAAATGGGGCTTAAGCCCGGAACACAGACAAAAAAATCAGCGAGGATTGTTGGAGATGTTATTGGTAAATTTCATCCGCATGGAGATTCTGCAGTTTATGACGCTTTAGTAAGAATGGCGCAGGATTTTTCTTTAAGATATCCTTTAATTTTCGGTCAGGGAAATTTTGGTTCTATCGACGGAGATCCGCCGGCCGCTTATCGTTACACCGAGGCGAAATTATTTCCAATTGCTATGGAATTGCTGGAAGATATTGAAAAAGAAACGGTGAAGTTTACTCCAAATTTTGATAATTCTTTAACCGAGCCTGAACTTTTGCCGGGAAAACTTCCTGCTTTGATGCTGAATGGCGCGACCGGAATTGCCGTCGGTATGGCTACAAATATTCCACCATATAATTTATCTGAAGTTTGTGATTCAATTATCTCTTATATTAAAAATCCAGAAATTACAATTGAACAGCTCGCAGAAATTGTTAAAGGCCCGGATTTCCCGACGGGTGGAAGTGTCAGCGGAGATATGGTTGATTTATTTAAGACGGGAAGAGGAAAATTAATTATGCGGGGAAAAGTTACAACTGAATCATTGAATAATAAAGAATTAGTTGTTATTACAGAAATTCCTTATATGATTAACAAATCAACTTTAGTGGAACAAATTGCCGGCCTTATTCAAGATAAGAAAATAAAAGATGTTTCTGATTTAAGAGATGAATCTTCAAGAGGAAAAATAAGAATTGTTCTCGAATTGCGAAGGGATGCGAATTCTAAATTTATTATAAATTCTCTTTTTAAATATACAAGATTGCAGGATAGTTTTAATGTTAATTTTCTTGCTTTAGTTAAGGGGCAGCCAAAAATTTTGAGTTTGAAAAATGTTTTGGAAGAATATGTAAGACATAGAAAACTAATGATTACTAATCGTTCAAAATTCGAATTAAAAAAAGCGCAGGAAAGATTGGAGATTGTCGAGGGACTTTTAATTGCTTTGAAAAATATAGATGAAGTTATTTCTAGTATTAAAAAATCCAAGGGAAAAATGGAGGCGATGGAAGCTTTGATGAGCAAATTCAAACTCACAAAAAAACAAGCTGATGCAATTTTAGAAACTAAATTACAGCAATTAACTTCTTTAGAACAAGATAAATTAAAGAGCGAAAATAAAGAACTTAAAGATAAGATTGTAGAGCTTGAAAAAATTTTAGGGGATATTCAAGAAGTTTTAAAGATTATTGTGAAAGAAGTTTCTGAATTAAAAAGAAAATATGGAGATAATAGGAGGACTACAATCTTGCAGAATATTAAAGAAATAAAAGAAAAAGATCTTGTACAGAAAAAAGAAGTTGTTGTGACAATTACCGACAAGGGATATTGCAAAAGATTAGATACAGCCTTATATAAAGAGCAGAAAAGAGGAGGAAGAGGAATGGTTGGAAGTAATCTTGCGACAGGTGATTTTGTAAAACAATTAATTACTTGTTCAACGCACGATTATTTGATGTTTTTCACTTCGAGAGGAAGAGTTTTGTGGCTTAAAGCATATGAAATTCCCGCGGCTGAAAGATACAGCAAGGGGAAAGCAATGATTAATCTTCTTAATCTAAAAGACGAGGCAATTACAAATGTTATTTCAGTAAAGGATTTTACAGAAAGTTTATTTATGACTACGAAAAAAGGAATTGTTAAAAAGATTTCATTAAAACATTTTTCAAAACCACGAGCGTCTGGAATTAGGGCAATGAATCTTCCAAACGATAATTCTGATTCTCTTATTGGTGTGGAGATTATTAAGAAAGGACAAGAGGTTTTACTCGCAACAAAAAAAGGACAGGCAATCAGATTTAACGGAGAGGAAATTAGAGAAATGGGGAGAGCGAGTTATGGAGTTACTGGAATTAAATTAGGAAAAGATACAGAAAACAAGAAAGTTTTCGACGATGAAGTTGTTTCTTTGGAGGTTTTAGACACGCAGGCAATTTTAACAATTACAAAAAATGGATATGGAAAGAGAACCGCCGTCGAGGATTATAGAAAAACTGCTCGTGCTGGGAAAGGAGTGATTAATGTCAAGGTTACAGAAAAAACTGGCGACGTTGTTACAACAATTTCTGTAAATGACGATGACGGAATAATAATTACTACAGCAAAAGGAATGGTGATAAGAACTTCTTTAGAAAATATAAGAGTTATGGGAAGAGCGACGCAGGGCGTGAGAGTTGTCAAACTTCAGCAAGGCGATTATGTCAGTGATTTGATAAAAGTTGTTGATACTACAGAAAATGAAAATTGAATTTTCTGTCTCACAAACTTCTAAAAAATACAAGAAGTTCGTGATAATGTGATTGTTGAAGAATAATAATTTTTAAAAAGTAATTTGTTGTTTTTAACTTATGGCTATTTCAGATAGTGTTAATGGAGATTTATCTTTGGACAGACGAAAAAGGTTATGTTCAATTCTTTATTCAATCTATGATGGAGCTATTTCTTATGCTCGTGTTGAGGGAGAAAGAATAATTCCAATAGAAAATCTTAATCATTTTGTTAATGCGTTGATTAATATTGATGAGGAAAGATTAAAAAAAGAAAAAGGGATAATTGGAGCAAAGATATTCGAACTTTCATGTAATGGTGGAGATGCCAGTTCTTTGGAAAATTATCTAGAAATCTGTGAAAAAATTAGAACTGAATTATTTAATTAATTTCTATGTCTTCTTACGAAATTACCTATAATTATTCCTAAAATAAATGTTAATCCTATAACTGCTGTTAATATTAATATCATTAATGTTTTAGTTGCTCCGAAGGTTATGGCGCTGTTTAAATAAAAATATCCAGATGATTCTTCTAATTTTCCTAGTATTCCTTCGGCACGCAGAATTTTTGAAAGATATAATATAAAATTATAAATCATTAATGCAAGGAGTCCGTTGAATCCATCGACAAGCCAGAGAGGAACTTTTAGTTCCCTGTTTTTTTTATTAATGATTCTCGCCCTAATTTTCTTTTTCATTCTCATCCTCTTCTATATTTTAATTAAGTTAAATGATTATTTAAAGGTTTTTAATTTTTCTACGCCGGGCAAATAGGACGATACAAAAGATTAAAGAGTTTTTTGTCTCGCAGAATTTGGAAAAGCAGGACATATATTTTTGTATTCACACCAGTTGCATAATGGAGATTTATTATATGGAAATTCTTTTTCAGATTCTATTTTATTGATTACAGAGACAATTTCTTTTTTTAATTCTTCTAATTGTTCTTTTGTTCTTCGTGAGCATATTTTTTCATCAAAATTAAGGTAATGCCAAATCAGGCAGATTTTTTTTTCTTCGCCGAAAATTTCTTTTATTGCAATTGAGTAAAGTGCAAGTTGCCTGTCGGATTCTATTTTTTCTCTTGATGGAATTGTGTTGGATGTTTTATAATCGTGAATTTCAAATTCTTCTGTTTTTTTGTTGAACGCAAGCCGGTCGATGAATCCAATAATTTCATGTTCTCCTAATTTTAAAATTATTTTTTTTTCAAGCTCTAATGTATTGTCATCAAACGGCTGATGCTTCATATAATAATCTAATATAAACTGCACACCCTTGCTGAAATAATCTTTTTCGGTCATCTCTTTTTTTACAATTAATATTTCCGGAATATATTTTTCCTGCCATTTTTCTGCGAAGAAATTTAGTGTATTGTCCAAGCTAGGAATTTGGTTCTCAATGACTTTTCTATAAATCCATTCTAAAGTTTCGTGAACAACTTCTCCAAGATGGATTTCTATTGTTTTTTCAATTTCTGGTTTTATTTTGTCGATGTATTTGAATTTATATTTTAGTTTGCAATGTTCAAATGCAGATAATTTTGAGTGAGAATATTTGCCCATTAAAAGACAACTCCTAGTTTTCTTTTAAACTTTCCTTTTGATACTGAAGGAGATTTCTTAAATTGCCTCCGACCGAAATCGTTTAAAGAAAAAGAAGAGTTATAAAGTTTTATGAAAGGTTAAGTTGGTAATTTAATATTCGCACTTCGTGAAATTTATTGCTCAAGACAGAACAAGTTCATGTTTTTCGCTAAGTGATTGATAATGTATAAGAACCCTACAAAGTTTCGATTTAAATGAAGTTTGTAATATTACTTCATGATTTTTATTATTATTTTTTCAAGATTTTAAAGAATAAGATTATTCCCATCAATCTTTTTATTCTCCACTAAATGTACATTCCGCTTTGCTTTCATCCCAAAAACTATATCCTTTATTTTGACAACATTCATTATTTGTACCGGGAGTAACTGTTCCACAACTCGCTCCCAGCAATTGTTCTTCTTTAACATCCTTAGCTAAAAATCCCCACCAAGGGCCTTTAACAACTATAACTTGGCCGGTTTGTGCATCAACTTGTCCGTCAGCATTTTCATCTACAGGAATTATCCAGAATAATCGTGCCTTTTTCTTCATCATAACATAATAAGTTCCATTTTCATCAAGAGTTATATTTCTTATTTCTGCTTTGGTCTTTAACTTTGCAATTATTCTTGCTTTTACTTCATCTGGAAGAATTATTGTCTTTGTTTCGTTGTTTTTAAAAACAGCATAAACAGTTTTATTATGTTGATATAAAGTTACTTGGGTGGTTGCATTTATATTTTTTACTTGAAAGATTATATTTCCTGATCTTGCATAAACAGTCATTTCTCTTCCACCATCCTCTAATTCACATTTCATTACAACACCTGTGCATTTGCATTCATCAGGGCATTCAACTCCTGTTTTATTCTCAAATTTTATTCTGTTCTTTTCTTTTATCGCTTCTTTAAATTCTTCTTTTGTGATATTTCTTCTTTTCCATTCTTTGTCTTCTTTTTCATAACAACTTCCTTCTCCATCACAATCAGCAGTTCCTATACAACTCTCATTAGATTCATCACAATTGCTAGAAGAAACACATTTTTTTATACACCCATTTGGACAATTACTATAAGTATGATTATCACATTCTATTTCATTATCATCGTCTTCAATTTCTGTTTCATTAGAAATCCATTTGCATTTATTATTAAAACATCCACAATTCATATTATATTTTACTTTATTATAACAATCTAAATATTCACAGGTTGTTGTAGAAGATTGTGTTCTGTTCTCACAAACTTGTCCGCTACACCCCCCAATTTTACAATCAGAATTATAATTACAATAGCCTTTGGTTGATGTTCCACAAAATCCTCCGCTATTTTCGCTTGAATCACTACTATATGCGAAAATTACCGGAAGAAAAAATATAGAACCGAATACAAGAAATATTAAAGATAATCTTACCCCTATTTTCATGATTGAAGCAAAGAAAAAGAGTTTATAAATTTTTATTTATTCACACTTCTATTTGGCCATTTGAACAGTTATGATTTATTAATAATTCTCTGTTCAAATAACCTCTGCTCAGCAATTTGATTAGTTATTTATTAATTACAATTGTCTAATCAAATTACTTCGCCCCAGCCGATTAACCTCCAGTGGCTGTTGATGTTTCTGGCTATTCCTAGATTGCTTCCAGTTATTGCAACTATTGGAACGTTTAATGAAAGTTCAATTTCATTTCCGGAAATTTTCTCCACGGTTCCGATTGTTATTGTCGTCTCAATATTCAGCATAAGCATTTCTTTTGTCTTGATGGGGTCAACTATTTTGTGCTCTTCGGTTCCAAGAACTTCCTTGAAAAGATTATATTTTACTTTTAACTTTTCTGTTGCGTCTGGAAGGTTTCCTTTTGATGATACCAGATTTCCATTCAAGGAATCTGTTTTTGTTAAGAATGGGTCTAAAGATGTTTCAATAGAAATACTTGCTCCGGGTTTGACTTCCTGAACTGACTGATCTCCTTTATGAAGAGATAAAATTTGGGTGGCTATGCTTTTGTATATAAATTTATTTTGTTTCTTTTCAGAGATTCCTGGTTTGATTTCTATTTCTTCCCCGACTTTTAATTTGCCTTGTTTTAAAATTCCGCCTAAAACTCCGCCGTGCAGATTTTCTATTTCTGTTCCCGGGCGATTTATATCAAAACTTCTGGCAATCAAAAAAATTGGTTTTGAATTTTCATCTCGTTTTGGAATTTCAATTTTACAAAGTTCCTCGAATATTTTATCAATATTAATTTCCTGCTGAGCTGAAACCGGAATTATTGGCGAATTCTCTGCTAAAGTTCCGTTTACGAATTTTTTTATTTCGTGATAATTTTTTAACGCTTGTTCTTTGCTTACCAAGTCTATTTTATTTTGGACTATTATTATATTTTTTATTTTTTTTGCCTGCAATGCCATGAAATGTTCTTTTGTTTGCGGTTTGATTCCTTCTTGTGCCGAGATTACAAGAATTGCAGCGTCGATGATTGCGGCTCCCGAGAGCATTGTAGCCATAAGCATTTCATGTCCCGGTGCGTCGATAAAGGAAATATATCTCACTGGCGTTCCTTTTTTTTGATTGTTGTAATTATTGCCGTCTTTGTAAATTGTTGTATCCGCGTAACCTAATTTAATTGTTATGCCTCTTTTCAATTCTTCTGAATGCGTGTCTGTAAATTTTCCAGTAAGTTTGCTGAGCAAAGTTGTCTTTCCATGATCGATATGCCCAACTACGCCCACATTTAATTCCGGAAGATTTTCATTTTTAGTCATGCACTTCCGAGAAGAAAGAGGTTTAAAAATCTTGTTTAATGAATAACTCTGTTAAAAATCTTCTTTAACAAAATACTTTCGGTGATTTTCCCCAGAAATCTTTTTTTAATAAATATCTTCCAAAACCCTCTCCGACTTTCATAATTAACACGGGGTCGTCGGGGATTAATTTTAACATTTTCTCAATCGCCAAACCAAAATCATTTTTAATTTTTGGACTTCCAACATAAACAATTTTCTCATTTTGATATGCAACATAAATTCCCTTCAACTCTTCTACCTTTGAAATATTTTCTAAATATTTAGAATAATTTTTGTCTTTGACTAACGCACTTCCATAAACATCTCTCAATAAATAATCGTATAAACATTCTGTTGGAACGTCCATTTTATTTTGGTTTTCTTCCATTACCCTCTTTATAAATTATTTCTTCTGGTTCAACTGCTATTGGAATTTCTGTTTTGATTTGAACTCTTTCAATATAATCTATGGCGCTTTCTTCCAATTTTCTAAAGTCTTTTCCTTTTCTTGCTAAATCGATTAGAGCTGCGTATTTTTCCTTGATTTCATCGATAACTTCTCTTTTCTGACTTTCAAGGCGGAACATTTTTTGGTATCTATTAAAATAAATTTCCGCAATAGTTAATAAGTTTGGATTTCCGTGCAAAATAGAATTCATGCAGGCACCTCTAACCAATGCATAAAACTTTTTATCACCAAAATTGTCATTTCCATTTTCGAAACAAACTTTGTCCAAGGATTTTTCTAATTTAACCCTGGATTCATTCTCTGGGCTTTTTTTCTTAAGATTGAAGAAAGACATAAGTGTGAATTAAAATGAAGGTTTAAAATGTTTATTGTGTTAAGAAATATGTATGTTCTTGAATTAAAGTTGTGATGTATGTTCAACTGCTGCAGCATGCATATCTCTAGCTTGGTAGATCCCACGGCCAACAATTCCATGAAAATAATCTCCTGCAACTTTCGCAGCAGCTTCAATCTTTCCACCCTGAGCGATAAATCCCGGAGCATAAAATATTGGAGTAACTCCTTCCGCTTCAACAACATCTCTAACTTGTTTTATAACATCTGGTTTATTTCCAGGAACAACAAAATTATTTACTCCAGCTCTTGCTGCAATTCTATACATCTCTAAAGCACCCTCATCTGTAATAAATCCACCTTCGCTAACAGAATAAGCAGGGTGAGTCATTCTTCCACCAACAATAACATTTAATCCATTGTCCAAAGCATGATAAATCCAGGCTCTTTCTGTCTCTGGCCCAGATTGTGGAAAAAATATAACTGTATCTACTCCTGCTCTTCTCATTAATCTTGCGTAATTCTTTCCAGTATCGGGAATATCTGTTCCTGCTTTTTGATGATCATAAATTATTGGTTTATCAGTATGCTTTCTAACAGCAGCAACTACAGCAGGAAGACCAAACCCTAATCCTAATTCAAATCCTATTTTGTATCCACCAATTCCATCAACATCGGCAGTTTGTTTTACTAGCTCTTCAAACTGTTCTAAAGTTTCAACATCACATGCAGGAATAACACTTTTATCTCTTCCAATTATTTTTTGTTCCAATCCATTTTCAATAGCAGTACGTGCATCTTTTGTTCCATAAACTCTTATATAATTTGATAATCTTTCCAAAGCAGATTTATTTACAGGATAGAGTTGTCCACTTTGTAAAACAGGAGGATTTTTTAAGAAATTATAAACATCAACTGCATTTACAATCGAAATGACTTTTGTTCCTGTCTTTTCTTGATATTCTGCAATAGCTTCCATACTATCAATCGCAACTTCTTGTCTATCAACAGCAATTGCAAGTAATGGTAGATTTGATCTTCCTAGACTTTTCAAAAAAGTATTAGCTTCATATTTTGCATCGCCTGCAGTAAAAACATCATCTAATTGAACAATTGCATCATTTACTTTTGGAGCTCTTCCCACTGTTAATTTTTTGATTCTATCCTCTGGCCCTAAATTTGTAGCCTCTCCATGAGTTTTTTCATCTTTCCTTGAGAAAAACCATCCAACATTATGCCCCTTTGCAGCCATAGCAATTGCAATAGGTGCAGCAAGTCCGACTCCCTTATCTGGAATACCATATAAGATGTTAGCTTCAACTCCAGAATTAATTACAGCATCAGCATAAAATCCAGCCAAAGCATTAGAAGATTCACCATCATTAAAATCTCCAATATTAACAAACCAAGGAGAAATTCTTTTACTTTTCAATGTTCTATCATCAGAAGGGTTTTCAAAAACTTTTAATGCACCCGTCTTTAATAAAAAATCTATAAATTCTTTTTTGTATTCTTGCATTTTATTACACAATAAAAATCATCTTTAAAAATCTAACGCAAAAAAAGTTGTCTAAATTTAGTAGTAAAACATAAGAAGATTATTATTCAATTGCTTTTTGTTTTGTTTTTTCAATTTTTTCCTTTGGCTTGTTTTGCTCTGGGAATATTTCTGAAAGTTTTCTGCTTCCTTCCTTAAGAACTTTCATATTAATCTGGATTATTTCTTGAGAGATAATTTGTCCTCGAACGGTTTTTCTTAATCGCAAGCCCTTTTTTGTTCTCTGATTTTTCTTTTTTACTCCTTTAGATTTTTTATGCATTGCTTTTCCGACATTAAGCAGAACTTTTTTTAATCCTATTCCCTGAACGCCTTTCATTGCTGTAAAACCAGATTTATCACTTGCACCAGTTATTTCCAATTCGTATCCATCCAGTGTTGGAAGAATTTCTTTTCCATTAATTTTACTGTGAAGTTCTTTTCCAACAAGCTCTTCACTTTCCAATTCAAGTTTGTAGGTTTTCCCTTCCTTGTCTGAAATATTTATTTTGAACATCGTATCGTTGAACTCGACGAGGTTTCGAAAACAAGTTTCGAAAGCATCGAAATTTGCTAAATTAAAATTTAGTTATGAATATGATTGAGAAAATAGGTTTTTAAAAGTTTTTGTTGGGGGAACATGTGTGTAAGACCATGACATATGTCATGGGCTAAACCGAAATTAGTTCTGTTCTAATTTTTGTATTTCTTCTATGAAAAAAGAGGATATTAGAAAAGAATTTTTCAAGTTGAGAATTAAGAAACATAGTATAAATCAATGTAGAAAAATTCTTCTTGCACAATTTGGCTATGAGGTTTGCAAAAGAACACTCCAAAGATGGAATAAAAGATTAAATGAAACTGAATGGAATTTAAAAGATAATTCTAAAAGACCGACGATAATTCACTATAAAACTACTTCTGAAATTGAAGAAAAAGTTATTTCAATTAGAAACAAAACAGGTTATGGTACTGAAAAAATTTCCTGTTTTGTTAATAAAATATCTGAATCCAGTATTAAAAGGATATTATCTAAACATAACTTAACAAAGCCAAACCCGCATAAAAAGAAACAAATAAAATATATTCGCTGGCAAAGGAAACATCCAAATTCACTTTGGCAAATGGATGTTTCTGATCAAAAGATTGAAGATAAATATTGCTTTGCTGTAATTGATGATTGTTCAAGATATTGTTTAGGATTATTTGCCCTTAACAGAGTGTCAACAAATATTATAATTCATCTACTTGACACTCTGTTCAAAATTCATGGAAAACCGAGAGAAATTTTAACAGATAATGGCTTGGTTTTCGGATTAAGAAGTAAACATTCTAAATTTGATAGAGCATTAAATCGTCGAGGAATTAAGCATATTAGAACAGCAATCCACAGCCCTACAACTTCTGGAAAAATAGAAAGATTCTTTCAAACTCTGGATAAAGAGTTTGAATTTTGCAACAAAGATGCAGAATTATTTAAGATGAGATATAATCATTTTAGACCACATACAAGCTTAGAAAAGAAAACTCCAAGCCAAGTTTATTTTGATTTTTCTAAATTATTTTAGGGGGGGACATATGTCATGAACCAATACATTTGTTGGGGTGCATTGTAACGTTAAAGGGAGCTAAAACCTTTCATACTTCTTATTTTGTTTTCCTTCTTAGATTGGCAAACCTAATTCATCAACAGTTCTTTTAAATCCGCCTTCAGTAAAACCATAGAGACTGATTTCATTAGCATATTTATTTCCTGTACTGTTTTTAATAGTAACATTTCCACTTTGATCTCTGCAAGCGTAGATTTTAAGATACATTTCGCCAAAACCCATATCGGTTGTCGCATCAGGGATAACTCTCGTTTTTCTTCCTCCAACTACTGCTGCAAAATCATTCACTCTTCTTACGCTTTCAGCATCATATTGTGGAGATCCTAATTTATGAACTTCTAATTCTAAGAATCTACTTGATCTTCTTATTCTTTTTTCCGCTTCAAAAAATTGATCAAGAGTCATCTTTATGCCAACAGGATGTGGAACTATCTCTCCATGTGTAACGGCATCATATACATTATGATTATCTCTTGAGCCAGTTGTTACTTTATACTTAAAGTTAAACCAGGGATTTCCATCTATCTCGTTCATTTTCTTTTCCCATTTCACGTTTAGTGAATTAATTTGTTCTTTCATAGTAGTTACATAAATTACTAATATTTAAATATTGTTCTTCCCTATGGGGGGAAGAATAGAAAGGCTTAAAAAGGTATTTTCTTCTATAAATCTGTATGGGCGTAGAAAGTGTTTTAGAAGAAATCGGTTTGACAAAGAATGAAATTAAGATATACTTAGCTTTACTTGAGCTAGGTTCCACATCTACAGGAGCCATTATTAAAAAAACAAGAATTCATACGTCTAAGGTATATGATGGATTGGAGAGATTGTCATATAAAGGATTAGTAAGCCATATTGTCCAAGCAAATACCAAATATTTCAAGGCTGTAAATCCAGAAAGACTAATTGAGTTATTACATGATAGAAAGAAACAAATTGATCAACAAGAGGATGAAATAAAATCAATCATTCCTCAGTTAAAATCAAGGCAACTGACAGTTAGAGATTTAACAGAAGCAGAAATATTTCAGGGATGGAAAGGAATGGAAACCGTCTATAGAATGTTAAGAGATAATTTAGGAAAGAGAGATATAAATTATGTTATGGGTGCAAGCAAAGGGGAAGATGAGGAAAAAGTAAGAGAATTTTTCACAAGGCATATAAATCTTTTAGGCCAAAAAGAGATAAGGCAGAAAATTATCTTTAATGAAGAAGCGAGAGGAAATCTCCCTGTTTATAAAAGATATCCAAAATTATTCCATTTGCGTTATATTAATAATATAACTCCTGTAGAAATTAATATCTGGTCAGACAAAACGATGATAGTCATTCTTAGAAGAAACCCAACAATTATATTAATTCACGATCAGAAAGTATCTGATTCTTTTAGAGAATATTTTGAGGAATTATGGAAATTTGCTAAAAAGTAATTAGATCTTACTCAGCTTTATCAAATCTAACCACTTATTCCCATTCAACTTAATATCTGTTGCTAACTCCGACTGAGTTCTTCCTATTGTTTGATGTTTTCTAATGAAATTATTAACCACTTTCAAATTTTTTTATCTCATTAATATAAATCTATCTTACTACTTTTATTAGACAAATTTACAGAACCAGCGTCTCGAAAGATTTATAAATATCTTTCTTATAATCATATTATAATGGTTGATAGTTAAGAGGGTTTGCCCCACTTGACTGATGGGGCTGTAAACTCTCTCTGTCTTTTTGTTGGTGTAAAAATGAAAGTGATGTTGGTGAAGAGAATAATAATGTTTATAACTTATTGAATCTTTTTTTATTTATGTTGCCTTTAATGTATAGGGATTTTGATACATTCCAAAGTCCATATTTTTTCAAGAGGTTTAAAGATAGAAAAGGTCAGATAGGATATAACCACCACTTTGATTTGCTGAGAGATTTTTTGGAATCATTTAAAGAGCCATCTAAAAGTGTTTTAATGAAAGATGTTCGTGAAGGAGTAAGATATTGTGATACTTTCTGTATATTCAAAAATTCTGCAGGTGTTTTTATAACAATAACTTTAAAAGAAAATAATGGTTATTTTGAACTAGTTAATGTTTTTCCCTCAAATTTATGGCAAAAAGAAATATTTGAAAATAAAGAAGAGATAAGGAAGGAAATCAAAAAGATTTAAAATGGAAAAGTATATTAATATATTAAACATGGTATTACTGAGGTATAAAGATGAAATGTAATTTTTGTAATTCTGATATGGAATTTAAAGAAAAATCAGATATTTTAGTTCCAATAGGAAATCCTAAAAAGATAAAGTTGAAGGCAGATTTTTATAGATGTCCTGATTGTGGAAAAGAATTATTTAGAAATGATGAATCATTAAGAATAGCAAAGATTGTTGATGATGTCAATGATAAATTAGATAGTGGGGTAACTCTTGAAACATTTAAAATTGAAGAAGGAAAGATAATAGTATAAATTTAATTTCTAGTTTCCCCAATCTTCTTTTTCTTGCCTTTTTATGTCAGGAATTTTGAATGTTTTGTTTTAATTCCTGAGCATATAAAAATTCTAAACTGCGCCTAAGCGCAGACAACTTCCAAACTTTTTAATCTCATTAATTTCCTGCAAGGTTCTTTTTTCTCCTTCGTTAAGCAAATCTTTGTTCTTCTTGAATTTTTTGAATTGTCCTTCTCCAATATCTGAATAGAGAGTTTCTCTGTCGCCTAAAACTCTTTCAAAATTTATTCCTGGAATTGAAATTGCAACTTCCATTCCCTGAGCGGCTTCTTCAACCGATTTGTTTTCGGATTGAATGTTTTTTATTCTTCCGACTTTTTCCCCTTTTTCATTTATCATATTTAATCCAGATTTTAATTTTCCAGCTTCGATTCTCACACCGAAAATTGCCGGGCTGGTGTTTCTGAAAACATACTGATGCAGAATTTTTGCCTTGCAAATTGTTGTTAGTTCCATTAATCTTCTTTTTTCAATTTCTGAAGATTTATCTTTTCTGAATTCGACGAGGTTTTCAATTAATTTGTAGATAACTTCTTCTGTAATTATTTTAATTGATTTGTTATTTCTTGCAAGCTCTTCGGCATCTTCATCAATTTTAACATTAAATCCAACGATGACTGCGTCTAATTCATTTATGTCTAAATTTGCTTTGGCGTTGATTATGTCTGTTTTATTTATACTTCCTATTCCTGCTTTTACGACGGGCACGTTGCTTTGATTTAGCAAGACTAAAAGTGCTTCTAAACTTCCCAAAGAATCTGCTTTTGCAATTATTCCTTGCTTTTCTGTTTTAATATTTTCTGAAATTTCTTTCTTGAATCTTTTTTTTATTTCTTCGAGATTATTTTGGTAAATTTCGAATGGCATTCCGGGAAGAATTTCTTCTTTAGTGATTAATTGAATTCTTAATCCCGTCGACGCTGTTACTTTTGTTCTTGGAGAAAATTTTTTGCATAGGGGTTCTATTTCTTCTAGGATTCTTATTTTTGTTATAATTGGATTTCCCTCGAAATTTGATACGGCAATCTCGTCTGTTTTTTTTAGTGTTCCGTCGTAGAGAATTGCTTCGCAATAATTTATTGCTTTGTCTTTTTTTATTTCAAGCATTACTCCTTTTGCATCTTCACCGAGTTTTAATTTTTCACCGAGATATTTCTGGCTTAATCCGCAGAGCATCATAATTAATTCTGGAATTCCTTGTTTTGTTTTTGCACTGCACGGAACTAAAGCAATTTTTTTTGTGAAATCTTCTATGTTATAAAATAAATCAGCTTCGAATCCATAGCTGTTTAACGAGCCGATTAAAGTCATATATCTTTCCTGAAAAATTTGCTTGACATTTTGCGGTTGCTTTTCTATTGATTCTTTTAATCCTAAATTTTTGTCAGTTCTCCATCCAGAAATGTTATCGATTTTATTTAATGCAATGATGAAAGGTGTTTTATTTAGTTTTAAAATTTGAATTACTTCTGCTGTTTGTGGTTTTATTCCTTCGTTTATGTCGATTACTAAAACTGCCAAGTCAGCGAGGCTGCCGCCCCTTTTTCTTAAATTTATGAATGCTGCGTGTCCTGGTGTGTCTATTAAAAGAAATCCTGGGATGTTTAGTTTTATCCCGGACGATTCTATCAAAGGGCAGGCTTTTTTTAATTGATTTATGGGATAAAGAGTGAAAGAAATTTTTTGAGTGATTCCTCCTGCTTCTGATTCCTGGACACAGCTATTTCTAAGACAATCAAGGATAGATGTCTTTCCATGATCAACGTGCCCGCATACTGTTACAATTGGCTGACGAATTTTTTGTTCCATATATGTTCTTCAATATAGATTTGTTTTTAAAGTTTAGGATAAAAAGAAAATTATAGCTAAAGCTTTTTATTCTATTAATTATTGTACTATCAATAGTAATTCTGCTTTGAAGGGATTTGTTTATCAAAAATCTCTTTTAGATGTTTACCAAAAAGTTAAGGGGGGTGGAAAAAAGATTGTTGAAGGATATTATTTTTTTCCTGATGGAATTGTTAATACAGCAAAAATTGTTTTTTGCGTAAACTCCCTGCTTTAACTCGTGAGAAAGCAAAAACAATTTTTGTGGTGTTCAAGAACCCGAGACACGCCCAGGAATTTATTCCGAGGGTTCTTGACATGTCTGGTTTTCCTTATCCTAATGGTCCATATAAATTAAAATTAATGGCTTTTACCTTAAGAAGATTGGAGAAAATGCTTTCTAATTTTGGATTACCTTTTGTAGCTGAGAGAGTAAAAAAAGAGTAATTTTTAAAGTTTAAGTGTTTAATTATTTCATGAAGAAACAAAATATTTGCAAGGAATTTGCACGGGATTTTTTAGCGTTGGGGAGTATTCCTTTTTTTGTACTTGTACTTGTGAGAATTTGGATAATTCATGATTTAGAATATCTTAGTCAGTTTGCTATTGCAGGTGGTTTGTTTTTAATACTCACATTTTTATTTAAGAGTAATTTATATTCTGGACTTAGTTTTGTGATATTGGTTTTTACAATTTTGTTTTATAATGATAAGATATTCACAATTTTCGCGGTTTTAGTTTATCTTGTATTGATTTGCTCTTTGGTTTATTTGAATTATGAAAAGAAGAAAATTAGTTATGGATTTTTGTTTGGAGTATTAAGCACAGGAATTGGTTATTATATAATTAAGTTAATGTTTTAGAATATAAGTGGAAGGGAAAACCGAAGTTCTGCCCTTCCGTGTCCAACCGAAGTTAGACAAAATTATCAGTATTTTTGGGTTTTTATGTTTTTTGGTTTTACAAAAGCTATAAAAAGATTATTATTTTTGCCCCATCATGAAAAACTACACCATTGAAGATTTAAACGAGAGATATGATTTGGAATTAGAGAAAGTTTTAGATGAAATTAAGAAGAATAAAGCAAAACTTGTTTTATTGCAGTTTCCTGATGGATTGAAGCAATATGCGACTGCAGTTGTGGATTTTCTTGAAGAAAAAACTAAGGAAGTTGATTTTTTGATTTGGCTTGGGAGCTGCTATGGTGCTTGTGATACGCCGGTTTTAGGAAAAGAAATTGAAAAGAAAATTGATTTAGTAATTCAGTTTGGGCATAATTCTTTATTATCTAATTATTAATCACAATAATTCTTATAAATTATATACTTGTTGAATAAAGATGACAGAACGGGATAAAAAGCTAGAGTACATTGCACAGCGTGAAAAATTTGAAAAGAAAAAGAAAGGTTTGCTCGAGCAAATTTATCAATATAAATCTGCAATCACTAAACTTCATGAGCAGATAAAGGAGGCTCGTCCAAGAACAGAGCATGGAGAAAAAATATGTACTTCTTGTGATTGTATGAGTATGAAACATCTGGGAAGAAGCCCAAGAGGAGGACTTTCTAGAGGAGATGATATTTATGAATGTGAAATTTGTGAAAGAGATAATTCATCGAAGTATTGATTAGAATTTTTATATCCAATTCATTAACATAGCAACACCGACAGCAAACAATAAAATTCCTGCGATTAGATGAAGAATTTTTATATTTCTTTCTTTCCATCCAGAAACTTCGTCGACTTCTTTGAAACCGAAATAAACAACGAAAGTAATTATTAACATTGGCAGGATAAAAATTAAATTATAATAAAGAAGCCAAGGAAGTGCTTTCAAGATTCCGATTTCTGCTAAAAGTCCGGATGCAACTATATATGGACCCATAGTGCATGGCAATAAGAATATTGTTACGATGAAACCAATCACAAAAGCTCCAGATGGAGAAGTTATACTACTAATTATTCTTTTTACTTTTGGACGTAGGAAAATCGGCATCTCTGTTGCTAATCCGCCCCTCTTATAATAAAAAAAATCTCTTATATTTAATGCTCCAATAATCATTGCCAGAATTGCCAATCCATTATAAAAATAAAAAGAATTCTCTCTCAAAAATTCCGCGAAAGTTTTGAATAATTCAATTAGAACAATTCCATAGAATAAGTATCCAATATAAATTGCAGAACTGAATGCCAAGCCAGCATAAAGAACTTTTTTTCTTTTTTCGGGATGTTGAATTAAAATTGTTACAAGAACCATAATTAGAACAGCCATCTCGCATGGATTGACAGCGTCGGCTAAAGCCAAACTCGTTATCTTAATAAAATTTAAATCTACCATTTAACAATTTGCTAACTCTTTTAATTTCTCAATAGTTTGAACCCCTTCTATTTTTTCTCCGTTAATTATCCAAGTTGGAGTTCCTGCAATTTCTTTTTCTAAACATTTATCTCTTTCGTAAAAACAATCAATAATTTTTATATACTTTAAATTATCTCCAAACATGTCTTCCTGGTCTTTGCAATGAGAACATCCGAGCTGAACATACAATGTTGATTTTTCACCTATGCATTTTGTAATTGCTTCAGGAGTTTCTGGTTTTGGTTTATTAATTAAGAAATATGCAAGAATTATTACTGCAATTACAATTCCGACTGTTACCCACGAGTTTTTTTTCACTTTGAATTTCTTTGAAGTTTAAAGGACAGAAAATTTTCTACCTTCAAAATTTCTTGTTTTGAATGTCTCCAATTCGGGAGAATTGGATGACTTGGAAATCTTTGATTTCCATGGGATGAAAAACTTTTTGTTTTTCATATTTTCTGTATAATAAGAAAAGTGAAAATGTTTTTTTAAAGGTTTTGGAGAAGGTGGTTTCGTGAAATTGCTCGCTCACAAAGTTCGCGAGAATGTATTGCTCATAATCAGATCTTTGTCATGATTATTCGCTAAGAAATTATTAATGCATAAAAGGAAATATTTAATTTATTAATTCTGGTGGGGTTAGAATAAAAGTCGATTAAAGATAATGTCAAGAACCCTCGGAATAAATTCCGGGGCGTGTCTCGGGTTCTTGAACACCCCAAAAATTGTTTTTGCTTTCTCACGAGTTAAAGCAGGGAGTTTACGCAAAAAACAATTTTTGCTGTATTAAAAAGATAAAATCACAAGAATGTACTTAATTAAAGTAGTAAATTTATTTATGCTCTTTAGTATAATAATTATTAATAAGCATTTGATAAATATATTTCTATGGGTAAATTAAGAAACTATTTAACAGACGAAGAAAAATCTTTTTATGAAAAAGGAATTCATAATCTTGCTGGATTGACGGGAATAGATTTATCTGAATTGAAAAACAATTTGTATAACAATTCCCCTTCTTTCTTTAAGAAGGTTGGAAAATATATTGCTGAAAATCTAAATACAAAATACTCTCTTGAAAAAGTTATTGATGATTCAAATTTAGCAAGAGGAAGAAAACGGAAATTAAAAAGAGTTCTTTTAGATAAACAAGAAACAAATATTAGAGATTCCGTAATAATACTCGCTAGAGAAAGAGAATTTCAAGAATTATATTCTAGAATCTTCATTAAAAAATAATCAATAATTTTCTATTTTAATTAAATAACATTTATAAATACATTTTAATTAATTAAAACATGGCATCATATCCACCGGGACCGCAAAAAGCAAGAATTGATTACAACATCGATAGAAAAGTTTACGATGAATTTGTAAAAATGTGCAGCAGAAAAGGTTTTGCTCCGCAAGTTATCGTCGAGCAAGCAATGAAAAAATTCGTTCAAAACGGGCAGATATAATTGTTTATTCTGTATTAAATTGATTTGTAATAAAATATTTAACTCCAATTCAGACTTCGTCACGAATTTCCGTCAAGAAAAATGATAACCTAACAATAAAAAACTAAGCTAAACGAATAATTCTGAATTTATGTACATTAACAATCTCCTCAGCGAATTAATCTACGAACATTTGCATGAGAACAAAGTAAATTATATATTATCTGTGGTGAGTGGGAATGCGAGTAAATTTATCTCAAACTAAAAATTATCCAATCACTTCTTATATCTCATATTAACTATGCGTTCTTTTTTTATCGACGGGTCATAAACACCGACTCTGTAAACCTGTCCTCTTTCGAGTCTAACTCTTTTCAACAATCTTCTTGGATAATATCTTTTCTCTCCAATCAAATCAAATATTTGTTCAGAGTTGCTTATGTTCACAGTATAATCGCCGATTCTCAAAGCCTCGTAATCCTCAATAATTAAAATTATAAAGACAATAACCGTCGAGAGAACAACAAAAAGCCAGTTATTGAATAAACTTCCGGTGTTTAAAAATAAAAGAGAAATTAAAATCACAGCGAGCGCGTAATTTGCAAATTTCAATGCCCACAATAATCCCCCTTTAGTCAAATATTCCAGTTGTTCTCTTAATGGCTCGAATTCTCCAAGAATATAAAGAAAAGAAGAAGCCGCCTGTTTTTGAGATTCCGTTTTTAATTCCATTTCATCTAAATCATTATAAATTCCATAAATTGATTCTCTTCCAACATCATAATTAGTGTAATCTCTTAAAGTATTAACTGTATAATTATCAATGTGTTCTCTAACTTTCTCGTTGAATTTTTTTCCGAGATGTTTTGACAATTCAAAAAGGCTTACAAGTCTTCCAGTCTCAATAGCAAGAGATGCCTTCAACGAAGAAACTCTGCTCCAAAGCATCGAAAAAGAAATTGTTATTAAAAAACCAAACAAAAAAGAAACAACAGAAATCATCAAATTCAAATCCAAGGAGGGAATATTATAATGAACAACATAATTGATTAGAATCAAAAATATAAAAAACGCAGGTAGCGTCCAATAATAAAAATATACTTCCAACCCTTTTTTTGAAATTTGTTCTTCTTCCATGCTCTCTTTTACCTAACTATAAAAAATAACAGATTATTAAATGTTTTGCTGAAAACAAAAATTTAAAAACAAATTCCTTTTCTATTTTTCATGAATAAGAAATCAATAATATTTATAACACTGATAATTTTGATTTTAATAATTGCAGGAACAGTATATAAAATGTCAAACAAGAATACAAAAATACTATTAGAAACAACCAAAGGAGATATAACAATAGAACTCTATTCAAAAGAAATGCCCATAACAGCGGGTAATTTTGAAAAACTTGTGAAACAAGGGTTTTATGATGGAGTAATTTTCCACAGAGTTATTGACGGATTCATGATTCAGGGAGGAGATCCAACTGGAACTGGAATGGGTGGTCCAGGTTATAATATAAAAGATGAGTTTACAGAAACAAATTTAGATGAAAACAACAGAGGAACACTAGCAATGGCAAACGCAGGCCCGAATACTGGGGGCAGTCAATTCTTCATAAATTTAGCAGATAACAATTATCTCGACGGAAAACACCCAGTTTTCGGAAAAGTAATAAATGGAATGGATATTATTGAAGCGATTGGAAAAGTCAAAACAGATTCGAACGACAAACCATTGCAGGAAATAAGAATAATAAAAGCAAGTATAATCTAAATATTTAAATAATCTTTATTCTTCAAGCAGACATGGAAAAAGACATTGGAAAATTGAATAAAAACGAAACCTCAGACATAATCTTAAGACTTGACGATTTCGGAGGAAGAGTGGGATTGACAATAAGGGAATTTGTTACAAGCGACAAATATACTGGTTTCACAAAATCAGGAGTAAGAATTCTCGCGCCAGATTTTCTGAAATTCAGAGAAATGATTAATTCAATTGATTTGGAAGATATGAAAGATTCTGAAAAGAAAGACAAGCCGGAAGCAAAAAAACTTCCAAAAAATCAAGAAACCCTCGATGAGATGCCGGACTATTAATTTAATCTTTAATTTTTTGCTTCGCAAGATTAATACAGCAAAAATTGTTTTTTGCGTAAACTCCCCGTTTTAACTCGTGAGAAAGCAAAAACAATTTTTGGGGTGTTCAAGAACCCGAGACACGCCCAGAAATTTATTCCGAGGGTTCTTGACATGTTTTTAAGAACCATTCAAGCTTCTGAGAAGAACGGATTTGCTCATCCAGTATATTTTTGAAAAATCTCTTTTTCTTAAAAGATCTTTGAGAGTTTTAATCTTAACTTTTAGACTGAAGTTTCCTTTCTTTCTGTTCCACCAATAATCGATATCTGCCGACGCTGAAAATAATTGTCCCAAACTCATATTTTTGCTTGGATATATCGGAATATGGTTATGAAAATTTTTTCCGATGCATGGTTTGAGCCAGATAGAATCATCCCATAATCTTCTTTTTTTGCCGATTTCATATATTTCTGTTCCGGGATATGCAATTAATAATGATGCGGTTGTTATTGTTGGATTTAATTTTTCTATAGCCCGTTTTTTTAATTCTATATTCTCGGGAGTTTCGTGATCTCCACCTATGATAAAGTAACTTCTTGTAGCCAGTCCAATTTGATTAGTTAATTCAAACGCCTTGTAAGCCTGTTCCATTGTATGTGCTTTTTTAAAAAATTTTAATCCTTCTGGGCTTGCGTCTTCGACGCCGTATTCGATGGTGTGGCAGTTTGCTTTTTTTAGCCAGGTTAAAAGCTCCAAATCTACGATATTAACTTCTGCTCTGCAAAGCCAGGCTATTTTTTTGTCGAGCCCTTTTTTAATTATCAATTTGCAAATTTCAATTGTTCTTTTCTTATCTGTGGTAAAATTATCGTCGTTAAATACAATGTACTTTGTGTTATATTTATTATATAATTGTTCCATTTCATCAACAACACATTGGGGTTTTCTGAATCTTATTTTACTTCCCCAAAAAATAGAACTGGAACAAAAGGTGCATCTATATGGACAGCCTCTTGAAGAAATTATACTTCCTACAGGATATTTTAATAATTCTTTTGGGTGTTCTGGATTTTTGGAATAACCTGCGAGATTGAAAAATTTATATTCGGGGTATGGAAGGGAATCTAAATCTATAATTGGTTCTGCATTTTCGTTATGGATTATTTCTCCGTTTGTTCTGTAAGAAATTCCTTTTACTTTTTTTAACTCGGTTTTTTTTTCTAAACAATCCAATAAATTAAGTGTTGTGTATTCTCCCTCGTTTCTTACAATATAATCCACAAAAGGATAATTTTTTAGAATTTGGTCAGTCATTAGTGTTGGGTGAGGTCCTCCGAGAACAATTGGAATTTTATATTTCTCTTTAATTTCCTTAGCAATTTTTAGTCCGACGAATCTTGTGTTGGTATTCATGGTTATACCTACGATATCTGGTTTTGTTTTTCTAACAGCTTCTAAAAGTTCCTTGAAAGAACTATTATTTCCTTCTTTTATTATCGCTTCGTGATTATTTTTATTCAAGAGAGCAGTTATGTATGCTATTCCCAGTGGAGGAAAAAGATCATTTTTACTTGGAGGACTTAAAAATAAAATTCTCATAATTTAGATTTGTTATAATAATTTATAAAGATTATGTAGATTGGTTTTGTAAAATTATTCGTTTAAAAATGTCAAGAACCCTCGGAATAAATTTCTGGGCGTGTCTCGGGTTCTTGAACACTCCAAAAATTGTTTTTGCTTTCTCACGAGTTAAAACAGGGAGTTTACGCAAAAAACAATTTTTGCTGTATTAAAGATATTCTGTTCACTTTGTTTACAATTAATTGCTCATAACAGATTTCGTCATGTTATTCACTAAATCAGAATTCTAATGCATTAAGGTATTTTAAAGTGAATTAATCTGCCGAAGGCGACTCAGAAAATAGGAAATTTTCTGGGACTTCAACTTTTGCAAGATTGAAGTTTAATGAATAATTTATTAGAGTAACTTGTTGCGAGCATTTTCAATTTTTGTATTCCGAATTCATTTCACCTTCTTTATTCAATTGTGTTAAATATCTTTTCATTATGATTGTTCTTTTCAACGCCCTCAATGTGACTGGGATTGTGCTGAAGGAAGAAAGATATTTCAATATGTATGGAACAACATTTAAATTATCTGTGAAGAAAATTTTTCTGTATAATCTTTTTCTCAGAAGATATCTGCTGGCACTCCTCGGCAAAATCGGAATCCAGCAAATAAATCTTGCTATATATGCGAGTTCTGGATTTGCTTTTATTTTTCTTTGATTGTGTTCATCCCAGACAATGTTTCCCTTAATTGTTTCTTTTAGTTCTTTGTCCGTGTATTCGCCGTATTTTTTTCCTATTTCAACTATTTCTGTGTTTGGATAATATTGAAGCCAGAATTGGGTGATTTTACTTGGCTTGATGTCAATATAAAACTCCAAACCTTTTTCATATTCTTCAAATGTTGTTGAAGGGAGTTGAAAAATATGGTCGGTTAGAACGAACATTTTGTGGTTTTTTATTTTCTGAACAACTTCTTTGACTAATTCGTTGCTCTCGTTTCTTTTGCATATATCTTTCCTTACTCTTTCCGACGGTGTTTGAACTCCTAATTCAATGCTAACGCATTTGGATTTTTTTAATGCTGATAACATCTCATCATTGACAAAATTTGGATGTGTAAGAACCTTGAAAGGAAGGTTGATTTCTTTTTGGTATATTTTTAAAAATTCCAAGAGCCATTCTTTGTGGCTTGTAAAACAATCATCAATAAATAAAATGGTTTTTGGATTTATTTTTTGTTTTGCTAATTTCAATTCTTCAATAACATTTTGCACGCTTCTTTTCCTCACCCATTTTTCTCCAGGATATAAATTTCTCATAAAGCAATTAAAACAATATGTGCAGGAAAAAGGACAGCCCCTTCCAGTCATGCAAACATATAATTCTTTGAAATGCGGAGCTTCTCTTAAAAAGAGTTGCTTGTCTAAAAACGGGATTGAATCTAAATTTTGAATTAAAGGCCTTAATGGGTTCTTGATTATCCTTTTATCTTTTTTTAGCCAGACATTTTTTATGTTTTGTTTTTTTGGATTTTCAATTAATTCTAATATAGCCCCTTCCCCTTCTCCTACGACAATAAAATCAACGCAGTCATGGCTTATTACTTCTTCTGGACAGGAAGTTACTTGTATTCCACCGAAGACAATTGGCGCGGCTGTGAATTTTCTTACGAGGTTTGCGGTTTTTAATGCCCAGGCATAATCAGTTGTCATTACAGAAAATCCGATGAAGTCTGGTTTGAATTCTTCAATTCTTTTTTTTAATCTATTCTCAAAATATTTTTCTTGATTGTGATGAAGAATTAAACTTGTGTTGTGTCCGGCTTTTTTAAGAACTGCCGAAAGAATTTCTATGCTTGAACATTCAGATAATTTTAAAGGATATACAAATAAAAAATTCTTTGATTGTTTATTATTTTTTGAGTCCATTAAAAAGAAGAAAAGGAATTTGTTTTTAAATATTTGTTTGGGGGAAATGTCTACGCTGAATAATGCAAAGTAATTTACATTTCTATTCTAACGTAATTTTCTATTTCAAGATAATCAGCCAGCTCTTTTGTAAGGACAGCATAATATTTTGTAGGTTTTTCAATAACTCCCCATTTTTTCTTGTAAGATTCTTCGCCAACTTCAAGATCGTAATACTTCATTCCATCCCTTATCGCTTTTTCTATATCTTTTTTAAGTAAGAAAGTTGGAGTAGATAATGAGCTATATTTCCTGTTCCACCAGCAGCCAAGATAAAAAACTGTATCTTTTTCTTTCATTGTGATATGGACTGCTATTAATTCCTTTCCTAAATATGCACTTATTGTGCAGCATTTTTCTTTCCATAGTTTAAGTCTTCTTTGAAAATCTTTTTTATTTTCTTTCCAGAATTCTAAGAACCATTTCTTGCTTTTGTCAAGCGCATCTTTTTCATTATAGATTATTTTTACATCTGCATTCTTTTTTTCAACTCTTTTCAAATCTTTTCTTAAGTCGTTGTCCAGTCTTAATTTATCAAAGCTGTCTGGGAGTTTTATTATATTAGTAAACCAGTTTTTTTCTTTTGTTTCAAAGCCAACCGGGCAATCTGGATGTATTTCAGTTATAAGAAAAGGTGTCGGCAGGGTTTTCAAATCTTTTTTTTCAAGCCATGCATAAGGCAGAAAATCCAAATCTTTCCATGTCCAGTAAAAAAGTTTTTTATTAATTTTTACTTTTTCGAATTCCATCAGTGTTCTCCAAGTTTATGCCAATCCCAGAATACTTTTAATTCATGACTTCTCCAATTGCTTTTTACACTTTCCAGATATTCTTTTTCTTTTTTGGTGGCAACAACATGAGCTTCCTCATCAACGTTAAGCCCAAACTCTTCAGATAGAAATCTCTCGATTAATTCATGAATACATAATGCTCTGAACGATTTTTCCTTTTCTCCTTCACCAAAATTCTTATCTATAAAAATTTCTCTTCTCTTTCTGCTCCATTCTGCAACATGCTCTTCTTTTTTGAGAATAATTTTGTCTGAGATTCTGTGATTAAAAAAATTAAGAGAAAGCCTCCCTTTAGAAAATTTGATATTTGCAACAGGATATTTCAAAAGAAGTTTGACAAAAGCCTTATGCAGTTTCTTATTGCATGCTTTTGTTTTTGTGCTCTTTTTTTTCATACTCTCATTAATCAAATCTATTTTTTAAATCTGTTTGTTAATTGATAAAAGTAGTTACGCCCACGCCGAAAGGCAAACGATTTTGTTCATTTTATACAGGGAATTGATTAGTTATCCAAGTGTAAGAGTATATATAAATGATTAGCGATTGCATTTTTAATGGTTAAAAGTCAAGTACAGCAACACTTAAAAAAAGCTTGTTATGGAACAAAAGAATGGTCAAAAAATTCAGGTATTTGTAATAGATGTATTTTAAGAGACGCGTGTGGTAAGATTGATGCAATTAAAAAATCAAGATAATATAAAATAATTCATACGCCTAGGCTGAGAGGTGCGGGGAGTAGGATTATTTCAGATATCTTTTTTTATGAACTGCTAGATATCTTCTTATGAAATAATCAACAAAAGCTTCTTGACCTTTAGCAAATGCTTTATAATAAGATTTTCTTTTTTTATACTCTATGATGAGCATAGGGTAACTTTTATGCCAAAGAATATGGTTCATTAATAGTCTTCCAATCCTTCCGTTTCCGTCTCCAAAAGGATGAATGCTTTCAAATTTATTATGTGCTCTTCCTGCTAACTCAACAGGATTCATTTTTTTATTTTTATTAATGAATTCTATAAATTCTTTCATGAGATTTTCAACATCTTGCCAATCGGGAGCTAAATAAGAACCAACTCTAACCAGATAATCTCTAAATTTTCCGGCAATATCTGATTTTGTTTCACCAAATATATCTTTATGCCATGTCAATAATAATTCTTTTGTTATTTTTTCCTTTTTCTTTAACATCTGCAAAAATACTTTGCTATGCGCTTCTGTTTCTCTAACATCTTTTAATGGTTTATTTGGAGATATTTTATCATGGATAATCTCTCTTGCTTCTTCTAAAGTAATTGTGGAGCCTTCAATAGCATTGGTGTTATAAGTAAAAGCGATGGAAATCTCTTCAAGTTCTTTTTCTTTTGCACTTTTTGGAATTCTTTTCCATTCAGATTGAAAATGCTTTTTTATTGTTTCAAGTTTTTTATTAATATCTTTTTGCACTTCTTTCTGAAATACGGATATAATCTCGTCTACATTTACAGGAATTTCTGTTCCAAGATATTTCTCTTTTGTGATAACTTTCTTATCTTTTCTTAAAGAATGCTGCAGATAGAAATATTTTTTATTTCCCTTTTTTCTTGTTATTATTCTCACGAATATATTACCATTACAAAGTATTTAAATATTGTGTTTTTAGATAAAATGTAATGGGACGCCTATGGCGAATGCCAAGCAGAAGTGTTCGGGTTAGGGAAATTTAAATATTCAGGTTAAAGATGGATTAATAATCCAATGCCGGACTTTTCTCTCTTATATTTGGCAAGATAATATTTACTGTTTCTGTTTCAGAAGGAGTTTTTATTGAAAATCTGATACTATTCATATTTCTAAAATCAGTCACTTCAACTTTAAATTCTGCATTGTTAGATAACTCAATTATTTTTGACAAAAGTTTAGAAAGAGTTTTGGAAGCATCTAAAATTTCAATAGCCATTAATTTTTCATTTTCGTCAAAATCAAATAAGAAGTTTCCTAATTCCACAGCTCCCGCTGATTTTTTATTTGGGAGATATACAAATAGGGAATCATTTTCCTCATCATAATCGTAATCAAAACTTTTCATTTTCTTTGAATAATCCTCTGCCAATTTCTATTTATATCAATTATTGTAACTATAATAATCTTTCCGTTCAAAACTAGAACATATTTATGGCAGTGATTTTCAGAATATGCAAAATAACATTCATATTTTTTCTCATTCGGATTTTCGGCATCTTGTTCTTTACAAAATACTAATTTTTTAGGATTTATAATGTTCTCTTTTATTTCATCTAAGTTCATATTCCTAGATAGAGCCCTAATTTCTGTATGCTTTGTAAAGATAATATCTTTCTTCTTATATTTTCTTAGTTTATTTTTGAGTTCTTCTAAATTCATAAGATAGGAAAGAAAAAGAAGGTTATTAATTTTTTGATTTTAAATTCTCCAAAGTTCGACGCCCACCTAAAAGTAGTTACGCCCACGCCGAATGTCAAACAGAAGTGTTCGGGTTAGGGAGATTTTTAGGGAAAAAGATTAGATAAAATGCTCTCTTTTAATAAGAATCTTATCTTTACATGCTTTCCATAAATGATTGGATAAGGAAAAACCAGACTTTCTTTTTCTATCTGTAAAATAAGCAAGTATTACATTAATTCCATCTTCTTTTAAATCTTTTATTATGGGTACAAAATCTGTGTCTGAGGTTAATACAATTACATTCTCAATGTCTTCTTTTTTAGGAATTCTTGATAAGTCCATTGTTAATAAAGTATCAACTCCTTTTTGTTGATAGGTGTTGCCAATTTTTTGACATCTACCTTCTTTAACAATAACTTCAAATTTTTTTA
>JBAZOZ010000002.1:0-72553 GCA_041648455.1 Candidatus Pacearchaeota archaeon | reverse complement strand
CTGCATACAATCTATTTACTGCGAAATTTACTCTAACACTTTTAACTCCATTTATTTTTTTAACAGCTCGTTCTATGCTATTTGCACATCCCACGCAGTGCATTCCTTCAATTTTATATATCTTTTTCATTATTTCTTATATTCTTTGTTTTATTTTAAACTATTTTTTTCATGTTTTCCATGCATATCTCTCATGTCAGAAATGCTGTTGGTGTGGCATTTCTGAGCACTCTCAAATTCGGAAGATTGACGCAAGAATTTGTTGGTCATAAAATAATGCAGTATTGGGCAGAGCAAAAGTATAAACCAAAACAAATACTTATTACTTAAACCAAAGATATAAACTGCAACAATTAATATAATCAAGGGAACTGCACAACAGACAATCATCATTAACCAATGATTCTGCTTTATTTTTTTGAATATATTTTTTATGTCCATTCTCTTATTTTAACCGCAGCAACTATTTCCGCATTTTTTTGCTTTTTTAACTTCTCCTTCATATTTATTCGCGTGGCTTTCACAACAAAAACTTTTTCTCTTTGTTCCAACAAAAACAGGGTCTTTTACCTCTCTAAATACTTCTTTTCCATTCTCAATTTTCTCTCTACAATATTCACATTTCTTTCTGAATAAACTCATTTTTATTTATTCTCTTTTAGATTTATTTTGCACTTTTACTTTTATTCTTTTTCCATTTTCATATTCATACAATTTTCCATCTTCCTCATCGCTACATAGTTTATGCGAGCCATCACAGAATGGCTTATTTTTACTTAACCCACATTTACAAATCCATTTGCTTTCTCCGCCAACTTTTATTTCTACAGGGCTTTTTTCTTCAAATTTTACAATTCTTGTCATTTTACTTTTTTCCCTCCTTTTCATCTTTTTTATTAATAGCATATTTAGTTATTTCTAAGTTACAGGATTCATTTTTTTGCACCACTCTTCACATTTTTCCGCCCATATTTTATCTTTATATATTAATTTACATATTTCACAATAAAGATATTTCTTATCAAGGTATTCTATTCCTTTTACCATTTTTTGCTGCTGCACTTATAATTTAATTTTATTTTGCAAATTTGTTATATAATGCGGCAAAGATTACTCCAATTACATAACCACCAACTAGTGCTGCGATTAGTCCAAGCAATGTTTTTCCTCCGATTGTTGGAGTTATAGCTATGCTTGTTAAATCAACTCCGTGCATAAAAGAGCCAAACAGAGTTAAAGCAAATGTCGGCGAAGCCAAAACCAACAATAAGCAAACAATGCTGATTATTCCAAAAGTTAATGCCAAAGCTATTCCAGTTGCGTTTATATCTTTTTTCTGTGCCATTTATTTTTACCTCCTTTTTTTCTTTTTTAATATATGAATGCAATATTGAGACATATGTTTGTCTATTAAATTCATTAGTGGTTTAATTGTCTTCTTATTTAATTTGTAATAAATATATCTTCCACTTTTCTCATTTATTACAAATCCACACTTTTTTAATCTAGATAAATCATGAGAAACTCCTGTCTGTTCCATATCCAGTTCCTTAATAATCTCCGAAACATTTTTTCTTCCTTTTCTCAATAAATTTATAATTTTCAATCTTGATTCTGAAACTAACGTTCCAAAAAATATTTTGTATGCTCCATAAATTTCTCTCTCTTTTAAATTATGTGTGTGCTTATCTATCATATGGTAACTCAATACATATGTATATTTAAATGTTTGGCTTTTATTTAGACAGGATTTTGATTTTGCAAACCCCTTTTATTGATTTAGCTGTTAAGTAAATAAAGATTAAAAGTATTACTATTCCAACAATCTGCAACTCAATTCCTCTGAAAGGAAAATACATCAAAGCCAGAGGCATTCCAAACAATCCAAATAAAAATGCCCCGCACGTCGGGCATCCAAAACCAAATGCCGAAATTCCAGTTCCTATAAACCCAAAAATTCCTTTTCCGCTGAGATTTCTATATGATTCAAACTTGAATATAATCATAGCTAAAATAATTCCAGATAAAAATGCGATGACTGCGGCGTTAAACAAACTCCAGCCAACATAAATTTTTCCATCCATGTCTATTGAAATCTTTAAGTCGTTGTTTGTAATAGCAGAAACAAAAAGATAATACAAAACTAAGAACAAAACAACTCCGCTAATTATTGCAGTAATCCGGTATTTCTGTCTGCTTAAAATTTTTATAATAACCTTCAATGCAGAATCATCTTCATTAAAAACAATTTTATTCATCTTAAATTTTTCCTGAATTTGAGAGGTAAAAACTTCCCTGTCTTTCATCTTAAATTTTTCCTGTTTTTAACGAGACGGAAAATTCTTGTTTTCCGTATCTTAAAAATTTCCTGTTCTGTATTTTTTCATTTTTTATCTAACTTATCCGGCACTGCAATAAAAACCTTGAAAATATCACCACCGCCAGTTGTAATTTCCTTATTTATTTTAAATCCGGCTTCCCTAACGTCTTCTTTTGTTTTTCTTGTCATATCAGAACCGATAATCCATTTACTAAATGGCTCCATTATATACTGAAGAAAATATAATATTTTGTTTTTGCTTCTTACATGAACAATAACAATTAATTTTCCCTTATCTTTTAAAACACGTCTCGCTTCTTTCAAGGCAAACACTGGATCTGGAACAGAACAACAATAAATAAATACAACAACCACTGCATCAAAATAATTGTCTTTGAATTTTGAAAGTCTTTGAGCGTTTGCATGAATAAATTTATAATTTTTTAATCTTTTTTTAGGAATAGAATCTTTTGCATAAGAGAGCATTTTCTTTTCAAAATCAAGCACAAAGATTTTTGCATCTTTTGAATAATATTTATAGTTTCCTGCATCCCCGACACCAATGTCCAGTATTTTGCCATTAAGATTAGTAAGATATTTTTTTCTTATCTTCTCTAAGTCTATAAATCCAAAAAAAGCGAGTATAGAATATAATTTAGAGTACATATTTAAATTTCTATGATTCCTCAACAATTCTGCGCTCATTTTGAATTTTTCCTGAATTTAAAAGGCAAAAAATTTCTTATTTCTTCTAAAACTTTCTGTTTTTGAAGGACAAAAATTTTTAATTTTTGTATTTTCATTTTTTTAATTCCTCTTCGATTAATTTTCTTAGTTCTTGTTCATTTCCGCCAAAAACTTCTTTACCATTAATAAAAAAAGTCGGGGTGCCTTTTAGATTTAAAGCCTTTGCCTCATTTAAATCTGTTGAAATAATTTCTTTGGTTTCTTCATTATCAAGACAACTATTAAATCTCTCTGAATTTAATTTAATTTGTTCTGCATATCTTTTTAAATTTTCTTTGTCCAATTTGTCTTGGTTGTCGAATAAAATATTATGATACTCCCAGAATTTTCCCTGTTCATTTGCACATTCTGCTGCTTCAGCAGCAATAAAAGAATTTTCATGCATTGATAAGGGGAAATATCTGTAATATAAAACAACTTCTTCTCGGTAATCTTGAAAAATTCTGTCCATAGTTGGATGCGAGGCTTTGCATGCAGGGCATTGAAAATCAGAAAATTCAATAATTTTTATTTTTGCATTTGGATTTCCCCTTGGAGGCAAATTACCAATTCCAACATTTTTAATTCCTTCATTAGTTTTAGGAATAGAAAAATAAATTAGAAAAAAGATAAGAACTAACATTAAACTCCCCAGTAAAATTAAAATTGATTTATTAAATTCAACAGGGTTTTTATTTTTCATGTAAAAACAATTGCGAAAATAGTTTTTAAAGTTGCTGATTCCACTTCTTTCCAAAATAGCTTTAACAAAATCTTACAAACTTTTCAACATCATCTGTTATTTAAGCGCCTTATTCAACTCTTTTATTACTTCATCTTTAGTTATAGAACTGCTTTTTCTCCAAATTTCTTTATTATTCTTTAAAAGAATTAAGGTTGGCACAGAAAGAATTTTGTATTGTTTTATTAAATTTTCACCTTCTTCAATATCAATTTTAATAAACTTCACTTTATTTTTATATTTAGGAATAATTTCAGACTCCATCATCTTGTCTAAGACAATGCAACTTGAGCACCATTTCCCTGTAAAATCTAATATTTTTATTTCCATTTTTGAGCCTCTTCAACTATTTTAGTGCCGAAATACCTATTATTCTTAAACTTGCTTGCAACATAGATTACAACAGGCATGTCTATTTTCTCAATCAACTTTATTAATAACTTTTCAATTTCTTTATCTTCTTTTATAGCATCCCATAATCTAAATGTCTCTTTTTCTTCTTTATTTTTAATAATGTTTTTGATTATTGGAAGCATAAATTCTAAAATTTCATTTATCTTTTCTTTTAAATATTTTTCATCATATTTGCTAGGAGTGTATCCTTCTGCTAATTCATTGATTAAATTTTGTGAGTTCATTTTATGCTTTATCTTTTATGTCAAGATTCTTGACAAAAACCGCATCTTAAAAGATGCTGTTAGAATCTTGAACATCCAAAAGTCCAAAACAAAAACTCAAGGACTTTTTGATTACAAATTTTAACTAAAAAATTCCTTTAATGTTTTAGGTAGTCCTCGCAAATACAATAAAGCCAGTGGAGCAGCCCAGTTTGCAGTTCTCTCAACGAAATCCCACACTGGTTCTCCTGCAATTGGACGGATGAGAGTTGTCATAAAAGCCCACATACTTGCATAAATAAGAACAGCCCTAACTGGTTTTATTAAAGCAAAAACAGCTATTAAAATATCTATTAATCCTATAAGTGGAAGCAATGTAATTGCCATAGCTTCTGAAATACCAATCGAAGTAAAATAAGGAATCCAACTTTGTTCACCTAACAAAGCAAAAACCCCATGTCCTAGAAAAGTTCCAAATACACCAATCCTCAGTATCCATTCAACTTTTTTTGTATTTTCCATTTGTTCTTTTTCTCTTTCATCAAAAAAATTTCCAAAACCAATATTTTTCAAGTAAAATTTTTCCCCAGTGCCATAATCTCCCAGGTCTTCTCATTTTTATCATAGGAGAAGGTTTGGCATAAAAATTACCGCCGGCAAAACCAGATTTGCCATAACCTAATTCCAGAAAACAATAAGCCTGTCCGTCATATTTTTTATTAGGATTTAAACCGTTAATCTCTGCAGCAAGATTCTCTGCTACCACTTCTGCTTCAAGATGAGCAAAAACTCCTGCCTTGGATAAAGGTTTTCCTGAATCCAATATTATAGAAGCGACATCACCAATCGCAAAAACATTATCATATTTTGTTTTCAGTGTATTTTTATCAACAGGAATCCAACCCGATTCATTTCCTAATTTAGAATCTTTTATAACCTTTGGACCTTGATGGGGAGGAACAAAAATCAGCATGTCATAATTAACTATTTTCCCTTCTTTAAATTTTAGTTCTTTTTTATTTGAGTTAACAGAAACTAATTGGAGTTCCGGATTAAATTCTATATTTCTTTTTTCAAGCATCGACGCTATTATCTTACCATTTTCTGGGCCTGCTGAAGGCATTGGTAATGTCTCTGGAGTAAAAATATTAATTTCTGTTTTTCTTCTTATTCCTTTCTTGGAGAAATATTCATCAAGAAGAAAAGCAGATTCATAAGGAGCAGCTGGGCATTTGAAAGGGAGAGAAGAAATAACAACAGCAACTTTGCCACCCTGGAAATTCTTTAAGTCATCTCTTAATCTTTCCACTTCTTCAAGTTGATAAAGATTATATCCTGCCTGAGAAAGCCCTTTAATATTTTCAGGAGCAAGTTCAGCTCCAAGAGAAATAATAAGGTAATCATAATTAAATTCATTTTTATTTGTCTTAACAATATTTCTTTCTGGCAAAATTTTTGTGATTTCTTCATTAACAAAACTAATTCCTTTTCTTTTAAGACGCTCAAGCGGTTTTTGTATTTTTTCAGCATTTCTTTTTCCTTCCATTACCCATAAAAAAGATGGGGCATAAATGTGCTTGTCATTCTTATCAATTAGAATAATTTTGTGTTCTTTGCTCAGTTTTTTGCGAAGTTTATTAGCTGCTACTAAACCACCTATCCCTCCACCTAATATTAATATTTGTTTCATCTTCTCTTGTTATCGTCTTGCAATTGTTTAACTAACCATAAGATAAATAGAATTAATGCTACTAAAATTAATGTCATAAATAAAAATCCAAAAATCCACATTCCTCCAAAACCGTAGCCCCAATTTCCCATCATACCATAACCTCCGCCCATCATTCCGCCAAAACCAAACATTCCTAAAAGCAAAAACACAGCTACTGCAATTATTATTCCAATTAATAAGTTATTGTCATCTTTCATTTTGTTTTCCTCCCTTTTTGTTTTGCACTCCTCTTTGATTTATTTATTAATAATATTATCATCAAGATTAAAATAACAATAATAAGAACCTGTATAATATAGAAAAATATTTGAAATCCAAGAAAGTTATTTTGATAAGGGCTGTTTTGAGTGGTTTGATAATAACTGTTTCCCATCATCCCACTAGACATCATTCCATTTCCACTCGCCATCATATTTCCCCCCATCATTTCATTACTCATCATTTCACCATTATTATCTCCAGTACTCATCATTCCTATCATTTCTTGATTAGTCTCTCCGCAATAAATTGATTTTGCCATATTTATATGCATTAATTTAACTGTTTCTGAATCTTCACCACCCATCATTTTATGCATCATTTCATGAGCTTCTCCTGGGTGCATCTGTTCCATATAATAATCTCCCATGGCTTCAATCTGTTCATTTGTTAATCTATCACAAGATATCTCAGAGTCGATTAATTTCTTTGTTTCATTAAAATTTTCCTGTGCATAAACCAAAGTCATACTTAATAATAACATACTAAATACTGACATTATCAACATTGTTTTTTTCATTTTTAATTTAAAATTGGACGAACAATAAATATATCTACTTTGTCATCTAAACCGTTTTAAACTCATTTCTGCAAATACACTTTATAGGTTTTCCCAATTCTTTCTCTTTGAATTAGACTCATTTTATCAAGATTGGTTAGAATAGTTGAAATCTTTGCTTTACTCCAATTTAATCTAAATCTTAATGAATCTTGTGTTACCTCGCCGGCTTTTTTTATTTCGTCTAAGATTGTTCTTTCATCTTTTGATAAGGCTTTTTTAATGATATGATACTCTTTATCTTTTGTTTGAATTTTAGATAAGTAAAATGAAAAAATAATTCCAATAGATAAAGCAATAATCAATGAAAAAATAAGTATGCTTGTCCTATTGCTTCCATATATCGTTTGATTCATCACCTCCATCATAGATGTGGGTTGTTTAATAAAAAAAGAACCCATTATTAAAAATACAAAAAAGTAAGTTATAGCTACAACTAACACAATCAACAATATTTTTGTTACATTATCTAATTTTGTTAGATTATCTTGCATTTTATAATTTAATTAACAATTTCCTATCTCTTTTTAATTTTTCAACTAGAACCTCTCTTATAATATCAAATGCTTTGATAATCTTTGGATTTGTAATCCGATAGTATATATTCTTGCCTTTTCTATTTGCTGCAACAATCCCCCTCGATTTCATTATTGACAAATGTTGAGATATATTCGCTTGACTTAATTTTGATTTATTTATAATCTCGGTTACAGACATTTCTTTATCTCTCAATAAATTTAAGATTTCCAATCTAATTGGATTAGAGAAGATTTTACACATTTCCGCATGAATTTCATAAAGTTTATCCATAAGTATATTAGAATACTCTAATATTTAAATATCTTTTGTACAATTAGACATATTTTTTAATCTCTTCTACTTCTTCTTTCCTTTCTTTTTTCCGCCACAACAACTCATTTTATTTACCTCCTTTCAATTTTTCCATTTATATTTCACATCCGCTTAAAACAGATAATTTTTCAAAACTTTGAACTTGTTCATACGTCTGTCCTTTAATTTCCCATGTTGGAGTTATTTTAACTCCTTTAGTGTCGCATAATGTTTCATTATCTATACATTTTACATAATTAAGATATTTCTTGGATTTTCCAAACATTCCAAACTGTTTTAGAGTATATTGACAGTAATCATTCCCATAAATCACAGCGCCTTTTTCAGTCAGACATTGTGCAAACTCATCAAATTTCCCAGGTTTTTTCATATAAGAGCTAATTGTAAGAATAGAAAAGAGAACAATTAATACAAATAAAGATATTATAATATATTTTCTCATATTTATTTTCGCCTTTTTTTCTTCAATACGATGTTTCATTTCATTATGCTGTCTCAGACTTTCTTCTGAATTAAAATTTCTATTACAAATATTGCATTTAAATTCCATTTTAAATTAGATTAATTATCTACCACATCCGCCCCCACTGTACTGATTTGCAGATGAGTAGGCAATTGAGCTCCCAGTACTACCTCCCCCATCAGATCCAAACGAGATAATTGCAAAAACACCAATAACAACTAATAAAATTATTAACAAAATCCAAGCAGTCTTATCCATGTTGTTTACCTCCTTTCAATTTTTCCATTTTTATTTTTCAAATTTCCTATTTGTAAAAGACAAAAAATTTCTTATTTCTTCTAAAACTTCTTGTTTTTGAAGGACAAAAATTAGAAATTTTTGTATTTTCATTTATAATAATCTAGACAGTAAAGTGTATCCTGATGATGTCCCAAATGTTCTTTCCATGATTGGAGATTTTCTCCTTGTGAAAGTCTGCACTCCTGCGGAATTTTCTCAGACCTATATTTGTTTAAATCTTCGTTGTTGATTGCATCTCCAGTTCTATTTAATTTTATAACAACCGCAATACTTAACAGGACAACTAAAGAAACAACACCAAAAATTAAAAATTTATTTTCCATTTAATATTTCCTCAACTTCCTAAATTTATTTGATTGATAAAAAATAACCCCCACACCAAAGATGTTAGAAACTATTCCGATAATTAAAAATTGTAAAGTATATTTTGATAACGCGGTTAATCCTGAAATTCCAGCGACCGCTCCTAAAAAAGGAAGTATATTTAGTAAATAGTGAGAACAACACAAGATCATACTCACACTGGATATACTTCCAGAAGCAACAGTTGTGGAACAGCTTATTGCATTCAATCCTCGGAAATAAGTAAATAATCCTATCTGCAAACCAAAACCTCCAATTAATAAAACTATGAGAATCCAATATTTTTGAATTATTTCAGTTGCCATCGAAGGGAAATTCAATAAATATAAAATTGTAAAATTCAAACCCAAAACTATAACAATTGCCAAAACTCCATAACTCACGGCTTTTGTTTTTAAATTCATATTTCTTTATATTTTAGATTTAATTTTTTTAATTCTCTAAAAACAAAAGAATCGTCTTTTTCAAAAGTCCCTAATTCTTTCAAGGTTTCTGATAATCTGGGATAATCTAATATCTCTTTTGAAAGTATAATTGTTGGCACAGCATTTATATTATAATTAGAAGTTATCTGTTTCCCTTCTCCCGACGAGTAATCAATATATTTATCTTTAGCAATATAAACGCCGGATTTTTCAAAATCTTCTTTTAAAACTGAAACATTAGAACAATCATTACAGTCATTTGCTGTAACATAAATTACTTCTACTTTTCCTTTAATCATACCCGTAATTGCATCTTTATAAGGATACACAATCGGCTCTGAAAATACATAATAATCCTTCTCTTCTGTCAATGCCTTACTCAAACTTGGAAATATCCACCAATATGCCTTAATTTCTTTTCCTATAATTAAATTATTGTAAAATCTAATGTTATTATCTTTTATTAACTTCTTTCCTTCTTCTTGTGATGAATCAATTATTTCATAATTTTTCTTTTTAATACCAAGGGCTTCTAATTGTTTTTCTAGCGAGGATAAACTTGGGCATTCTTTACACGAACTATCCTGAATCTCTTTAAAATCAACCTTTCCTTTAATTTCTCCAGAAGACAAATCTAAATATGGAACTGACTTATCGAAAAGAAGATAATTTTTACCTGAGGAAAATATTTCTTTGTTGAATTCTCTTTTTTCTATTCCCCTTGATTTTACTATTAGGGCAGGGGTTGTTTTTATTCCATATTCTTTTATTAATGATTCTGCTTCTTTGCTTTTGTAATCTAAGTCTTTAATTTCTTTTATCTCTATGCTATTATCTTTTTTCACAACAGTTAATACCCTATTTAAATCAAAACAATCATCACACCCATTAATTTTAATAATATCAACAGAATAAATTTTTTCTTTACTCATAATATCTTTTATAGGACTAGTCATGTTTGGAAACGATAATAAAATTGCAAATAAAACAACCAAAACAGCAATTATAATTGTCAATATTTTTTCATCTTTTAATATATTCTTTATCTTCATCTTAAAAATTTCCTATTCTTAATGAGACAGAAAATTTCCTATTTTCTGTATCTTGAACTTTTCCTAAGTTTGAGAGGTAAAAAATTTCTATTTTTTTCATTTAACTTTCTCCTTCTTTGTTTATTTACGATAAATTTAATTTTCGTTCAATATTCTGAATTACTTTGTCTCTCATTAATCTTTGTCTCATTTGAGGGGAACGAATACCTTCTTTTCATTAATCAACTTAATCAATAGTTATTATAAAAGGTTTGGTGTAACTAGTTTCGAGCATTTATTCCTATAGCTTCCTGAATATTATTAAACCCATCTTTTTCTAGCAATTCAACTATTTCCCGATTAATCTTTTTTACAATTCCTGGGCCCTCATAAATCATTCCGGTTATTAATTGAATTAAACTTGCTCCGTTTTTTATTTTTCTATAGGCGTCTTCTCCACTAAATATTCCTCCAGAGCCAATAATCACAAATTTTCCTTTTGTTTTCTTATAAACTTTCTTTATTAACTCATCTGATTTATATTGAACGGGCCTTCCGCTAATTCCACCAACATATTTTAGATTTTCATCTTCGCTGAGATTTTCTCTTTTTTTTGATAGATTACTAATAATAAATCCATTTATTTTGTATCGCTTTGAAAGGTTAATAATAGAATTTAAATCTCCCTCATTAATATCTGGAGAAATTTTTAATACTATCTTCTCATTCCTTCTAACCTTTTCAATTTTTTTTAATAGGGACTCCAGTAAAAAAGGATCTTCAAAACTTCTCCCGTCTCCTGAATTAGGACAACTTATATTTATTGTAATATAATCTCCAATATTCTTTAACAATTCAAAACTCTTAAAATAATCTTCCACACTTTTCTCCCCTTTTATTGTAGAATCATTTGTTTTCGCAATACTAATTCCAAGAGGGATTCTAAAACATTTATATTTCAATCTTTGATAAATTTTCTCTGCACCTTGATTTGCTAAACCATAATGAACAATAATTGCATTATCTTTTACAAGCCGATGAAGTCTTGGCTTTGGATTTCCTTCACAAAAATTTGCAGTAACACTCCCTATCTCTATAAATCCAAATCCTAAATCAGGAATAAAATCTGTAAGTTGCGCATTTTTATCAAAACCAGCAGAAAGTCCGACGGGATTTTCAAATTTGATTCCCATAATTTCATTTTCCAGTCTTTTATCCTTAAAAACAAAATTAAATCTTAATAATCTTGAGAGCTTAGTGAAAGCCATAACTCTTCCTAAATAGATTATTAAATTGTGAATACTTTCAGGATCAGACTTAAATAATCTTTGGCGAATATATTTTTTATACATTTTATTATCCATTTTTTATATTCTCCAAAAATGGAGAATTAGAAAACTTCCTGTTTTCTTTATTCCACAATTAACACTCCTTTCATTCCAGCTTCCTTATGTCCTGGAATTGCACAATAATATTCATACTTTCCTTTTTCAAGATTACCAAACCTTATAAGCCTATTTTTCCCGCTAGGAATATTAACACTGATATTTAATTCATTAATAACAAAGGAATGAACCATATCTTGGTTTGTCACATTTATATCAAATCCTTCTCCGGATTCAATCTTAATTACTGTAGGATCAAATCCCATACTAAACGCTCTCATATTAATTGTTTCGCCTCTTTTTGCAAAATAAATTCCGGTATTATCTGGAAAAATATTTAATGGACCTGGAATTAAAGCCAAAACCCAGAATAATATAATCAAGATTATTGAAATTCTATAAACAAAATTTCTTTTTTCAAAAATATCTTTTGCAAGTTTCCAGCCCCAAATTCCTCCGATGCCTAAGAGAGTATATTTACTCAAAGCAATTATATTTCCATCTATATTGGTTAAGGGAGTTATAAATCCAAAGACAATTAAGAAAAACATTAAAGAAAAAACCAAAGGTAAAAATACATATCCTCCATTTATTAAATTGATTTTAAAATTTTTATTTCCTTTGTCTAAGTTAGTCGAAATATAGGTTATAATAAAATAAGCCAAAATAAAGAACCCGATTCCAAATACAAAATCAAACGCTCTTATCCAAACTCCGCTAAATTCAATTAATCTAAAAATATTGGTTCCTCTTGTCGTCAATAAAACACTAAATCCAAGCAAGGCTATAATAAACAAAGATTCCGGAAGATTAAATCCTGATTTCTTAATTAATTCCTCTCCTGGTTTTACAAAACTTAATTTAGCAGAATCATACGGGCAATTTTTTATACAATTAGTGCATAAAAGACAATCTTTATTGCTGTTTAAATTAGGAACATCATTAAACATTGGACATGGCTCAACTTTTCCTCCTCTAATACATTCTTTCGTTTTGCACGACTTACAAATTTCTCTATTTGTTCTGATACTTAAAAAAGAAAGTCTGCTAAAGGGTCCAAACAAAGAACCAATAGGACAAAAATGTTTGCAAAATCCCCATCTAGGCATTAAAATACCTGCAATAAAAGAGGAGATAAGAAAAGTTGCCAGAAAAATTAAAGTTATTTTTGTCGACGAGAACAATCCAGAAACCTGCTCCCAGAACACAATTAGAAAGAATATCACAAAAGGAATAAATCCATATTTTATCAGATAATCTTTTTTTGTCTTTCTAATAGAATTTCCCATTTCATTTGACAACCCAATCGGGCAAATAAAACCACACCAAAATCTCCCAAGAAATAATAAACTAATATACAAAAATGGCCACCACAAAGTCCACAAAATGAACATAACTGAATTACTATTAAAATTAAAAATTAATTTCAAAGATCCAAGATAAAGAATAATTATTATAAAGATAAAAACAATAAGAGAAACAACTCTGAAAGCAAATGGATTCCACCTTTTCTTTAAAAGATTGTTAATTGCATTCATTTTGAATTCTTCCTGAATTTAAAAGGTGAAAAATAGGAAGTTTTTCACATTTTGAAAACTTCCTGTTTCCTTCAAAACTTTTTGTTTTGAATGGCATGGAAAATCTCTTATTTTCCATGTTGAAAGTAGGAAATTCTTTCATATTTCCATAAAAATAGAAGCTGTTCCATTGGTGATAGAATATATTTTAAGTCGTCCATCTTTTATTCCTGGCATTCCCAAAGAACCAGAAGGCATTCCAGGTAATGCAATCCCATCAATTTCAGGAGATTCTTCAATTAATTTATTTATAGCTTCAAGAGGAACATGTCCTTCTACAAAATAACCCTTAACAAAAGAAGTATGACAACTTCGCATTTCTTCTGGAATGTTATATTTTCCTTTTATATCTATATTATCCTCAACATTCATTTTAACATCAAATCCACCTTTAGTTAATTCAGATATAAAACCTTCGCAACATCCGCAACTTTGGGTTTTATAAATAGTAATGGGGATTCTTGGATCTTTTTGTTTTATTAAATATGCTCCAACAAACACAGTTAATAAAATTACTAATATTATAATCGTTATTTTTTTGTTCATTTTCAAATTTTCCTGATTTGAAAAGGTAAAAAATTTGTTATTTTTTTCATCTTAAAAATTTCCTGTTTTTAACGAGACGGAAAATTCCTGTTTTCCGCATCTTAAATTTTTCCTGATTTGAAAAGGTAAAAAATTTGTTATTTTTTTCATCTTAAAAATTTCCTGTTTCCTTAAGACTTTCTCAATTTTTAGGGATAGAAAACTATTTTGTTTTCTATATTTGCATTTTCTTTGTTTCTAAATCTGGGTCAATACCCCACAGCTTGCTGTGCCAGATTTGGAACCTTCAAAATCTATGATTTTGAATGGCCCTGAAAAAATATCTATTTTTTCCTGGAGACTGAAATTGCTGGTGCAAAGCAAAAAATTCACAAATACTCCCGAGCTTGCTCCGAAGTGAGCATCAGCGAACGGTGGGATTGTGAATTTTTAAGCAATTTCTTTACTAATTATGAAAAATAAAAAATCAAAAAAATAAATATTTTAGCAGCCACCAACCATTCCACTAGATGCAGTTTGCCCAGCAGATTGTACAGCACTTATTGCACTTCCTGTTGAACCGCCTCTAAAAAAGGTTATGTATATCACTGCAACTACAAGGATAGCTATTATTATCCACAAAATGATTTTTTTGTCCATTTTATATATGAATTTTTCCTCCTTTCATTTCTTTGTTATTAGGTGTGGGAGAACAACAATCTTTCAAATTAACAACCTCCCACCATACCTGATCCGCTCGATGTACTGCTTCCAACTCGTGCAGGGATTGTCCCATGCATTTCATAGTTCATCTTTTCATTCTCTGTCCAACCAGTTGTATCAATTTTCCCACCAGATACTGCAGCTGCTGTGCCACTTGTTTTGAAAAACACTACATAAACTATTGCAATTGCAAGTATAGCAATAACAATCCATAAAATTAATTTCTTTGTATCCATTGTTTTCTCTCCTTGTTTTCATTTGTGCAATAGCAATCCACTTTAACAGCCACCTACCATTGCTCCGTCAGATGTTTGTCCTTGTTCAATTCCACGGTATTTGTTGCTTGCTAAATTGATATAACTAAGTTCAATTCCTTGACTTTTCAATATCGCTGCTTTTTGTTCATGCACCCCTGGAAAAAATAAAACCTTCCATTTTCCAAGCTCTTCAAGGATTTGATCATCTGTAAATTCATCTCCATGGTTTTTGATAAGATATTTAGCTAATCCTCTCATAGAATAACTATGAGCACATCCACATGCAGGTTGTCCATTGCTAAAAACTAATGTCTCTGCACCACAACAATATTCACATGCAATCATACTTCCAATCTTAATGTATCTCTGCAAATCATCTCCTGTCAAGGTCACAGTTCTATCAATATTAGAAAGAATTTCAATAGTTGTATCTGCCAATTGCGGATTACTTGTAGAAACACCGTCGTAACTAACTCCTAATTCTTTTCCGTAAATCTCTGGAACTCCCTTAGGAATTATTTCTGAAGCAGATACTGTTCCGATAACTCCACCAGTAACATTTCCTGTCTTATTAACATTATAAAACAACAGTACTGCGAGCACAATAACTATTCCTACCTGAAGGAAAAACTCCCAATCAGTTTTCTTTACAATTACTGCATTGTTTTTTTGTTCGTCCATTTTAACTCCAAATTTAATTAGTATTTCAAGAAAAAGATATTATATATTCTCTTTGGAGAAACTAGTTTCAGATAAAAATTTAAAGAAGAAGATCCTAATTTAATTATGAAAATCAGGAATATTTTTATCCTCTCGTCGATAATCTTAGTAATAAATCTAATTTGGGAATTGTCTCATTATTTTTTATACATTGATAAATCTGGAATTTCTCCGATTCTTCATCTACTTTTAGCATCATTCACAGATATGTTAATAATCTTAGGAATATTCTTAATAATATCTCTAAGAAATAAAAGCATAAATTGGATTAATAAACCAAAGAAGAATGATTATTTCTTAATTATAATCTTAGGTTTAATTACTGCATCAATAATTGAGAAAGTAAATCTTAATCTTGGAAGATGGGCCTATACAAAATTAATGCCAACAATTTTTGGAATTGGAATAAGCCCATTAATACAATTGGCAACAACGGCAATAATTTCAATTTATATTTTTAGAATTCTTAATGAACAATTTCTTTAATTCGAGATAAAATTTCTAACTTTCTTTCTTCGCTTAATTCTTCATCTAATAATGGATAAAAACTCTCGTCTTCAGAATTAGAATGTTTAATTAACATTCTCTTAATCTCCAACAAGTTTTTTTTAAGATTATCATCTAATTCATCATCAATTTCATTCATCAAATAAATAATTTCCCCATGTTCTTTCATTAAATCAAATATCTCTGGAATTCTTTCTCCACAATCAGAATTGCACAAGTCAAATATTGCTTTCTCCTCAACAAAAAAATGTTTTTCTAAATTCCATTTAAATTCATTAAATAATTCTTTCCAATTTTTGTCATTACCATCTAAATTTTTTTCTAATCTTTCCAAGAGATTATACAATCTTTGATGCTCAATTAACATCGCTTCTGATATTTTTTCCATTTTTATATTGCTAGAGTGATTGTTAAAGATGCAAAAAGTTTATGATATTTGAAAACATCTTTTTTGAAGATATGCATTGCCATACCAAAACTTGCAGTTATAAAAACTGAAACTATTGTAGCGATTCCAAGGATAATTACTAACGGTATCTCAAATATCATTCAAATACAATTTCCTTAGGATTTATAATTTTCTCTGTAAATTATTGAACAATTATTTTTGCTTTCATCATAGGATGTGGTGCACAATGATAATTATAGGTTCCAACTTCATTAAATGTATGTGAGTATGTTTCTCCATTCGTCAGCAATTCAGAATCTAATTCATTTCCAGAATCAGAAGTTACTGTATGTTTTGCAGAATCTATATTAGTCCATTTAACACTATCTCCTTTTTTTATAGTTAAAGTTATAGGATTAAATGCAAAATTCTTTATCTCTGTATTATATGTTTTTGGAGTGTTAGTATTAGTTTCACTTGGAGTATTACTATCTATTTCATTTCCAGAATTCTGAGTGCCAGTTCCTTCAATATTCTTAGAAGAAGGATTGCTACCTATAGCAATGTAAAAAACACCACCAATTACCAGTATCGCTACAATTACTAATAAAATAACTATTGAGCTTTTCATATTATTTATCTCTTTTTATATTAATCTCTTTAAATATTTAAACGTTATTATAGAAACAATAAATAAGATTATGAAATGAATTGCAAGAAATTCTATCACAAATCTTATTGGATATCCTTCTAAGAAATATCTTATCTGCAACAATACACTTACAACCACAGAAAAAGTTAGTGATTTAATTAACGGATTTTTATTTTTAACAAGGAAATAGATTATCAAACCTATAATTGTTCCGAAGATTATCTTATTTCTGAAATAATAATCTGGAACAGCATATTCTTTACTTAAGGAGTGAATTAAGAAATCAATAAAAGTGAGTATTAATATTATTAGAAATACAATAAAGAATATAGAAATATACTTTCTCCAATAAATCTCATTCTTTTTTTTCTTTGTCATATTCACTCTATTTTTTAGCGTAAAACAACAACATTATTCATCCCACGTCGTTTTCTTTCAATAATTTGTTTTGCTTCAAGCTTATCTAACAAGCGAGTAATTCCAACTTTTCCAATTCCAATCTTTTCCATTAATGTTGCTTGAAATATTGTTCCATTTTCTTCTTCAAGAATTTTCACAACTTCTTTTTCTTTATTATCCAACCCATCAAGATTTAGTTTTTTCTTCTTTTCTTTTATTGTCTTAATTACTATTTTCTCTTTTGGTTTTGAGAACATTATAATTAAACCTATTATAAATATAACTGCAACAATTGCAAGACTTATCCATGTCTGAACCTTTATTGTATCATACATCGTGCATGATGACCCCATACTGCATGATACTCCAACAATAGAATTTAATGCAAAATTAAAAATAATAACTATAATTACCATTACAACTGCAATTCCAATAATTAATAATCCTACAGATTTGTTTTCCATTTTTTATTAAATTAAAGTCAATAAAAATGACAGATTTTTATTAGCACCTAAAGAGTGCTTTTCATTTTTATTCATAATTATAAGTGTCCCTTTTTTCATTTTAATATCTTTCCCTTCTAAATTAAAGATACCTTCACCTTCTAAAACATAAATAAATCCTTCTCTTGTTGAAGTATGTTCTAACATCTCTGCATCCTTTGTCATGCAAAATAATGTTACATCTGATTTGTTATCTTTATGAATATTCTTGCTTAAGATTCCTTCTTTTGGATATTCGATTAACTCATAGATATTCTTGTTCAATTTAATCCCCTCACAAATAAAAAATATTTCCTTTCTTCAATTTTTTTATCTTTACTTATTTTATTAAACTTTTTTAGAATTTCTTCCTTGGTTCTTTTATCAAATGAATTTTCTGCCATAGGATACAAAATATTATCTTCTTTGAAAATATGCTCTCTTATTAAATTGACATAACCAAGTGAGTTCTCTACAATTTTTCTTTTATCCTTCTCTTTTATTCCTTCTTCAATTCCCCTAACAAATTTTCTTCCAATATCATGTTCATATAACATTTGTTCAACAGGATTACAATGCAAACATCCTTTTTCTGCAGTCTTGCAGAATTCTTTAAATAAAATATCTTCCTCTTTAGCATGGTGAAATTTATCCGCATAATTCCTTATAAAATCTATAACTTTCTTAAAGAAATCTTCATTAACTTTTTCTCCAGATTTAATCTTATTACATTCTTTTTCAAGAGCATCAGCTAGTTTTAAGATATTTTTATGCTCGTCAACAAGAATTTTTATCGCTTTATCCATTCACATTTTCCTCCAAGAATATTTCATTTACTTTCTCCCAATTAATCACATGAAAAAAATTATCAATATAATCTGCTCTTCTATTTTGATATTTCAAATAATATGCATGTTCCCACAAATCAATTGTTAATAATGGAATCATTCCCATACTTAATGGAGAATCCTGATTTGATGTGTTAATGATATTTAATTTGCCGTCGTCAAGAACTAGCCAAGTCCAGCCACTTCCAAATAAACTCATGGCAGATTTTTTAAATTCTTCTTTAAATTTATCAATATTTCCAAATTCTTTTTCTATTTCCTTAAGAATATTTCCCTTAGGTTCTGTATTCTTTTTCAAGATTTTCCAGAGAAAATTATGATTAATAACTCCGCCACCATGATTTCTTACAGCAGTTCTTATTTTCTCGTCAACATCTTCAATATCCATAATTATCTCTTTGGGTGTTCTTCCTTCTAATTCTTTATTCGCTTCGATTAGTGCATTGAATTTATCAACATAAGTTTGATGATGTTTGTCGTGATGAATTTCCATTGTTTTCTCGTCGATGTATGACTCCAGACTATCATAGGGATATTCTAATTTTGAAAGTTCAATTTTCTTCACCTTCAAATTTTCTTGATTTGAATGGGGTAAAAAATTTCCTATTTTTTTCATCTTAGTTTTTAACTCTCCAAATATTTATCTTCTCCCAAAGTCTTTCATGGGAATAATATGCAAATATCTTAATAAAGCTGTCAGTTAAGCCGATTGTTGCTGCAATAAGGATTTCTTTAGTTATAATAAAACTTATTACAAATGTAATTAACACTGCAACGAATCACCAACTTATTGCTTTCAATAAACTTCTGCGTTTTCTATCTGCCATATTTTTATTCTTACAATTTTATTTATATTCCAGTTTCTAATTATATCTTTTCAATAATATTTAATTCTGGCTTCAGTGCTTCTTTTCCAGGTTTCCAATTCATGGGACAAACAAATCCTTTATTATCTTTTACAAATTGCGCGGCCTGGATTTTTCTAATCAATTCTTCAATACTTCTACCAATATCATTATTATGAAATTCATAAGCCTTAATAACTCCCTCGGGATCTATAATAAAAGTTGCCCTTACACTTAGTCCTTCTTCTTCAATATAGGTGCCATAAATTTTGGAGATTCTGCCTGTCGGATCTGCTAGCATCGGAAATTTAACTTTTTTTATTATCTCGGATGTTTCGTGCCAGGCCTTATGGGCAAATTCAGTATCTGTGCTTATAGATAAAACTTCTACATTCATTTTTTTTAACAATTCATAATTTTCGGCCAACTCACTGAGTTCTGTCGGGCAGATAAATGAAAAATCCGCAGGATAAAAAAATAATACAACCCATTTTCCGCGATAATCAAATAAGTCAATCTTCTTTATCTTTCCTTCATGGAAAGCTCTCAATTCAATATCCGGTGCCTTTTTATTTATCATCTTTTATATTTCATCTTACTTTTTCCCTTCCAATTTATTTTTTTCCTCATAGTTCTTAATTGCTTTTCTCAATGCTTCAATACCTAAAATAGAACAATGAATTTTTATTGGAGGCATTCCACCGAGTTTTTTTACAATATCATCCTTGCCCACTTTTTCTGCTTGTTTCAATGTTTTTCCTTTTACAATTTCACAAACAACATCTGAACTTGCAACTGCCGCCGGACACCCAAAAGTTTGAAATCCAATATCTTTTATCTTGCGAGTTTTGGGATCAATTTTCAATTCTAATCTCATTATGTCGCCGCATCTTATATTTCCAACTTCGCCAACAGCATCGGGGTTCTTCAATTTCTTGACAAACTTCGGATTCTTGAAATGCTTCATTAATTTTTTTGAATATTGTAGCGACATTTTATTCTTTGTTCAACTTATCAATTAATTTATCAATTTCTTTTTTACTCATTCCATGAGCTTTGCATCCTTGTTCTAAAGTTTCAAATGGAGCCGCATGGCAACCCATACACATAATTCCATTTTCAAATAATACTTCAACAACTCTTTTGTCTCCAATTAATTCAGATATTTTTTCTTTTCCTGTTATCTTTTTCATTTTTTATTCTTCATCTTCGTAATTGGATGATTCTGCATCATCAATATCTACATCTTCTTCCTCAAGGTCTTCATCACATGCAGTTTCATTTTTAAATTCACATCCAATTTCCTCAAATTTGTCTTTAATTTTATTTTTTCCCATTTCAATATCCAATATTTTTTTTGATTTCTTTTTTAACAAAAGATAAAGATTTCTTTAAAACCCAAGCAGCCTCATCCCTTAAGAATTTTATTTTAGTGTAATCAGAAGGATAACCAACCAGTTCCATAAATCCTTCTCCTTTAATATTCTTCTTGCCTATTTTTCCTTTTACATTTAATGGACCTTCCCAATAATTAATCGTTCCAAAATTCACCTCTTGATTATTAATTAGTGGCTCAACTTCTAAGGTAATTTTTTCTTTAGGGATTTTAATTTCCCAAGAAAGAGGATATATTGTTCCGGTTTTTTTACTTTTCCATTTTTTTCCGAGAGGTTTAAATTCAATTTTAGAGAAATGCTTTTGTTTATTATCTGGGTAAGAGATACTAGCAAAATATGTTTTATTTTTTCCATCATCATATTCAAAACAGACAATTTCCATATTATTATGCAATTGTATTGAAAACCAAGTCCATTTGTTTTCATTTTCACTATAAGGAACATCTGCCCACTGATGATCCATCCATGACTTTCCTGTAATTTCTATCCATTTATTTTTGATTTTTATTCTCCCTTTAGTTTGTAAATTAGTTAAAGAATAATAATATGTTTTTTTTGGATTGAGATTTATAAATCCCTTGCCCCCCTCTAATAATGGTTTTTTTATTGAAGTCAGTATTAAATCTATATCCTTAGTTTTTATATGATATCTGGATTTTTCAATATTCTCAATTATGTAATTAGTATATCCTTCTAAAGAAGGGTTAGTATAATTAATAAAAAGCAAGGGTTTTGAAAAACTATCAGTAGAAACAATTGATAAGGGGCTAACCCTTGGATAAAATTTATTATTTTTGATATCTGATAAAAGAGAGTGGGAGAAATAAGCTGTTTTAAAAGGGATTTTTAGAAAGGGAATATTTACACGATTTACATCAACTTTAAATAGACAATTCATAAAAGCATACTTATTCCCTTTTTTGTCTTTCAAATTTCCGTTAAAATACCACCACTCAATTATGTTATCATGAGATTGTTCATCTTTAGGAAATTTTATTTTTTTCATTTTAATTCACAAGCGGGCTAAGCCTCCTTAATTTTTCAACAACTTTTGGAAGAACTTTAAGAACATAATCAATTTCTTCTTCCGTTGTAAATTTGCTTAAACTCATTCTTATTGAACTATTTGCTTCTAACGGGCTCAAATTTATGGCTTTCAAAACATGGCTTGATTCTAAAGTATGTGACTGGCACGCGCTTCCAGTCGACGTATAAATTCCTTCATTTTCCAAATACCCGCCAATCGCTTCGCCTTCAATATTCATAAACGAAATATTAATATTATTGCATAATCTTTTTTTTCTTGCTCCGTTTAATTTTGTATTGGGAATTTTTAATACACTATCAATTAATTTATCTCTCAATTCTTCCATTCTTTTCAAATCTTTTTTTCCAATTGTTTCAACAGCTTCGGCAAATCCAATAATTCCAGGAACATTTTCCGTTCCGCTTCGTATTTTTTTTTCGTGTCCTCCACCATGGAACAATGGAATTATCTTAACCCCCTCTCGAATATATAAAGCACCTACACCTTTCGGCCCGTGAATTTTATGGCTGTTCAATGTAACTAAATCTAAATTCATTTTTTTAACATTCAAATCTGTTTTTGTGTAACTCTGACAGGCATCTGTATGAAACAATACTTTTTTTTCTTTGCATATTTTTCCAATTGCTTCCAAATCCTGAATTGTTCCAATTTCGTTATTTCCATGAATAACTGAAACAAGAATTGTTTTGTTTGTGATTGCATTTTCAATATCTTTCGGATTAACAAAACCTTCTTTATCGACGTCAAGGTAAGTTACTTTTGCTCCCTGAGTTTCGAGCCATTTGCAAGAATTTAAAATACAATCGTGTTCAATTCTTGTTGTTATAATATGATTTTTTCCTGTGTTAGTCTCTCTGTTTGCAAAAAATAAGCCCTTTAATGCAAGATTATTTGATTCTGTTCCACCCGACGTGAAGATTATTTCATTAGTTTTTGCATTTATTGACTTTGCAATTATCTTTCTGCTTTTCTCTAACGCATTTTTTGCTTCTTGTCCGACTTGATGTTGTGAAGACGCATTTCCATATTTTTCATTAAAATACGGAATCATGGCTTTCAAAACTTTTCCATCAACTTTTGTCGTAGCTGCATTGTCGAGATAGATTTGTTTCATCTTTCTATAAAATTTAGCATTTCTTTAATTTTAATAGTATCATTAAAATGTTCCTCATTCTTTTTAATAATTACTTTTGCACCAAGTTTTTCTCTAAAAATCTTTGAATCGCTTAATGGAACACAAGGGTCATTGTCAGAAAAGATAGCAAGAACTTTATCAGTGTGTTGTTTAACTTTTTCAGCATTAATTGGAATTTCTAACCAAGGTTTTGCTATATATTTTTCTTGATTATCTTCATAAGCAGATTCTAATAAATTAAACCATCCAGCAACGAAGATTATCCATCTGAACTTAATTTCTTTTGGAAGTTTTTCCAGATATCTCATAATTGTCCGACAACCAATACTATGACCTATTAAGTAAGTATCTTCATTTGGTTTAATAATATTATTAAGTTTATTTAACCATTCATCAATTTTTGGATTATTTGTATTCGGCATTTCAGGAATTATTAATTTATAATTTCTTTTTTTAGATTCTTCGTTGAGCCATTTAAACCACGCTTCACTTTTAGGGCTTTCTCCCCATCCATGAATTAAATAAATTATTTTCATTTCCCCAACCTCTTCTTCATGCACAATTTGCAAGATTTCTTCTCATGTCTATCTATTAAATTTAAAATAGGTATTATTGTTTCTTTATTTAAGTAATATATCCTTTGTTTCCCTTTCTGTTTTGATTTAACAATACTACAGTACTTTAAAGATGCCAGCGCATGAGATACCTTACTTTGTTCCATTTTTAATCCATTAACAATTTCACCAACACTCCTCTCTTTTTTTCTTAAAGACTGAATAATATTTATTTTTAGTTTATTTGAAAGATTAGTGAAAAATATATAGTATGCACATGTAGTCATATGAAATTGTATTCATACCTGTTTATATACTTTGCGGAGCATCTCTCAATAGCACGCCTGCTTATTTTTTCTTTGAAATTTTAAAATTAAATACTGAAACTACTCCACGAAACATATCAATCAATGGCCTTGCTGGAGATAAAATCGAAGTCAAGACATTTTCTTTTTTATTTGAAGTCGCTCGAACTTCCTTAATCTTTGGAAATAAAATAAATCCCGGCAAAACCCTAAGTATAGCTGAGATTAAGAAGATTAGGAAAAAAGTATTTATGAATGAAATATGAATATATTGAGCAAATAATCCGCCTAAAATTGCACCGATAAAAACACCAACACCATTAATTACATTAAAATATGCAACACAAAAACCTCTTCTTCCCGGAGTAACAGCGTCGTAAATATAATTTGATAACCCCAAGTTAAACGCAGCCCAACCAAGTCCAGATAACAACTGGGCTGTAAGAATTAAAGCAACAGGACTTTTAAAGATAATCCAAGGCAGAGGCAGGACCGGAATCATAAACATCCCTATTTTCATAAGTTGTCTGTTTCCATATTTATCTCCAATTTTTCCCCAAAACGGCATGCTAAGAAGTGTGAACACTCCCCCAGACAATGTAACTATTGTAAACCAAGTATAACTATAATGCAGTTCTTCTAACATATAAACTCCAAAAAAAGGAGCGGCAAAATTTGTTCCAAGCGTTACAAGGCTGACAAAAATAACAAATTTGCCAAAATTGTTTTTCGGAGCCTTTTTTATAAATTCCCAAAAAGAAAAATAATCTTCCCTTTTCATATTCATTTTAGGATAATAATGTTTTGTCAAAAGATAACAAGAAACAAACCTCCCAATTGCCGCAAAACTAAATATTATTATAAATCCGAATATAACCAAATTATAATTTTTTGTATAATCTAGAATAAAGGCAGCGACAAGCGTTACAGAAATATTAACTATTCCTGCAATTCTATTTCTTTTTCCAAAATATCTTCCTCTTTCTTTCGCGTCAACTAAATCTCCCATTAATGAAAACCATGCAGGTCCTCCGAGAGAACCAAAAAGAGCATATGCACAATATAATATAATAAAAATCATTGCAACATTTTCTCCTTCTAAAAATCCTTGCCAGTATAACAGTCCCAATAACAAAAAAACCACCCACATAAGGGCATGTAAAAAAACAGAACTAATTACCAATCTCTTTCTAGAATATTTATACATAAATCTACTTCCAATAATTTGTGAACTCGGCCCGATCAAACCCGCAAGACTTGTTAAATATCCTATTTGAGCATTATTCGCATTTAAGGCAAGAGCATAAGGAACAACATACGCATCTCCTGCACCAGTCATAACAGAAGCAGCACTGGCCTCTTTAATTGAAATCTTGAGTGTTTTTTCTTTTTCACGAACTTCTTGTTTTCCCTTAGAAGTTTTAGAGGCAGAAAATTTCCTATTTTCTGTATTAATCTTATCACTAACTTTTTTCCCTATACTCATAAATTTTATTCGGGAGATTATATTAAATACTTTTCCTCCAATAAATTAATAAACCCACGAACATCAGATTTATAACTAATTAAATAACTATTTTTTAATAAGATTTATTGCTATGCGATTTTCATAGGAGGTCGAGAGTATTGGAATGCGACAAATATTTTTAATCCATAACGGCTTTCCAATGCTCGAGTCGAGAGTTTAGGTTTGCATTTATTTCGAAGGCAAACTTGAAGCAAACCTGGGCTCGAGTTGAAAAAAATCGCCCTTCCGACACGAAAGGGAAAATGCAAAATCAGAAAAATCCAAAATGGATTTTTCAGACCCCGAGAATCTATGATTCTCGCGGAAAACGCGAGGTTGTTTTTATATGACTGAAATTCTAAATGCTCAAGAAAGAAATATGGAGGATATAAAAAAGATTCTGCACCCTCTTGTTAGCGAATGGTTTTTTTCAAAATTCAATGATTTTTCTTTAACTCAAAAATACGGCGTATTAAATATTTGGGAAAGAAAAGATATTCTTATTTCCGCTCCGACAGGAGGAACCAAAACTTTAACCGCTTTTTTGTCTGTTTTAAATTATCTAATTATTCAAGCAGAAAAAGGAACTTTAGACGATAAGATTTATGCGTTATATACTTCCCCCTTAAAGGCGTTGAGCAATGACATTCACAAAAATCTTATTGAACCATTAGAAGAAATTGGAGAGCTAGCAGAGAAAAAAAATATTAAACTCCAAAAAATTAGAGTGGCGCTAAGAACCGGAGATACAACTCAAAGTGAAAGGGCAAAAATGGCGCGTAAACCTCCCCACATTTTAATTACAACTCCAGAGTCACTTGCAATAATTTTGACAACAAAAAAATTCGTTGAAAATTTAAAAGAACTAGAATTTTGTATCGTTGACGAAATTCATGCGTTAGATAATAAAAGAGGAACATATCTTAGTTTAACTTTAGAACGGCTTAACGAAGTAAGCAAAATTTATCCGGTAAAAATCGGGCTTTCAGCAACGATAGAACCATTAGAAGAGGTTGCAAAATATTTGGTTGGAATTGACAAAGAAAGGACAGTCCACATTGCAAAAGTTCCTATGGTTAAAAATATAGACATAAAAGTTCTTGCTCCTGTTGAAGATTTAATTAATGATTCTGATTTAAAACTTGGAATGTATTCTCTCTTGGACAATTTAATTAAGGAACATAAAACCACATTGATTTTTACAAACACTCGTTCAGCGACGGAGAGAGTTGTAAATCATCTTAAAGAAAAATTTCCAACCGAATATGGCGACGACAATATTGCTGCACATCATTCCTCTCTGAGCAAATTACATCGTTTTGATATAGAAGAAAAACTTCGAGACGGAAAACTAAAGGTTGTTGTTTGTTCAACTTCCTTGGAACTTGGAATTGATATAGGATATATTGATTTGGTTTTAATGATTGGCTCTCCGAAATCTTCCGCAAGAGCCCTGCAAAGATTAGGAAGGGCCGGCCACAGACTGCACGATACGGCAAAAGGGAGATTTATTGTAATGGACAGGGATGATTTAGTTGAGTGCAGCGTGATTCAAAAAGAAATGATTGAAAAAAAAATAAACAAAATTTATTTTCCTAAAAACGCCCTGGATGTTTTAAGTCAGCAAATTTACGGGATGTCAATTTACAAGATATGGGACATCGAAGAAATGTTTTCATTAATAAGAAAAAGTTATTGTTATTCAAATTTAACAAGAAATGATTTCCTCGACGTTATAAGTTATTTATCTGGCGAATATTCTCTGGAAAAAAATTATATTTATGGAAAAATATGGTATGATAAAGATACCAAACAAATTGGAAAAAGAGGAAAACTTGCAAGGATGCTCTATTTGACAAACATAGGGACAATACCCGAAGAATCTTTTATTACCGTAAAAATAGCTCCTAACGGAGAACAAGTCGGACACATCGATGAAGGATTTTTAGAGCGGATGAAAAAAGGAGATGTTTTTGTACTCGGAGGAAAAAAATATATTTACTTATATACTCGGGGAATGAATCTTTATGTTAAATCTACAATAGAAAAGTCTCCGACAATTCCTTCGTGGTTTTCTGAAATGCTTCCATTAAGTTTTGATTCTGCAAATGAAGTGAATCGCTTCAGAACATTAATGAAAGAGAGATTAAATTCCGGCAAAAATAAGGAAGAAATAATTAATTTTATCTCTAATCATCTTTATCTCGATGAAAAAAGCAAGTCTACTGCGGAGGTAATCTATAATTATTTTAAGGAACAATATAATTTTCTTGAGATTCCTGATTCAAAAACAATTCTTATAGAAAGATACAAGTCAGAAAAAAATTATCTTTTATTTCACAGCATGTATGGAAGAAGAGTCAATGATGCGTTGTCGAGGGCATTCGCTTTTTTAATTGCAAGAGCCGGAGGCAGGGATATTCAAATAGGAATAAACGACAACGGATTTTATCTTGCAGGAGAAAAAATGAAGATTGAAAAAGCAATTAATTTTCTTAAGAAAGATAATCTTGAGGAAATTTTAAAAGAAGCGATTGAGAAAACAGACGTTCTTGCAAGAAGATTCAGGCATTGTGCAACTCGTTCTTTAATGATTCTAAGAAATTACAAAGGAAGAAGCAAGACCGTCGGAAAACAGCAAATGAAATCTCATTTCTTAATTAATGCAGTTAAGAAAATAACTTCAGAGTTTCCAATTCTTCGTGAAGCAAGACGGGAAGTTTTGGAAGATTTGATGGACATTTCATCTGCAAAACAAGTTTTAGAATGGATAGAATTAGGAAAGTTAAAATTCAAGATTAAAGATACTTCAATTCCAAGTCCATTCGCATTGAACCTGATTATCCAAGGCCACACAGATTTAATTAGAATAGAAGATAAACAGGAATTCCTTCAAAGAATGCATAAGGAACATTTGAGAATTATCGGAGAAAGATGAAATTTAAATTTCTTGACAAAACTCTCTTTTTCCCTCAGCATGGAATTCTAGCCGTCGGGGATTTGCACTTAGGGTACGATTATATGATTCAACAATCTGGAGTTTTAATTCCGGAAAGACAGGTTGAAGAAATTATAATTGAATTAAAGAATATCTTTAATAAAATGAAATCAAAAAAACAAAAATTAAGAAAGATAGTTTTCATCGGAGACTTAAAGCATTCTTTTGCTTACGAATGGAAAGAAAAAAATTATTTTAATAAGGTGTTAAATTTTTTAAAGGAGAACCTTAAAGAGAAAGATATAATTTTCATTAAGGGAAATCATGACACGATAGATTATACTTTTGATAAAAAATTAAAAGATTATTACATTGAAAAAGATATAGCATTTCTTCATGGAGATAAATTTTTTTCAGAAGTATTCGATTCAAGAATAAAAACAATTGTTATAGGGCATATTCATCCTTCAATAATTCTTTCCGACAAGCAAGGAATAAAAGAAGAAATATTCAAGTGTTTTCTTGTTGGGAAATTTAAGGGTAAGGAGATAATTATCCTGCCAAGTTTTTTATCAACAATCGAAGGTTCTCCAATTAATAATTACAGCGAAGAATACGAAGATTGTTTTTCTATTATGCAAAAGAAAGATCTAATGAATTTCACAGTTCACACTATAGGAGACAACAAAATATATAAATTTGAAAAAATAAAAAAATTAATTAAGAATAAAATCATCTAGAAACACACGCACCATCAATACAAGCAGTTTCCGACGGACAATTAACTAATCTTGTTTTTCTATATCCATCTTCACAATGATTTTCAGATACGCTGTTCTGACCCGAACATGCATCGCTATACTTAATATACTTCCCGGAAGTTCTGTCATAAAACCTAACAGTTGTTTTTTTCAATACATCCCATCCATCATTTTCATCAACGTAAGTACATTGTGTTTGTACATTAAATCCTGGATTAATTGCCCCGTAATTCGCACCAGAAGTAAATGTTGATGTTGCTTGTCCTGTTGATTGAGAACCATTCATTGCTACAATAGCAATTATTACAATTCCTGCGACAACAATCAAACCAATTTTCAAACTCTTTTCCATTTCACCCTCCTTTCACCTTTAATTTCATATTATCCCCTTGAAATTTAAGGGACAGAAAATTTTTTTACCTTCAAAACTTCCTGTTTCCTTAAAATCTTTCTGATTTTGAGGAATGGAAAACTTCTTTGTTTTCCATGTGAACAGGATGAAAAACTTTTTATTTTTCATATTTTCTGTAATAACAAAATATTAAACTCAGTCTGTGCGAAAGCACAGCCCCATATTTTGTTATAACCTACAAGAAAAAGATGTTTTTAAAATCTTCGTTTGTAAAAACGAATGAGTTAAAGATTTTATCTTTAAGGTTCCGAAATTGCTTTTTAAAACTTACCAAAAATTCTTTCAGAATTTTTTAGTATGTCAAGAACCCTCGGAATAAATTCCGGGGCGTGTCTCAGGTTCTTGAACACCCCAAAAATTGTTTTCGCTTTCTCACGAGTTAAAACGGGGAGTTTACGCAAAAAACAATTTTTGCTGTATTAGTATATAAAATAATTATAATCTTTTATGCGATTCTACCAGAGGAAAAATATTTGGGTTCTTTTATACGATTTCACCGGAGGCATTTAGAAATCGTCGTTCAGCATTAGAGGAGATTTCTAAAAAGAACCAGCGGGTTCTTTTTAATGGGCCTGGAGGGAATTTAACCCCCCTCTTCTGCTCTGGAGGCAGATATTCTAACGATGAACTACAGACCCCAATAGAAACTTTTGTTTTCTTTATCTATCCTGATATAAGAATATTTAAATAGTTTTGTGATAATAAAATGATAATTGAAATGTCTATATTAGCATTAGAAAAAGAGATTGAACCCATCATAGATTTTAAAGATCCTTACCTATGCACGTATTATCGAGTATGTTCTGAGAAAAATTGCAGCTGCAGAAAATATCTTGCTCAAACAGACGACCCGAGTTTATGGGACGCCACTCTTTTATTAACATTTCATCCAGAATTTTTCCTAAGAAATAATCTCCCAACTGCTCTAGAAATATTAACTCCTCATTAAATTTATTACTTCATTTTTTTTATATCATTAATTTCTGTAGAAGAAATAGAACATCCGCTGAACATTAAAGCATAAAGCAATGCGTCAAGAACAGTTGTACCATCTTTTATGTTAATAAAACCTTTTTTATATGCAACATAAATTAATTCGGTCGATCTAATAAATTTAAACCCCTGAAATAATTTGTAGTTTTCCTTATTGGAATTTATATTTGTATGTAATTTATTCCCCATAATCTTTTTTATGTTGTCTGGTTTTTCCCCAAGAAGTCTTGTAGTTCTTTCATCGACAGCAATAACATTTTCAATTTTCTTTTCACTTAGAATTTTGCTAAGAGCCAAACAGGACGCTTCACCAAAATCAATTATATGAATTTCTTTCCCCCTTGCGTAAAAAGTTGCGTTTGCAATATTTATAAATTTATTTTTTTCGGCATCAATTTCTTCTTTGCTGATTTTCATTACATCTGAACTCTCCAATACGCCGTCGTCAAGAAGCTGTTTAATTCTCAAAGCTTCAAGTTCAAATTTTTTTATTGTAAGTGGTTTGTCAATAATTTCTTCTTTGACATCTTTTGTAATTAAAAAATGTCCATTGAATATTCTTTTTAAATCACGAATACTATCAAGTAAACCACTCATTGATAAACTAATCAAAGTTCCCGAGTCGAAAATTATTGCTTTGTTCATTTTAAAAATTTCCTGTTTTTAAAAGGTAAAAAATTTCTTATTTCTTCTAAAAATTCTTGTTTCCTTAAAATCTTCCTGATTTTTAGGGATGGAAAACTTTTTTGTTTTCCATCTTGAAGGACAAAAATTTTTAATTTTTGTATTTTCATCTTAACCTCTCCGGCAAATGTGAAATATCATTCATAGATTCCAGCTTCCAGTTTTTAAAATCATTATCCCATATCAAAATATTAACACCTGTATTGTGTTGTCTGAAAAATAGGAGCTGTTTTTTCAGAGGAATCTGTAAAAGATAACCTATTATAATTCTATTAGTAATTCCATGAGCAACAATTAATATTGTCTTATCTTTTTTTTTGTCTTTAGAAATATCTTTTATTAATTTTTTTAATAATTTTAATCTTTTATTAAATAACCATCTCCATTTTTGCTTCAAATATCTTCCAGGATATTCATTTAATCCATCAAAATATTTTATCTTAGATATTTTATTAATTTTGGAGATAATTTGCGCCGTCTGTTTAGCTCTTATTAATCCGCTTGTGTAAATTTTAGATATCTTTATTTTTTGCAATTTTTTACCTACATATTCTGCCTGTTTTCTCCCTTTTTTAGTCAAAGCAGAATCATTATCTTCACTTAATTTAGCATTATGTTCAGATTCACCATGTCTAACTAAGATTATATCCATACTATTCAAACATCTCCATTGCAATTTTAATTCTTTCTTTGGCAGAAATTGTTTTTTCTTCTTTTTCCTCGCTGATAACTTGTTTTTGTCCAGCATAACTCGCAAGTTCGAACATTGTAATTCCTAAAAGCGAAGCTGTCGTTTCCATTGAAATTCCATGTTCGTAAATTTTAGATGCTTTATTTATTGAAGCTTTTCTAAAAACATCTTGAATGTGCCTTTTAAAATCTCCAGAGCCACGTTCAATATCTTTTCGAATGTAATTTAAATTTTTTCTGACTTTGTCTTGATTTCCACTTTTAAGTTCAAAAATAGTTTTATCAATCATAACCGACAATCTGTTATAAAGCCCGGCATATTTTTTTTCTTCCCCATTATTACTTCTTTCAATAATTTTCCCAATTGAATAGACAATAACTGCCACGGCAATATTATCGGGATCTTGACTCACTGCAGCCGTATGGATTGTTTGATTGCTGAGAGTTTTTAATGCAACAGCATCTTTGTTATTTATAGATTCTTTTGTCTCTTTCAGAATTCTAAGAACATTATCAACCTCTTGCATAAAATAACAAAGAAAAAAGATTATTTAAACCTTAATATCTTATTTAGTTCATGAAAGAAATAATCTTGGACACCTCGTTTATTTTAACATGCATAAGAAATAAAATTGATTTCTTTGAACAGCTTAAATTAGATGGAATTAGAATTTTAATTCCAAAACAAGTAATTAAGGAAATTGAAGGAATTTCACATTCAAGAATAGAAGCAAAATTAGCATTAAAATTAATAAAAATAAACAAGCCGAAAATTATTGGACTTCCAGGAAAAAATACAGACAACGCAATTATTAATTATTCTAAGAAAAATCCAAATGTCATTGTAGCAACACTCGACAGAGAAATAAAATCAAAAGTCAAAAGCCCAAAATTGATTATCCGAAATAAAAAGAAGTTGGAGATTATCTAGTCGGAAATTTTAAAAACCGACGAAATTTTTGTTTCACTTTTGTGTGTAGGCGCAATTCTAAATTTCGTGGCCCAAAAATCTTTAACAAAAAGGTTTTTAAGCCATTTTTCACTACTTTTTTTATGTTCTATGTAACAGAAGTTGAAGATTATGTAAGAGTTGAACCGAAACTATTTGGTATGCCAACTGGTGAGGCTGTTGAAAACCAGCTGCACGAAACTTACAAAAATTATTATGATAGAGAAATCGGAAAAGCCGTCGCAGTAATTGAAGTTTTAAGCGTCGGAGAGGGAGTGATAATTCCGGGAGACGGTGCAACTTATTACAAATCAACATTCAAACTACTTGCGTGGAAGCCAGAACTTCAAGAACTAGTTTACGGAACAATTTCAGAAATAACTAATTTCGGAGCTTTTGTAAATATGGGGGTTATGCAGGGAATGATTCATATTTCTCAAACAATGGATGATTATGTGACTTTCAGCAAGTCAAATACGCTAACTGGGAAAACTTCAAAAAGAATTTTAAAATCAGGAGATACTTGTTTGGCAAGAGTTGTTGCAATAAGTTACAAGGGAGACGAGCCAAAAATAGGATTGACAATGCGCCAGCCCGGACTTGGAAAATTAGAATGGACTAAAGAAGATGCAATAAAAAAACAAAAAGAAGCTGTTAAAGCCGCAAAATTCGAGGAGAAAGCAGTTAAAGGAAAAGAAAAAAAGGTAAAGAAAAAATGATAATTAAATTAAATAAATTGTTTCTTATGCAATTTTCGTCGGAGGCATTTCTGAAAACTTTCGAAACTTCTTGTTTCGGAAGGATGAAAAACAATAAAGTTTTTCATATCGCCGTTCCACAATTTGAGGAAGTTCAAAAACTTCAAAATGCAAATTTTGAATGTCCCAGAAATTTTCAATTTCTGAGGAAACCAGCGGGGTTCTTTTAATGGCAAAACAAAAAGCATGCAAAATTTGCAGTACAATACATGAATTAGAAAAATGTCCTAAATGTGAATCTCGTGAATCAACAGAAGGATTCAAAGGAAGAGTAATTATTTTAGATCCAGAAAAATCCGAAATCGCGCAGAAATTAAAATTAAAAAGCAAGGGCGAGTTTGCAATCAAAACTCGTTAATTCTAAAATGGAATTAAAAATTATTCATGAAAAAGAAAATCCTCTTTTCAAAAGAAATGAAATAATAGCAGAGATAAACTCGGAAACCACGCCAAAGATAATCGAAATTGATAAAAAATTATCAGAGAGATTTTCAAAACCTGTGGAGAACATAAAAACACAAAAGATCGAGGGAAGATTCGGATCAAAAACATTCAAAATTAAAGCGAATATCTACGAATCAATGGAAGATAAGGAAAAAAGTGAAATAAAAACTAAAAAGCAAAGAGAAGCTGAAAAGAAAACTAGGATGGAAAGAATGAAAAAAAATGTGATTGAAGAAAATAAATCTGAAGAGGTTAATGAATAAAATGGGTGAAGGAACAGGAACGGGGGTTGGAAGAAAAGAATGGACAGCAAACCACTTTAATCTTTTAGAAAGAATAACTATTGGGGGGTTAATAACAATTTTACCGGCGCCAGCCTATTTAATAACAAATCTTGCTTCATCATTATTATTTAATAGATCAAAAGATTTAGAAATAACAAAAAACGGATGGAAAGCGATTTCACTTCAGGGATATGGATTGGCATTTAATAGGGAGAATTGGTATGAAAAAGGTGAAAAGATATTTGGAGAATTTTTAGGATGAAAATAAAATAGCATGGCAAAAACAAAAAAATCAAACAAAAAAGGAAAGAAAAAGCACAAGAACAAACCAACAAGCAAGAAATATACTAAATATAAAATTGAAGGCAATAAAATAATACGAGAGAGAACTTGTCCAAGATGCGGTCCGGGGGTATTTTTAATGAATTCTAAAGAAAGATTGTATTGCGGTAAATGTCATTATTCAGAATTCACAAGTAAAAAAGAATAAATAAAATCTTTTTGATATGCTCGGTGTAAACGAGCGTATACTATTTTTTACCATAAAATTAAGAACTTTTGTTCTAAATATCTTAGATCTTGCCTTACATTTTAATCAAAAACTCCTTTCGGAAGCTTATACCCAGTAACTTCTTTTAATATTGCAGATGCATCTGAGATTTTAACAAAATCAGAAAAAGAAGCCCTAAATTCATTAATATATTCCCTCAATTCTTCAGAATCTTTTACAATAATTCCTATATCATAATCCCAAACACCACCAAGATACTTGTAGTAGAAAATGACTTTACTATTCTTCTTGAAATGAGAGATTAACTTATTATTAATATCGTTTTTAAATCCTATAATCTTTAACTGTAGACCATACAATTCCCATCCCAATTTTTTCCAATCAAGTGAGATTGTATAACCAATAATAACCCCATTTCGCTCTAAATTTTTAATCCTATTATTAATCGCATTAGGTGTTAATCCAATCTTTTCAGCAATTTTAACATAATTTCTCCACGCATCTTCATTCAAAATAGATAATATCCCAATGTCTGTTTTATCAAGTTTTACATTTTTAGTTTTTTTAATAGCCTGCTCTTTATAATTCAATTCTAACATTTTTTCAGGATAATATCCCATTTCTTTTGAATTTAGGATTACATAATCTCCAATAAATCTGCCAAATTTGTCTAGAAAATCATTTACAATTTTATCTAAATCATCTTTTTCTTTTATAATTACATCAAAAATCAGGCTCCATTTTCCAGCGTTAATTCCAATCCAACTAATATATTTAGAATTTTTTAAATCCCCAATTATTTTTCTTTCTGAATCTTCTTGTAACTTTATCAGTTCAACAAACAAAACATAACGGGATAACCTTAAGTTATCCTCATCAAAAATAGTCAAGGGTTCTTTTATTATTCCTTCTTTAATCAATCTATTAATTTTGTAATTAACATTTTCCCTTCCCAATTTTATTTTCTTTGCTATTGTTGTTATTTGCTCTCTTGCATTTTTCAGAAGAATTTCTAAGATTTTTCTATCAAAAGCATCCAATTTAATCATAATTATACATATAATCATTATTAGTATATAAATATTTCGTTTTTGTAAGATAATAACTAAGAAGGTTTTATATATAGGAATAATATTAGAATATTAATTAAATGTATAGAGAAATGAAATGTTAAATGAAGACAGACCAGAACTAAGAGTATTCAATTCAAGATTGGAGTTTGCATTAAATAGATTCAATGAGGTAAATAGATCCCATCTGGAGAATGGTGCAAGGTTACGTAAATCTTCAAACTTTGCAGAAAGAATGATTGGATATGTTGGACCAGTATCACATATGCTTCTGGCTTCTATACTTGCTCCTTTAGCAATAGCTGTTGCAATGGAAGATTCAAGATACTCCAAAGAGAAAGGTGGATATTATAGTAATTCTCATCAAGAGTGGCTCGACGAAATCGATAAGAGAAACGAGGAGAAAAAATAAAATGCCCTTTTGTGGATTTAATCGGGAAATGCTGGAAGGTCTTGAAAACTTCCATGTTGGTTTGGTAGAAACATCTATGTCAAACGAGAAGTTTTCTGAGCTTAAGGCAGAATCTGAAGAAAGATAATTTCTTTTTGTCTTTCTTGGAAGCAAATAAGGGTAGTTGGAACTGGTAAAATGCATAAAATACAAACGCCAAAATTGAACGAAAGAATGCTGAAAGGACTAAAAGGGTTTCACAAAGGTCTAGTGGAGCATGGGATTATTTTGCGCTCAAAAATTAAAAATCAAACTTTTCAAGAAACAATCAAGAAAGAACTTGATGATATGGACAGATTCCAAAAGGAAATACCTAGAATCAAGAATCCTGAAATTAGAGAATTAACAAGGGCTTTGACTGAATATGCTTGTGCTTTTTATAAGCTAGTGCGAAAGAGGGGAATTGAAAATTACAAAGAAACTATTGAGTTCTTAGATAAGTTGTATTTAGAACTTGACAACAAGTCTAATTTTAGAGAAGAAACAGAGATAAAAGAACTAATTGAAGATTTAATGAAGTATATTGCGCTTTTTAATAAATTAGTAGAGAAAGAAGGCGGGGAGAATTACAGGAAAACTATTGATTTTGTAAATAAATTTTATTTTGAGATGGATAACAAATATTATTCAGAATTAGAAGGAAAGCCAGACGATATGAAGCAATTAGCCGAGTATCTAAATCAAGTTGCCAGTTAAATCTTCTTTTAAAAAAGAAGCAAAGAAGTGTGTATTTTTGTCTCATATGAAATAACGTTGATTGTTAAACATTCTAGTAAGAATTTACTTAAAACCTGTAAGATAAAATGTGTTTAAAAGTCTGGTCAAAAAACATATCTACTTTGTGTAAACAAGTATAACATTATTGTTCTTTTTCACTTCTTCAATTTCATCATACAAATATTTTATAAATCTCTCAATCTTAATCCTAAAATTAAATGAGGTTAGAGATGGAATATAAATTAATATTCGACAAGAAATTTGCAAAAGAGTTTTGGAAATTAGATAATTCAATACAAATAGAAGCAGAAAAGAAAATAAGAAGATTAAAAGAATATCCAAAAGAAATTGGAAAACCCTTGAGATATTTTGCAAATCTTTATGAGTTGCATGTTCAAATGTTTAGAATTTTTTATCTTGTTCAGGATAATGAAGTCAGAGTTTTATTAATTGGTTTGGAGCATAAAGACGAATGTAATAAATATCTTAAACAATTAACTAAAGATAAAATTAAGCAGCTAATTGACGAGAATTCTTAAAAAATTCTTCTTCGGAATAATATTCTCCGTCATCAATTCTTTTAACAGCCTCAGATAATCTTTTTACAAGTGGCTTGTTCAAACAAAGACTAAGAGCTATCTTTAGTTCTTTATTTTCTTCTTTTAATCTTTCAACAGAATTACTATCCATTACTTCCATCCTATTTCTAATCTTCTCATCTTTAAAAACTTTTTCAGAAATATTTTCCCTCATATTTTTATCAAATTCTTCGAGACTCTCGTCTGCATGCGATAAACCCTGGGAGATTCTTCAAGCCAAACAAATAGTACGACCTGAAGCTTCTCCTGGGGAAAAAGAGGTGATAGATTTCATAACACTTAATAGTATATAAATCTTTCGCTTATGTTACTCTTATAAAATGACATAGGGTTTTCAATATATAGTAGTAAATATTTGTTTGTTAGCCCTTTCGAAGTTACAATTTGAACATTCGAATATACTAACTACTTTAATTTAATATACAAACTACTAAATAATTAATCTATCATTTAAAACACAAACATTTTATAAAACCTTGTCTTCTTTAACATATATGATAAAAGAGAGTGTTTCTGCAGAAAAACGAAATATAAAACAAGATCAAATTCAAGATTTACTTTTTAGCAGAGAAATTGGCTGGCAGGAAATTATTTATGATTTAATAAATACAGAACAATTAGATCCGTGGGATGTAAATATAATTATTTTAACAGATAAATATTTGAAAAAGATAGAAGAATTGGAAGAAATGGATTTTTTTATATCAAGCAAAGTCTTGTTAGCGGCCGCACTTTTGCTAAGAATCAAATCCGAAATACTTTTGAACAAATACATCAAAAGCGTTGACGAAATTCTTTTTGGAAAAAAAGAAGAAAAAAAATATCTTATGGAAAGAATAGAACTAGAAGAAGAAATTCCTGAACTTATTCCGAGAAGTCCAATGCCTCGGTTCAAAAAAGTTACATTAAAAGAATTAATGGAATCTCTTAACAAGGCGATAATTACCGAAAATAGAAGAATAAAAAAGGAAATTATAAACAAAAACGCGTTAAGAGAATCTTCAATTTCTCTGCCAAAAATAAATTTCTCTATAAAAAATAAAATAAGAGAAATATACGAGAATCTTTTAAAACATTTTAAAGAAGATGAGGCAAGAAAAAAGATTTCTTACACCAATTTTATAGGAGATAACAAAGAAGAGAGAATTGTTTCTTTTTCTCCCCTTTTGCATTTAGAAAACCAGAAAAAAATATGGCTGGACCAGAAAGAACATTTTGGAGAAATCGATATTTGGATGAAACAAACTTATATTGAATATAATGGCGATCCATTTGCCGATTTGAAAGAAGAACTTGAAAAAGAACTCGAGAATTTAGACGAAGAACAAATGGAAAGGTTAGAGGAAATAGAAGAAAAGTTTGAAAATCCAATTGGAAATGTTTAAGAATCATTCAATTTAGATAAGAGTTTTTTGTTTGAAATATTAATTAGATAACCGATAGTAGCAAAGCATACAAAGAATTAATCCATTAACAATCTTTTAGTGGAAAGCCTTGAACTTTCTGGCCGAGTGTTTTGATTTTGCAATCTTAATCAATAATAAAATTAAGACATGAGAGGAGCAATATTTTTAAATCCCTGCTTCATTTTTCAATTTATGAAACTCGGCATTCTCTTTTCTGGCGGAAAAGATTCAACTTACGCTGCTTATTTAGCAAAAAAATTTGGAAACGAAATAGCTTGTCTTATATCAATTTTCTCAGAGAATAAAGATTCATTTATGTTTCATACTCCGTCGATAAAAATGACAAAAAAACAGGCAGAGGTTATGAACATTCCATTGATAATTCAAAAAACTGAAGGAGAAAAAGAATTAGAATTAAAGGATTTAGAAAAATCAATTAAATTAGCAATTAAAAAATACAAAATTGAAGGAATTGTTACAGGTGCACTGAAAAGCGTTTATCAATCTTCGAGAATCAAGAAAATCTGTGATAAATTAGGATTAAAAAACTTAAATCCTCTTTGGCAAAAAGATGAGATAGAATATCTTAACGAACTCGTCGAAGCGAAATTTAAAATCATAATTATTGGGGTTGCTGCATATCCCCTCGATGACAAATGGCTCGGAAGAGAAATTAATAGAAAATTCATAGATGATGCTATAATACTTAAAGAAAAGTATAAAATTCATCCTGCAGGCGAAGGTGGCGAATTTGAAACCTTTGTCCTGGATTGCCCGCTTTTTGAAAAATCTTTAAAAATAATAGATAAGAAAATTTCCGGAGAAAAGAATTCTTGGAGAATGGAATTAGATATAGATTAGTGATTTTTCTCCGCTAAATATTCAACAAACTTTCTTTTCCAGTTTTCATATCCTTAATCTTGAATTTCTTGGATTTTACTTCCTTTTCTCCGACGAAGATTACTTTATTAAAATTATAAGCATTTGCATAATCCAGCGCTTTCGATGGTTTGCCGTAATAAATTGAAATTATTTTATTTTTTTCTCTAAATTTTTCCGCTAATTCAATTGCTTTTTTATCTTTTCCAAGAGAGACAATCAAGAATCTTTCTTTTTCATTTTTTAAATTCGATAAGATTTCCAGTCTCTCCAAACCGGTTCCGAATCCTGTTGCTTGAACTCCATTGAACATAAAACTCCCACCACCACAGATTGTTTCTTTTATACTCGATTTAACTTCAAAAACATTCCCGTTATAATAGCTCAAACCTCTCGCCAGCATCGGTAAAAATTTAACTTCTACACCATAATATTTACAATATCTTTTAAGCTCTTCAACTTCTTTATAGTTAGAGAATTTTTCAAAAAAGCTTTCCTTATTTTTTAAAATATCAATAATTTTCTCTGCATTATACTTTTTTAATCCCTTTTTTACTTCTTCCTCAGAAATCTTATCCAATTTGTCCAATTCTCGAATAACATCGTCTTTGTTATTTTCTTTAACTTTATATTTATCAAGGATTTCGTTCAATAATTTTCTATTATTAAAATAAATAATAAAATTAATTCCTAATTTTTCTAAAATAGTCTTTATAATTGCTAAAATTTCTGCTTCATCTTTTATATCGCTCCCAATAATATCTGCATCACACGCAATAAATTGTCTAAACCTATTGGCAGATATTGGCTCATCTCTAAACACCGGACCGATTTGATATCTCTTGTATGGGAGTTTTTTATTTTGCATAATTCTTTTTAATTGAAATGTAAATTCATATCTTAGTGCGAGCTTTCTTTTTCCCTTATCTTCTAATCTGAAAATATCTGAAACAGCCTCGTCGTGTTTATTATCACCTTTGACAAATTCTTCATATTCGATTATCGGAGTTTCGGCAGGCTCAAATCCATAATTTTCAAAAGTTCCAACTAATATTTTTCTGATTTCTTCTCTCTTAATTGCTTCTTCTCCAGTATAATCTTTGAATCCTTTAACAGCATCGGTGTTTGTCATTTTAGTTTCCCTATTTTTCTATTTAATTCATCAATCTTCTTAAATATTTTTTTCATAATCTTTTCAATTTCTTTTTTATCGAGGGAATTTGCATCACGAATTTTCCAGACAAGGATATTCTTTACTTTGCTTTTAAATAAATATGCAGGAACGTCATTCGCTACAATTATCAATAAATCAATCTTTTTAACTGCTTCTTCTTTTAACCCATTTGTATTTTTGTTTATATTTAATCCGTATCTTTTTCCAATTTTAACGACGATGGGTTCAGTTGGAAACCCCTTGAAAATTCCGGCACTTGCTACTTTAATATTCTTGTTTTTATTTATTTTATTGAAATATGCTTCAGCTACCTTGCTTCTAAATCTGTTGTGCTTGCAGACAAATAAGATTTTCATCTTAAAATTCTCCTGAATTTTAATGAGATAGAAAATTTCCTACTTTCAAAACTTCCTGTTTTGTAAGGACAGAAATCTTCGATTTCTGTATTTTCTATATTTGCAAAATCTTTAATTCCGTCTGTGCAAAGGCACAGCCCAGATTTTGCAATTGAATATTTTATTTTTTTCATCTTTGTTTCTCCTTTTTTATTCGACTCACGACTGAAAGGGCGAAAGGAGGGAGTCGAACCCTCGTCTTGCGAGCCACAGTCACACATTCTACCGTTAAACTACAATCGCCATTGTAAGATACCTGCGGTTTCTTTATGTCAGGAATCAAAGATTCCTGAACACCATCAAGAATTTTCATTCTTGAGGCAATCAACTTCCTTCTCGACGCGGAAAACGATTTCTTAAATTGCCTCCGCTGGAAATCGCAAAGCATCTATCATTTAATTCAGTTGAATATGGTATAAAAATATTGTCTTCAGAAAACGCACAGCTAAAGAAATCAAATTCTCTACTCGTGATGCCGATAATTAGCTGTCATAAAAAATCTTAGAAAATAGACTATTTAACTTTTTCTATATAATCTCTTATTTCGTTAATCAATCTATCTGTATTATTTATATTGAATTGTTGTACTCTCTTTCTATTTGGACCACTTGGATTATTTGAATTATTAAATCCATGATCTCCAGGAATTACCACTACCTCTGAATTCGGAACCCCAGAAAAATAATTTACGAATCTTTTCATAACACCTTCTTTAGGAGACGCCCGATAAATAATAGGATCACTTTCAGCAAAAATAAATTTTGTTCTTACTGATTCAGGAGATGATTTTTTAATTGGAAAAGAAAGTGTGGAATAATTTGGAAATAAATTTAGGTGATTGAGACATTTTAGCACCAATTTTTTTATTCATAGATTAAAGAAAAGGGGTTTGTTTTTAATTATTTCATTTAATTTTATTTGAATAAATTTTTAAATCTTCTCATTCTAGTTGATTTATGAAATCCAAATACGAATTTGCTGTGAAGAATTCTATCGGAGGCAAAGAAAAGAATTCGCGTCGGGATACAAAACCGCGAGGTTTTGAATTGCTCGCACCAGCAGGAAGTTTTCCAAATTTAATTGCAGCGGTGAATGCCGGAGCTGACGCAGTTTATTTCGGACTGCAAGATTTCTCAATGCGGGCAAATGCAAAAAATTTCACATTGAATGATTTAGATGAAATAAGAAAAATCTGCAGCAATGGAAAAGACAAAAGAAAAGTAAAAATGTATTTGACTCTGAACACAATAATCTACGATGAAGAATTGGAGAAAATTGAGAAAATAATTAAAGAAATTAAAGGAAAAGTCGATGCTGTGATTTGCTGGGATTTGGCTGTTGTTCAACTCTGCAAAAAATACAAAATTCCTTTCTTTATTTCAACTCAAGCATCTGTTGCAAATTCAGAAACAGCGAGATTCTACAAAAAACTCGGAGCAAAAAGAATTATCTTAGCAAGAGAATTAAATCTAAAACAAATTAAGAAAATCTCAAAAATAATTGACATAGAATGTTTTGCACACGGAGCAATGTGCGTCTCAATTTCCGGAAGATGTTTCACTTCTCAATTCTTATTCAATAAATCTGCAAATCGCGGGGAGTGTTTGCATCCATGCAGAAGAGGCTACATTGTAAAAGACAAGCAAGAAGGCTATGAATTAGAATTAGAAAACGATAAGATAATGTCAGCAAAAGATTTATGCACCTTGCCTTTTATTGAAGAAATGAAAAAAGCAGGAATAAAATCTTTCAAAATTGAAGGAAGAAATCGTGACCCAAGATATGTTGAAACAGTTATTAGAATTTATAGAAAAGCCCTCGACAAAAAACTTTCTGAAAGAGAAATTCGGGAATCTCTAGAAGAATTAAAAAAAGTTTACAATAAAGGATTCTCCTCTGGATTTTACCTTGGTTTACCGACGCCAGACGATTTTGCAAGAATTGAACATTCCGAAGCAACAGAAAAAAAACATTTCGTAGGAAAAGTCCTGCATTACTATCCAAAAATAAATGTAGCCGCAATAAAATTATCTTCTTCAGTTAAAATTGGAGATAAAATTTCCGTAATTGGAAACACAACCGGAATCTTGAATTCAAAGATAGAAACTATGGAAATAAAAAACAAGCCAATTAAAACCGCAAATAAAGGACAGGAAGTTGGAATCAAAATTCTTTTAGTTCGAAAAGGCGATGAAGTTTATTTAATCAAAAATTTACCGCAAAAATTATAAACTAGATTAATTATTTTAAAGAATGGAATTAGAATCAATGGTAATCCCAACTATTATTGTTGGTGGAATTATTGCTCTTGAAGGTCTAGCTGCTCTCAAAGTTGCCGATTGTGCTTATCTAATGTTTGCAAGAGAGGACAGTACTATTTATACAGAAGAATGTAATAAGGCGTTTCTTCGACCTCAGGATATTGTTGATGAACCAACAGCATTAAAGGCAGTATTGGGATTATTAAGATATGAATTTACAGAATTCCCAACATTCAAATCAGTTCACAGATACCTAACTCAAAAAGAAGAGAAACCATTAATAATTCCATAAATTCTTTTTGCATTAACAATTTTCTCGACGGAGAAATCTGACAAAGTCGATTTCGTAGTCAATATGCGAGTTTACGAGCCCATTTCCAACTAAGTCTTTTAAAATAATAAAAAATAAGAATTATAAAAAGATAAAAATTAAGGATACGGAACTCTTGAATCCACTGTCTGCGAGCAAAAAGATTCCTTAGTTGCATCATTTGGATCCGTGAAATACGCAGCAACAGTAATTTTGTTTGGATTTGCAGTCACTCCAGTTGCTTGGATATTATTTGTTAAACTAATCCCTGTTGTTATTCTCCCACTCCCTACAGTTTGAGTAGCATCGCTGAAACTTGCTAAGATTCCACTCGGTGTTTCACCACCACTCTTTCCAACTTTAGCTCTACAAGTATATGTTGTTAATCCAACATCTTGAATGCAACTAGCACTTGTTATTTCTAAATCAATTCCAATACACTTCTTCTGAATATCAATTTGGGATTCTGTAGTTCCAATTAATCCACGAACAACAACCCAAACAATTCCTATAGCTACTAAAACCAAAAGAATTAGTATCAGTGTTGTCACAACTGTTGACAAACCCTTTTTGTTAGTTATCATCTTACCTCCTTTCAAATTCATCTTTCGTCTTATTTCAAAAATGAATTCTCAGAAAACCGAAGGTTTTCTGCGCCAGCAAAATCTTGTGTTTTTGATTTTGCCGAATATTCATTTTATTCAATTCAAATTGAATTGTAATTCTCAAACGATATATTTACGCAAGGAAATCCAGTATAAAAATCTTATGTTGGGGATTTACATTTAGTTACTTGTTAAAACTATCCAAAATCAAGAAAAATTCTTTTGAATCAACAACTTTGTCCACTTCTGTAAGTCCTCTCTGTTCTGCAAATCTCTCGAAAACTTTCATATTGTATTTTCTTTTTCTTAAAGATGCAATAGTTGGAAGTCTTTCATCCTCGACTCCAGAAAACTCACCTGATTCGATTGCCTGCGTAATCTTTCTCTTTGACAAAACTAAATCTTTAAATTTTATTCTTCCCATAAAAAAACTCCACGGATATTTCTTTCCAAAAACTTCAAAAATCATTTTCTGCCTCTCTGCATTATCTCTGTGGTCCTTTCCTCTAATAATATGCGTGGTCTTCAATTCAATATCATCGACAGCGACGGCAAGATTCATCAACGGCCAAACTCGATATTTTTTCTTTTGCAAGGGATGCTCTGTCAGATTTATTCTTGCAAGAGGAAAATCTCGCATCGCAGGATTTGGATGTTTCATTCCTTCTTGAGTTTTAAATCTCAAAACTGCTTCGCCTTCTTTATATTCATCAAACATCTTTTTCCATCTATAAATATTTTCTTTCAGTTCATTATTTCTGCACGGACAATCTTCTTGAAATTCAGAAAACTTTCTAAATCTTTCAGCAGAACAAGTGCAGACATAAGCAAATTTTTTATTAATTAAATCTTCTGCATACCTGTAATACAATACCATTCTATCCGAAGAATTAAGATATTTTGTGACATTTCCAAAAACCCAGTCGCAATCTTCCTTGATTTTTTTATAAGAATCCTTCAAAACATTTTCTGGGTTTGTATCGTCGATAATTACATAAAATTTTCCGCCATATTTTTTAACGTAAAGAGAATTAACTATATTTGAAATTATGTGCCCAATATGTAATGGTCCGGAAGGAGATGGCCTGAATCTCATAACAACTCCCTTATTTGCATTCGGCAATTCTTCCAAACCTTCTCTATGCTCTCTTTCGTGAGTCTCTTTTTTTAATTTTTCAAATTCTTTTTCCTGTTCTTCCAGAGAAAGTTTGTTTACTTCATTAACAATTTTTGAGACATCTTTAATAATTTTCTTCACATCTTCTTTCTTCAAACCCTCAGCAAACAATCCAGAAATAACCGCACCCTGTCGTGCCTTTCCTTCATAAGCAATTGCATTCTTCAAAGCGTAAGCACGAATTTTTTTATCGAGATTTTTCATTTTTCAAATTTCCTATTTTTACTTTCAAAACTTCCTGTTTTGTAACCTTCAAAATCTCCCGTTTTGAACGGGACGGAAAATTTCTTATCTTCAAATCTTCTTGATTTGGAGAGATGAAAAACTTTTTTGTTTTTCCTATTTTCCGTAGGACAGAAATTTCTAATTTCTGTAAAAGGTAAAAAATTTCCTATTTCTTCTAAAACTTCTTGTTTTTGAAGGACAAAAATTAGAAATTTTTGTATTTTCATATTCATCAAACAATAAAAATAAATTAGTTAATAAAAGTTACCATCACGAACTTTTCATTTTCTTTAAAAGTTTGTGAGGCAGAAAACAAAATTTGTTTTCTGCATTAGATTTAAAAACTTGAAGATATTAAAACATATATGAAAAAAGTCAAAAAAAGCCAAATCACCATCTTTGTTATTATTGCAATATTGGTTGTTTCTGCAATTTTTATCGCTTATTTTTTCTTTATCAAGTCTTCTCCATCCGAAAACAATATTCCAGATTTTAATGATAGTCAGAATATAAATTCCGAGGCGGATTGTATTGGCATCGGTGGCGTTGTAAGAACAGCACAGGATTTTAAAACAACTTCCTGTTTAGCCGGAGAAACTGATTTAGGATTTATAACTAATCTGAAGTGTGCATGTCATTGTTGCAAGAGTCAAGAGTGATAGATAAATCTAATTTTTAAGTCCGACTCTTAGCTTTTGTTCAAGAACTTCAATCCGCTGTTGAAGATGATAAATCTGGTTTGACAAATCCTCTATTTTATCTGTCATATCCATTAATCTTTTCGCAAGTTTTTTCTTTTTATCTTCTCCAGAATCGTCAGAATAATCAGAACTATCGTCGTTAGAAACTTCATTTGTGGACATTTTATTCGCAAAAAAATCCAAAGCATCTGAACTGATAGAATTTTCGTACTTAGACGGCGTTTGTTTTGATTTTGCGGAATTTTCCATAATCTTTTTCGCACGCTCCTGCTGTTTATAATTTTCAGTCAAATCGACAACCCTTTTTTTACCAAGTCCAAACAAACCCATGAATAAGTTAAACAACAGATGTTTTTAAGTATTATTATAAGGAGGGGTTAGTGTAAGGGGAACCTTGGTGCCCCTCATTTTTAAGTATTATTGTATAAAGTGACAAGCAAAACATTTTAAATATCTTGATTACTCAATATAAGTATGGAAGTAAAAACAATTCACGGCATAATCGAAGAAATTTCTCCTTATTACAAAAAAAGAATAGAAAAAAAGAAAAAAGGTTTAATTGATTCTGTGCCCGAGTCCGAACACTCCTTATCTTACGAGTCATACGCAGAAACCCTCGAGCCGATTTATTATTTTATAATTGACTTAATGAATGATTTTGGATTATCAACCGAAAAGCTTATTGATAATTTTTCTTCAATGCCTGGAGGCCCGCACTTTTCAGAATCTGGAATGAAGATGGCGAGAATGCAAGAAGAAGCTTCAAAGATGATGCAGAGCGTCGGAGTTTTAACACGAAGCATTTTAAATATAATTTACGATTTGAAAGAATTTAAAATAAGACTGCAAGTTTACGACGATTTGAAATCAAAAAATGAAAATACTTCGGAAGCCGCAAAGCTTTCTTTAAAACAAATCTGGCTTGACAAAGTTGATTTACAGAGAAGCCAGGGTAGCATTCATGCAATGACAACCGGGCAATTAGGATTCCAGACGCTAAGAGACGCATTTCTTGCAGTAAAAGATGAGAAAGATGTAGATAAAATTGATTTGAATGATAGAGTAAAAAGAATTCTGAAACCGAGAATTCTTGAATTTAATTTATGGCTCACGCAATCTGAAAAAGAATTGAGGAAAAGATACGAAATTGAAAGAACTTATTTAAGAAGCCAGGTTAATAATGTAAAACTTTATTCTCGTTGGGTAAGACCATATTTATTAGCAGCACAAAAACTCGAGATGAAAGAACAAGGAAGAAATCCTTACGCAGTAAATGCATTTAACAGAACTATTCTTGAATTAACCTTGCTAGGAAAATCAGAAATGAAAGTTGACGACGCTGCGCTCGCAGGCGATTTGCCGCAGGATTTTTACAAGTCCAGATCATTAAAGGGAAAAAGAAAATATTATTCTTGCGTATTGGTGGATTTTGTTTTTTTAGCAGTTCCACAGCAGGGAAATTTTATAGGAAAATCTGAAATAACTTTCCGGGCTTACGCGTTAAACGAAGATGAACTAAAAAAATTAAATTATGAATTGGAAAAATCCGATTTAGGAGATGTTTTGTCTTTAATTGAGGGCACAACAACAGAAAGTCTTGATCAAATGCAGGAAGAAATAAATGAATTTTTGGAAGAAAAAGAAGATAAGGAAAAAGAAAAATCAAAAGATAATTCAAATCCTTTCATGGCTTTAATCGGTGGTTATGACAAAAAAGAAGGAAAAAAATCAGATAAAAAAGAAAACAAAAAAGATGTAATAGTAAAAGTTGACGACTGGGTTGAAAAAGAGCATGTCCGTCCATTAGCCGCAAAAAAGGCATCTGATACAATATTTAATTTATTCGATATTTACAAGAAATCTCATGGAATGGTGAGCTACACGTAGTGCAGCGAAGGCGATGCGATTTTTATCGGAGGCATTGGAAAGAAATCGCCCATCCGATACGAGAGGGAGAGTGTGTGAGAGAAACCCGTAGGTTGTCTTCAATGGTGAGCTACACGTAAAATTCTTGAAGAGGCCTAATTGTATTGTTTCTTTATATCTTTTTTTCTAACTTCTTCAGAAATGAGGCCAGTTCCTGCCATATGCTTCCAGGTTGGTTTCAACATTTCATTTAAATCCGGCATTTATTTTCATCTTCCCCTACTTTTTAACAATAAACCAAACATCTTATTTAAATTTATTCCCCAAACCACCAACCTTAAATATTTCTCATTCTTCTTAAGCTTATGAAAAAAAAGAGCGATAAAAAGATAAAGCTGAATAAAAAACAACTCAATGAATTATTTTCTAAACTTCAAAAAACTCAAATCGAAATTCCTGAAAAAGAAAATCTTGAAAAAGAAATTGTAAAAGAAACCAAGGAAATTCAAACAGAGCAATTTCAGGAATTTATGCACTCAACAGGAAAATTAATCACTCCAATTTTAGAATCAAATCCGAGACAAAATATTCCTCCTGAACAAGAAATTCCAACAACCCCCGCAACAGAAAATAGAGAAACCGGAATAAGAAACTATGATATAAGAAATACAAACGATTACAATATAAGGCAAATAGAAAATTTAGAAAAAAGATATGAATCAAGAATCGAAGCTCCAGTCTTAACTCCGAGGGAAAATACGATGAGGCAGGCTCATTTTGTCAATCCTATGGAACAAATGAATCTTTCAGAAAAAGAAACAATAAATTCAAGATTTATCGGTGCGGAATTTCTTGAGCATGAAAGAAATCTCCCATTTGAAAGAGAAGAAAGGAAATATAAGAAAACAAGGCTGTGAAAAGTAGAAATTAATCGCCTCGAACCAAGATAAATCTAAGGCTCTTTGCTGAAAATTGTTAATGTATAAATCATAAAAATAGATTATCTGGGTTGGGCGAGCGTTTGTGATTTGACAAATTAAATATAATAACAAATCACGGGCGCGAGTTGGGCGGGAAAAGGTATATTTGTTTAACTATTAAATTATCAATATCTAATTCAATAAATATATAAATTAAAAATTACTAATAATAAAATGAGATTTGATTGGATGAAAATAATTGCTTGGATATTGCTTGCTTTAGCGTTAACTGTATGGGTGGTCTCATTTTTCAAGGGAGGATAATATGAAAATAATAGATATAATAATTTGGATTTTATTTATAATTTCAATAATTGTATCTTTATGGTATATCTTTGGTCACTCACCCACATTTGAGCAGGCATTATTGATATTGATTATCACTTTTCTGTTTACAATTAATACAAGACTTATTAAATTAGAATCACGATTTTTATCATTAGAGAACTCCTTTTCACATTTAGCAAATGATTTTAAAAAACACATTAAATAAAATATAAACATACAGAAAATTTAAGAAAATTTTCTGTCCTTTAAATTTAGGAAAAATTCAAAGTGGTAGAAAAAAAAGAGTATAAAACAAGCGATTTATATCAGGGAGGATATTCTTCTCTCGACCCTGAAAAAGGTTATGGATATGGTTTCGTTGGAACTCATATCCCCGCAGGACAATTTGCATTAACAACAGACCCAAGAAATGCGAACTGGCTTCAAGAAATGTCTTCTAAATTATCAACCGGAGTAAAACATATTGAGTTGGAAGGAGTTAGTCCCGAAGTTTTTGAATCTATTCCTCAACAACATTTGAAAGAAATTAACAGGCTTTCAAAACTAACTGGCGTCGATGTAACTGTTCACGGTCCTCTGATTGAGGCTTCCGGTTTTACAAAAGAAGGGTGGAGTGAAACGGGCAGACAGGCAGCAGAAAGGCAAATGAAATTTGCCGTAGAGAGAGCACATGAAATAAATCCAGACGGAAATTCTCCAATTGTATTTCATTCTTCTGCAATTCTTCCCGGACAAATAAAACCCAAGAGAGGAGAAGTTGAAGAAGGATTGATGATAAATCCAGAAACAGGTTCAATCAATAGAATTTCCTTAAAAGAAAGAAATTTCCCGGGAGAAGAATCCAAAGAAATAAAAAATGAAATTAAGAAGCAAAATGAACAAACTTGGCGTTCTTCACTATCACACTTGGCCTACAATACTGAAAGGGCAGGAGAATTTATTGAGTCAACAAAATATCTTAGATTAGGAGCAAAAGCAGAAAAAGAAGCAGGAAAAGAATTATTGCCAGAAGAAAAAAAAGCTCTTTCAAATTATAATATTGGAACAGCATTTTTAAATGATTCTTACAGGGAATTAAAAGAACTTTATAATTTAGCATACAATAATGCAACACACGAAGATAAACCAAAATTAGATGCACTTAAAAAAGAAATAGAATCTAAGGTAACTAAAATCAATGAATTACCTCAAGATAGTTTGAGAAGAGTAGAATTAACCAAAGAAATTCTTGCAAGTGGATTAGAAACTTTAAATAATAGGATTTCAATTCCAGAAATTTATAAACCCCTCGATGAATTTGCAAAAGAAAAAACAATAAAGACTTTTGCGAATGTTGCTTGGGATTCTTATGAAAAAGTTAGAGAAGGAAAGTGGAAAGCAGCACCGATAATCGCAATTGAAAATCCTCCTGCTGGCGGAGCTTTTTCAAGGGGACATGAACTTAAAGAAATCGTAGAGAAAGCAAGAGATGAATTTGTTAAAATAGGAAGAGAAAAAGGTCTTTCGGAAAGCGAAGCAAAAAGTCAGGCAGAAAAATTAATCGGAGTAACTTGGGATGTCGGCCATATAAATATGATGAGAAAATACGGTTACGAATCAAAAGATATTGTTGAAGAAACAGAAAAAATAAAACCGCTTCTGAAACATATTCATCTTTCTGATAATTTTGGATTTGAACATACTGAATTGCCGATGGGTATGGGAAATGTTCCGATAAAAGAAATGATGGAAAAATTAGGCAAGGAAGGTTTTGAAGCGAAAAAAGTTATAGAAGCAGCAAGTTGGTGGCAGCATTTTAAATCTCCGCCAGTTCAGGAATCTCTAGAAGCTTTCGGTTCTCCAATTTATTCAATGAAAATGGCTCCATATTGGAATCAATCAACCGGATTTCAACAAGGATATTTTTCGGGTTATGGAACAATGTTGCCTCAAGGAAATTATAATATTTTCGGTGCAGGTTTTTCACAATTGCCGTCGGAACTCGGCGGTCAAACACCTGGACAGCAAGGAAGCAGATTAAGCGGAAATAGAATGGAATAAGATTTTGGTTTTTGAATTTGAAGAAAAGAAGATCACATAAAAACTCTTGAGATAATTTGTTTAACTAATTAATGTATTTAGATAATAATGATAAAACATTTGTTGACGTTATCTGGGTTGGCGAACATTTTGAATTTACCGTCTTTAAATTAAATAATAAATTCGAAATGGGAGCAGAGCATTTGTGATTTGACAAATTTAAAGATAATAACAAATCACAGGCGCGGGTTGGGTGGGAAAGAGAATCTGCGAGTTTACAAGCACGATTAAAATAAACAAATTTAAAAACTATATTGACATAACAAAATTATAAAAGATGGTGAAGAAGACTAATTGGTTGCAAAGAAATTTAGATAAGATATTATGGATAATAGGAATAATAATCATTGTGGTTTTATTAGCGAGGGCATTTGGAATAATTTAGGATGTTAAGAATACTGCCTTTGCTAATTGACTTTGCAGTGATATTCCTCATAGGAATAAGAACATTAAAAACCGCATGTTTCAACGCAGTGGATATTAATCTCTCAATAGGAGCACTAATATTTTCTGTCATTGTTGAAATGATGTTAATAAAAAGAAAATGAAAAAAACAAGAAGTTTTTTGCCTTTCAAAAACAGGAATTTTTCAAAATGAAAAAAGAAAAGAGTGTGAAGAAAATTTCTAAAGTTGTAGACAAACCTAAAATAACTAATAAAAAAAATGTTTCAACATTGAATTTGAAAACAGAATCTGAAATAGCAATGGACTTTGCAACAAAGGTTTACCAAAAATTCAACAAAATAGTAAAATCAACAATTCTATTCGGCTCGACAATAAAGCAAACAAGCACCAAAGGCTCTGATATTGATATAATCATTGTTATAGACGACGTTTCAATAAAATGGGACCAAGAGCTAATTGCCTGGTATAGAGAAGAGCTCGATAAGATGGTAAGAGCAAATCCTTACAGCAGAGAACTGCACATAAACACGGTGAAATTAAGCACCTGGTGGGAAGATTTGATGAGGGGCGACCCCGTCATTATAAATATATTGCGATATGGAGAATCTCTGATTGACTTCGCAGGATTTTTTGAACCATTAAAATATTTATTAATTACGGGAAAAATAAAATCAACCCCCGAAGCAATTTACAGCTGTCTTGAAAGAGCACCCCAGCATTTAGCAAGAAGCAAAGCATCAGAATTAAATTCTATAGAAGGATTATTTTGGGCAATGGTTGATTCTTCTCACGCGGCGTTGATTGCATCAAACGTTCTTCCTCCGTCGCCAGAACACATTCCAATTGATTTGAAAGAAACTTTTGTGAATACAGGAAAATTAAAAATGAAATATGTCATTGATTACAGAGATTTATTCTTGCTTCATAAAAAAATTTCTCATGGGGAAGTAACCGATTTGAAAGGTGTTGAAATAGACGAATGGCAGAAAAAAACTCAAGATTTTTTGGATGTCATGGTGCAATTAGTTAAGGATATCATAAAATAATTAAATCGTTGAATAAATATCTTGAAATTCTTATTGCATTAATAATTTTCTGGCGGAGCCGAACGATTTTGTGGTAGAGAATAATTTATTATTAATTCTCGTGCGAAATTGCGACTAATGACGAATAGCCGATTCGGAGCAATTATATCGAGACAATTAATTATTTAATTCCTATTATAGATCTCATTTCTTTTTTAGAATTGTCATTCTCTTCTTTTCTTGCATCAGTATATACCTTCAATTTCAAATTGCCAACTCTAATTTCCTGTGCTTTTGCTATAAGCTGATAAGCTTCGTTATAATGATTTAATTCGTCATTTAAAGTATTTATTTCTGCAGCAGGAACATTCAAATTATTGTCCAAGATTTCTGCAAGTCTATCCTGCCTTGTCTTAATTTCCTTTTCTAATTCCTCTAATTTAAGACCAGAGAATCTCGAGATTTTAGCTCCATAAACTCTTTTTTCAGCGTCGTTAAATTCATCTTTGTAAACATCCCAAAAATCCCCCAAATTAGAATTTTTTACTGCATCTAAATATTTTTTTCCATAACCAGAAAGTGCGGTTGCTATTCCTTCTTTACTTGCTTCTGAACCTTCTCCAATGATTTTAAAATCATCTTTTAAATTAGGATCTGTAACTGTTGCAGAAATACTTTTTAATAAGTTGTCTAACGAAGCCTTCGCTGCACCAATGTCTTTTCTTTCAAAATACTCCAAACCAATTGGAGCAAGTTCATATCGTCTTAAATCTGCCATGTTTTTTGTTTGTTTTATTAATTTAAATATTTTATTGTGAAATTGGGATTTGTCTTAGTGTTTCAGATTTAAATGCTGCAGGAATTTTTGTTCCTAATTCTGGATTTTCCTGAACAAGTCTTTCTAATGCGAATTTTAATTGTGATAGGAATTTTCTTTCTGCTTCTGGATTGTGTTTTACTTTTTTATACATTTCAACAGCCGTAATTCCTAAAAGTGCATACCGTCTTATCTCATTAAATATTCTCCTAGATTCTTCAACTTTATATGATATTCTCTTTGAGGCTCTTGAGAAGTATTGGTTCTCTTCATCTGATACGCCCTTAGTATTCGTTCCACTACCCAATCTTTTTGCTTCCTCTTCAAATTTTGTGTATTCGTCTTTCATATTTTTCCAACAATTTCCATATTTATAAACTTTTCTATATTGTTATAACTAATAAGAAGTAACAATGGATAAGAATATCCAGACAAAAGACTTACTTCACAACAAGTTCTTAAATTTACTTTAACTCGGAAATCCGCTTCATTTGATTTCTCCGTCGGAAAAACTATTAATTCAACAAAAATTACAGCTGAACCTAGTATTTAATTTATGCGTTAAGAGTATTTCTTAGCGAAGAATTATGACGAAAGTCTAATTCTGAACAACTAATTCACGAAGTGCTAATTTTATTTCTTTTTAGATAAATCTTGGTAAATAATTCTTGTCCTGCATGGAAGTTTTGACTTAATTTGCTTTAACGCTTCTCGGGCAAGACTTACTGCTTTTTCATTTGCAACAGCAACGAAAAATATCTTGCTTCCTTTTTTTATAATCGCTGCCTTACCAATAGATTTTCCAAAAGATAACTGCATTCCTGTCTGCATTCTATCTGCTCCAGCACCAGTAAGCATCTTATTTTCCCTTTGAATGTGATGCGGAAAAGGAATAACCTTGAAGACATAATTTCCTGCAAGTTCTGTCTCTAATTTTTTATTAACAAATTGTCTGCACGCCTCGAGAGCGTTGTGCCTAATCTGAACATTATCTTCAGAAACAACAGTCAATGTGTGCGGAAGTTTTCCTTGACTAATTAAATTTTCATTTCCCATAGTGAATTTTACAATTTTTTGAGGCGGAACTGTTTTTATATACGATTTATTTTTTTTCTTGCTAATTCTAGTATATGGAACAACTATCCTCTTCGAATATGCATTTGCTTTTCTTAGTGCAGCCATGTTATCTTTTTTTAACTCCTAAACTTGAAATAAGATATTCTTTATCATTTAATTGAGCAATAGCATAAAAAAGATTGGAACTATTACCCGCTAATATCACCTTAGATTTATCTGGGATATCGCATTCTTTATCATCGATAGTTATATTTAATACTTGGTCTGGAATAGAACTAGACATCATTGGCACTATTAATTCTATTGTCTTCATTTTATCTCAACCTCATTTGTAATTGCTTGTCCTGGCAAGCCCCTTTCAAAAATCGCACGAACAATTCCATTATTTCCATGTGCAGCAGAAATTTTTCCTTTTATAATTTTCCCGGCAGGTGATTTCCATTCAACATCTTTACCGATGAATTTTTCAGCATCTTTTTTATTTTTAGTTCCTTCTATTTCTATTAAAAAATGTCTGTCATGAATTACGTGCCTTCCCCTTCGGAACTGAATAATTTTTGCTTTCATTTTGAATTTTTCCTTAAATTTAAATTTTATTATATAATTAACAAGAAGAAAAATAGTTTTTAAATCTTCTTCTCAGAACAAATTTCAATCAACTTCTTAACATCCTTTTTTAATCCATCTCTGGCTGCAACATCTAAATCTTGCTTAAGATTATCTATTTCTATTTTGCTAAGATTTTTGGCTTCGTTATTATTAAGATAATTTCTAATCCAATTGATGTGCTGCCTTGAAAAATAAAACGGGCTTTCTTGAATTGTGAGGTGTTCTATTCCATCATTATATTTTAATCTTTCAGATGCAAAAGCAAATCTATCAATAGAACAATAATTAATCATTCCATTCTCATCAGAATTCCCGACGATAAAATAATATTTACTTCTTTGAAAAACCGCTCCAACCGGAATGGCTTCTTCCTTACCAACAATCAAATTTCTTTGTCTTCTCATCTTGAACACATCCTGTGTTTAAGAGGTAAAAAATTTCTTGTTTTTTTCATTTTATATTCAGAACTTTTCTCTGAAGCCAATCACTTTTTTTTCACAAGTTCACATCTTTGATTATATTCAATTAAATCACTAATTAAAATAGACGCGTTCTTTCTTGCATTATCTACTTTATGCGAATCAAGTTTTCCCTTCTTGAATTCTTTTCTGGCTCCTACAATATCATTCAATATCCTTAAATCTTGAGGAGAAAATTGTCCTTTTTTCACAAAATTTTTTTCAAAATCTTCGATAGTTTTTTCCTGAGATTTATTTCCAACAATTGTTTTCAAGAGTTCAAAAACATCTTTGTAAGTTTGCTCGATAGTTTTTTCCTGAGATCTTTTTTCAATTTGCTCTCTCAATTCTTTTAATCTTTTTATGTATTCTTCAGATTCTTTCACAAGCTCGTCAATTTGTTTTCCAGAAACTTTGTATTTTGGATCATGCTCATATGCCTTGAACATCTTAACTGCCTTGTCAAGAAAATTAACATATTTTTTCTCCAGCATTTTTTCCTTGTCAACAAAAATTTTCTTCATTAAAATAGGAGCCTCTTTGTGCGTCGGAGGAGGCAAACCATAAAGCATAACTAACGCCTGGCTCGGAGTCAAAACTCCGTAATAAACATCAATCATAGCATCGATCAATCTTCTCTCAATCATTTCTTTTGTCTTGTCCGCAGTTTTCATAAACATGTCAATAGCCTCGGGAGAAGGTTTCAACTTTCCCATTCTTAAAAGATTTTTCCATGGAAGGAAAGTATGACGATCATAAATTGGGATTCCATCTCGGATAAAAGTAAAAATTACAGGATGAGCATCTTTAACCGATTCCCAAAAATCTGTCAAGAGATAAATCTGAGGTGACAATTCATTTTTTACTCCAGCCAAAGCAGTCGCCTCTCCGATATATTTGTAAATAATTCCTCTAAGTCTTTCTTTCAATTCCAATCTTGGCATTTGTTTCACGTCGGTGTCATTTATAACAATAAAAACATCAACATCAGAAGTTGGAATAGCTTCTCCTCTAACAAGACTTCCGCCAATAACATAAGAGACAACATATTTTTCAAACTTTTGCAAAACCAGAGATTTATGAATTTCAGCAACTCTCAACGCGCCTAAAAAACCCTTGTCATATAACGGGAAAGAAATTGCAATTGCCGACGAGATTTCAAATTTTGAATCCAAACATGCTTCCCAAACATCAACCGGTGTTTTAATTTGCAGCCAAATTTTTTGTTTCATATTTTTCTGAAGAGTTTCAATCTCTCCGAGAATTTCTTGTTTTACCTTCGGTATTTCCTTGAATTTATCCTCAGAAAGAATCATATAAAGATGAATATACTTTTCAGTTTCCTTGGGAACTTCCTCTTCATCAATAAACATTTTAATCGTTTGTGGAGGCAAAATACTGAGCGACTGAACGAACGGATATTTTTTAACAATAGAATTTTTAAACTTATCCAATTCCTTTTTAGTTTTCTCCATTTCTTTTTTCGTTTCCGTAGGATTTTCAGGAAGAATATTTTTTTTGTCATACTTCCTGTCAAGCTCCATTCCAGGAATTTCTTCGTCATTTGTTTGAGAGGTTTTATTTTGCATGATTAAAAAATGAAGTTTCCATTTATAAAAGTTACTATAATCAACGACTTATTTTTCCTTATTTTGTCGTTGATTAGATGGGAAGAATTATATCTTTCACTATATCTGCAAGTCATGAATTAGTGAATTGTAGAGATAGAAAATATTTAGATAGTCTATACTTAAAAGAAAGGGAAATTTTAAGAACAGAAACATTTTTAATCAAAATTAATAATATTATTTTACGGCCTATTAGTCTAGCGGTAAAATGACTCGTTTACACCGAGTAGTCCGAGGTTCAACTCCTCGATGGGCCATTCAAACAATAACATGGAAGAAAAAGTATTAAGATTAATTAAGGAAAAATATGAAGAAGGAGATTTTAAGTGCCATATTTCTGCTGTTGTAAAAAATGCGATGTTATTAGCAGACAAATTAAAAGCTGACAAAGATGTTGTAGAAATGGCAGCATACTTACATGATATTGCTCGTTCACTTAATAGAGATGATGTAAAGGAATTTGTAAAAGAAAATACCCATCATATCGACGGAGCAGAACAAAGTAAAAAATTTCTAAAAGAATTGGGGTATGATAATGAATTTATAGAAAAAGTAGCTCATTGTGTTTTAGCTCATAGGGGAAGAGCTGAACCAAATCCAGAAACATTGGAAGCTAAAATTGTTGCATGTGCAGATGCAATGGCGCACTTTGATACATTTTTAGATTTATTTAATGTTTTTTTAAAAACAACAGACTCTTTTGAAGATGCAGTTATAAGAATAGAGAAAAAAATGCAAAGAAATTGGGATATTAAGCTGACATTGCCAGAAGCTAAAGAAATAGTGAAAGACAAGTATGAAGCCATAATGTTGTTAATTAAAAGTATGAAGGAATATATCTAAACTAAATAAAAACCATTCGTGTTAAACGAGCTATCTTAAAGTGCTCTTTTTATTTAGATGCTTTATGATATATTAGTTTACACCGAGTAGTCCGAGGTTCAACCGAGCGAAAGCATTTTTACTAAAATATATAAATCAGAAAAACGATGCGCCACCGCACCTTGAAAGATGCGGTTTATTCGGCGCTCGTTTTTTGGATGTTCAAGATTCTAACCACACACACTTAAGTGTGTGGTTTTGTCAAGAATCTTGACATCATGAAAATGCTTTTGTGAGTCCCTCGTAGGGCCATATTTCTCGATTACAATAATGCTTAAATTTTTTAACCTATTGTCTACTGGATTATATATGAAAATAATAAAGATAAATGAAATAGATGAAGAAGAAATATTAATTGGAATTGAAGAAGGTAAAATATTTATTTATCCAACAGATACAATATATGGGCTTGGATGTGATGCAGAAAATAAAGATTCTGTTGAAAAAATAAAACAAATAAAACAAAGAGATAGAGATAAACCATTATCAATTATTGCTCCTTATATAAAATGGATAGAGGAAAATTTGATAATTGACACAGATTTAAATAAATATCTTCCAGGTCCCTATACAATAATTTTAAAGAAGAAAAATCTTGATTTTTTAAAACATGTTTCTAATACAGATTCAATAGGAATAAGAATTCCATATAATGAATTCACAAAAATAATTCAAAACTCTGGAAAACCATTTATAACAACTTCTGTAAATCTCTCTGGAGAATCTGCAATAGAATCTATAAATGAAATCCCAAAAGAAATCGAAGATAAAATTGATATAATAATAGATGCTGGAAAATTAGAAGGCAGACCATCAACATTAATAATAGGCGGCAAAGAAATAAAAAGATGAAGAGAAATATGCCAAAACAATCATCAGAAAGTACCACAATAAAGATTTTAAACTTCAAAATTCTAATAACATGATGAGATTCGATAGAATTTTTATTGGAAATCCTAAAGGAAACATTGAAAGAGTTATTTCTGGCCCTATGATATTAGATGAAGATGGAAATCCAGTTAAAGAAGAAAAAGGAGAATATGGAAAAAGTTTTCTCTCAACCCCAAAACAAAGAAATATAATATATCCAATGAGAGAAGAAGAATTAGTTCCAGAATACGCAGGCAGTCCTATTCTCGTTCCTAGAAGGGAAATTCGTAAACACTAATCTTTAAATGTTCAAGATTTTTATGTCAAGATTCTTGACAAAAACCACACACTGGATGTGTGGTTAGAATCTTGAGCATCCAAAAAACGAGCGCCGAATAAACCGCATCTTAAAAAATGCAATGGCGCATCGTTTTTCTGATCTTGAAGAGTTAAAAGTTGCCACAGCAACTTTTAAATATTATTTTTCTATGAATTATTTATGCGCGATTGGTTTAGTGGTAGAACGTAACGTTGCCAATGAAGGAAACCTATGGTTTCCTCTCACACACCTTCCTTTTTCGACGCTGTAAGGCGATTTCTTAAATTGCCTCCGACGGAAATCGCGAGAAAGCAAAAACGTTGAGACACGAGTTCGATTCTCGTATCGCGCATATTCGAACGAGAAGGGTTCGAGCCACTTCAATTCGATATTAAAGAGAATTGAATGTACTGGAAATCGAAGATATCTAAGTCTGTCCACACATTTACCACATCAAACTTCACTTCTTTTCATAATGTGTCGGTGTAATTTCTATTAATGAAAATTTTTTGTCGGGATGTTTTTTATTCCATTCTGCAATATTATCTTTATCTTTTAGAGATGTCCTTTCAGTTGTAGGATAGGAAGTACCAAAGGACTCTCTCCCTCCCCATGCATGAGCTCCACCATAAACACTTATTGCAAGAGGTTCATTCTGATCGGCGATGTATTGAAGAAGAATATCTTCTCTGTTATCGAATATCTTTTCATCTAATTTCGGATCTTTATTTCCTCTCTTGATTTCATCCATAGCAAGTGATGCCCTTATATTCCCCTTAAGAGTTTCAGCAGGAATAATTTTTATTCCATAATTAAATCCTGCTTTGTCCACTGCATCATACTGATATCTATTTTTCTTTTCTTGCTCATGTTTATTATCTTCTCCAATAACTTCAGGTAATTTTTTTCTTTGTTCTTCAAGTTCTTGACTTAATTTAGAAAGATATTTATCAATACAATTTTTATCATTAGGATATTCAAAATCCGCTTCTAGAGCAACAGAAACACTCTGTTTACCTTCTTTAATTTTTTTCTCAAGTTCACTTATTTCTCCCCTTACTCTTTTTTCATTACTTCCAAGAGTTCTATAGACTTTATCCCATAATTTATCTGTCTTAAATTTTTGAGTATTCCAATCTTCAAATTCAGGAGTTAATCCCTCATCATAAACCTCTTTTAATCCCTTATTTAAAATTAAATTTTCCAAAATTCGATAAATATCTGCTTGAACTTCTGTTGTTTTTTTTAATCGTTTAGTTCTTTCAAAAACATTTTCTTTAGAATCATCTTTGATTAAATCCCTAATTTCTTTTTCACTTAATTCAAAAAATTTCCTCATATTTTCAATTTCTTTTTCAGTTAGATGATAAATATATTTAAAATCCCCTTTAACAACGTGTTTTTGTCTAACATGAACTAAACAATATTTCGCTTCTGGTATAACATATTTATCAACTTGAGCAGCCCCAGGAATTTCAGTAGGAAAATCTTGTAATAATTTGTTTGCTAAGCTTGCTTTGTTAGGATTATAGTTTCTTGGTGCTACAGCACTTATTTCATGTTTATAAACTGGCTCACTTCTCCAGTTATGATATTTAACTCCTCCAACCAATGCCGTAGTAATAAGACTACCTAAAGCAATAGCTTTTGCTGTTCTTGAAAAGATAGTTCTTCCTATTTTTGAATTAGCTACTTTCTCATCTAAATTCTTTTTAATATTTTTCCATGATGTCATATAAAAATTAGATAATAACCAATATTTAAATGTTTTGATAATGTTACCACTATCAAGATACCATTAAGAGCGATAAACAAATTTGTAAATTTAATCTTTAAAAAGATTTCACAGAAAGAAATTTGATTTATTTTATTGGCTTAAATAGATCTTCTACCTTCTTTCTCCAAGATGCGGCCAGTTCTACATTTTTTGTGATTATAATGTTTATATCTCCATAGCTTTCAAAATAGAGGTCATTTACTTCTTTTACATTAACATCTGAAATTTTCTTAATCTTCTCCCCAACCTTATTCTCCTGGTTAATAAGTTCTTTTGGATAAATTTTTTGAATAAAGAAATCACCTACGATAAATAATTCTATTAACTCATTGGGCCAGATTTTACAATTTAATTTAACTTTAACCCCTAATTTGTCCCAATAAGTTTTCCACATCTTATTAAGAAGATTGTTTCTTCTTACTGCAAGAAGAAATTTATATTTTTTTGATAATTCTTTATAGCTCTCCATTTCTTTCTCGGAACCCATCATAGGATTCCATACTTGATTGCCAATGAAACAAATACTTCTTCCGTTGCTGTCAAAAATATCTCTCTTAAAGAGATCTATGAATAATGGATATAATTCCCAAGCGTTTTTTACTGTAAAGCTTGATGGAATTTTGTCTGTTAAAGGTTTCTTTTCTTGGTATGTATCTTTCATTTTCTCTCCAAACTCTGCAATACTTTTAATCCAATCAATATTTAGCCGATACTCTTTTCTGTTTTTATCTAAGATATTTTTATTTTTCAGTTCATTTATTGTTTTGTGAACTGCTTGATAGCTAACATTAACAGAATAATTTTTCTTTAATGAATTATGAATCTTTTTTAATGTCAATGGCCAGCAATCTGCCAAAATAATAATTATTAAATCTTTGAGTGATTTATTATCAGTATTCATTTCCGGAAGAGTGAATTCTATTACCATTAATAATGGTTTTGTTTTTAATTATTAAACCTTTTGGTTGATTTTTGTTCAACCAAGATTATTTATCAAGAAATTTGTTTAGATATTAATTAAATAAGAATAGTGTTAAATAAGATGGAAATCAATAACGAGCTTTTTGTTATCCCAGATGAAGACAAATTTATTCTTTATGTTCCTTTAGAGGGTTCTGTTGTTTCTGTGAGCTCGGGAGTTGTGGGTGCTTTGAAAAAAATAAAAAAAGGAGAAGAATCTTCTTTACAACCAGAAATAAAAGAACAATTAATCAAGACTAAAATTTTAGTTGAATCTCAATCTAGTTGCAATATAAAAAAAGAAGGTTCTGAATATGAGCCTACGAGTATTACACTTATGCCAACTTATAATTGTAATCTCAGATGTGTTTATTGTTATTCACATGGTGGTGAAAGAGTTGGACAGATTATGGAATTTGATGTTGCAAAATCTGCAATTGATTTAGTAGTCAAAAATAGTTTAAAAGTCGGAAACAAAGATATTCATCTTGGATTTCATGGGGGAGGAGAACCTCTTTTAAGAGGAAATATAGATTTCTTAAAAAGATCTGTGGAATATTTTAATAAGCAGACAGAAAAAAATAATTTGAAAGGAAGAGTTTCAAGCGCAACAAACGGTGTTTTTAATAATTTAAATCATAGAGATTTGGAATGGATTTTAAAAAATATTGACAGATTAAACATTTCTCTCGACGGTACTGCAGACATTCAAGATGCACAGAGACCAATGGCAGGACCAAACCACCGGTTTATGCCTTCTTCTGATTATGTTGTTGAGACAATAAAAATATTAGAAGAAGAAAAATATCCTTATGGAATAAGGGCAACAATTACTGCAGAGAGTGTACCAAGAATGTCTGAGATTTTAGAATTTTTTCACTCAATTTCTTCAAATAAAAGTTTTCATTTAGAGCCTTTGTTTGAATGCGGAAGATGCAAAACAACAAAAGCAAGAGCACCATCTCCAGAAGATTATCTAAAATATCTTCTTGAGGCTAAACAAACTGCTGAAAAATTAGAGGTCGGGATTTATTATTCTGGAGCTAAATTAGAAGGAATCCATAATTCTTTTTGCGGTGCTGCTGGGAAAAACTTCCTTGTATCTCCTGAAGGGAGAGTTACAACGTGCTTAGAGGTCTCTAGAAAAGATGATGATATGGCTGAAATATTCATTGTTGGGCAATACAATCCTGATAAAAATCAATTTGAGTTTGATGATACAAAAATAAAAAGATTGCAAGGAAGAGTTGTTGAAAATATTCCTAATTGTAGAGATTGTTTTGCGAAATATAATTGTGGTGGTGATTGTCTTGCGAAGGGCTATGCTCAATCAAGAAGTTTAGAAGACACAATTAATAATTCAAGATGTTCAATAAATCAGGGGATTTTATTTCACGAAATAAAACAAAAATTGAAAGGGGGTCAAAATGGGAAACAAATTTAGATTAGATAATATTGGTGAAGAATTTGAAGAAGAGCAAGAAATTAATGGAATTTATGATTTTAAAACGACAAGAAACTTAGTTTCAGATAGGACATTCTGTACCGGTATGTGTGAGTGTGCTGGTAAAACTTGTCCTAACGTTTGTTCACCTTATTGTTCAGAGCATTGTGGCTGCGCAACGATTTAAAACCCATTCGTAAATAAATGGAAAACAAATTTAGACTTGAAGATGTAGAAGAAGGAGTTTTAGGAGAACAAGAAATTAATGGGGTTTATCAGTTTAAAAATCGACGAGAATTAAATGATGATAGGACATTTTCGCCGTGTACTAGAAATGAAAACCCTTGTCCGATTGTTTGTAGATGCGCAGATACTTGTGTTTGTGAAGATCATGGAGTTAATAAAAGTCAAAACCATAAATCACCGACTGGTTGTTTGTTATTGCTTGGCGGAATCGTAGGAGCTGGTTATGAAATATATAAATTAATAAGATATTGATAACGAGAAATAAAATGACAGATAAATTTAGATTAGAAGATTTGAATGGAGAAGTTTTAGGAAAGCAAGAAATCAATGGAATTTATGAATTTAATAAAGAGAGAAATTTAAATTCGGATAAGACATTTTCACCGTGTAATAGCGATGATAAGTATAAGGATTGTATTGTTTGTAGATGTGCGGACACCTGTAATTGTGAAGACCATTGTAGTTGCGTTTCAAATGTTAATAAAAATAGTAAAGCAACAACAGGTTGTTTATCATTACTTATCGGTATCGTAGGAGCTGGTTATGAAATATATAAATTAATAGAATATTTATAATAAGAGATCAAAATAATTCCTATCTGCTATTTCGTTTTCTCGAATATATCAAAAGATAGGATTGGAAATTAATAATGTCTTTTAATTGCACTATACTAATTTTTATTAACTTTTCTTTATTTTTTCATGAACAAAAAAGGTGTAATTTATTATCTTGGATGGATGATGTTTCTTAATTTAATATTTATTAATACAGCAAAAATTGTTTTTTGCGTAAAACTCCCTGTTTTAATTCGTGAGAAAGCAAAAACAATTTTTGGGGTGTTCAAGAACCCGAGACACGCCCTGGGATTTATTCCGAGGGTTCTTGACAACTCCAAGATGCAGATATAATCCTTATAAAAATCCTTATTAATCACAACAATATTTAAGAGATAAAAAAATTAAATTAATTAATGAGAATTACAGAAATAATTGGTATCTTAATCGGATTAATTGGCGGTATATTTATTTCTCTTATACAAAAGACAACAGATTCAATATTTTTTCTAATAATCTATTCTCTAATCTTTCTCATAGCGATACTAATAATTTTAATTGTATGGATAATTTTAGCTAAATTTTCAGAAATTGATTCATCAGTTGAGGAAAAGATTGAAAGAAAAATAGAAGAAAAGTTTAAAATGCAGGATAGATTAATAAATATAGAAAAGAGGTTGTACAAAATAGAACATGGCTAAAAAATCATCTTCAGTTGATAACATATTAGAAATAATCAAGATGATCGCAATAGCAATAATTGTTTTTATGGTGGTTTGGGGATTATTTACTTTATTAAAATAATAATTTATCTCTAAATCACTCGCGCATTTTATTAATTTAATAAAAATCATTGAGTATATCAATTGGTAATGATGAAAATAACTTAGAAAATTTATAATCTTCATGCGGTAACACACATTCACTTGATTTTAACGGATATTCTTTTTTTATTAATTCTATCTCCTCTTCAATTTCTTTTAAATTTTTTCCCCGTCTTCCTAAATTTTTTAATTTTTTATCAATTGTATTCATTTTAATAATCCATCGACGGCATTCCTCCGGCAGAATTCATTCCTTTCTTTTTCCCAGTCGAAGCAATAACATCATCAATTCTTAAAATCATAATTGCAACTTCCGACGCTGAATTAATTGCCTGGCTCTTAATTTTATACGGCTCAATAATTCTCGCCTCCAAAACATTTTCAACTTTATTTGTAAATAAATTTAATCCTGCATTTTTTTCTCCAGAATCATGCCGAGATTTTAATTCAGTAAGCACATCAATTGGGTCAATGCCGGCATTTTCAGCTAAAGTTGCAGGAATAAATTCCAAAGCAGAAGCAAATTCCTCGACAGCCAACTGCTCTCTTCCACTAAGCCCTTGAGAAAACTCTCTCAATCTTTTGGAAAGTTCCATTTCAATCGCACCTCCCCCAGGAACAACAAGCCCAGATTTCAAAGAAGACGAAACATCTCCTAATCCATCCATCAACGCTCGTTTAATCTCGTCGATAACATGTTCGCTCCCGCCGTGAATTAAAATTGTCAGAGCTTTTGGATTCTTGCATCCTCGAATGTAAGTTAAAACATCTTCGCCATGTTTTACTTCTTCAACAACTTCAGCGTCGCCTAATTCAAAAGAACTCAACTCACTTAAATTACTGACAATTTTTCCGCGTGTCGCTTTTGCAATTTTTTCCATATCTGATTTAGCGACTCTTCTGCAGGCATAAATTCCAACCTTAGCTAAAAGATATTGTGCAAAATCATCAATTCCTTTCTGGCAAAAAACAACATTCGCGTCGGATTCCCTTACTTTTTCAATCATGTTTTTAATAGTGGTTTCTTCTTGATTCAAAAAACTCTGCAATTGCTCGGGGGAAGAAATAGAAATTTTCGTGTCAATCTCTGGATTTTTAATTTCCAACGGAAAGTCAATCAAAGCGATTCTTGCTGCCCGAATAATTGAAGGCATTTCAGATGAAACTTTTTCTTTGTCAAGAACAATTCCAGAAATTAATTCTGTGTCGCTGATTCCGTCTCCTTTTGCTTTTTCTATTTTAATATCCCTCAAATCAATCCGCCCGTTATTTTCAATTTGCTTTACAGCCTTAACAACAATTTCTGCAAATTTTTCCCGAGAATCTTCAGCGCCTTTTCCAGTCATGGCCGTCATCGCAATCTGTTTCAAAACTTCTTCATCATCCGCAGTAATTCTCAAAGAAATATCTTTCAAAATTTCCTGGCATTTTTCAGCAGCAATTCTGTAGCCTTTGGTGATTATTGTTGGATGAATTTTTTTATCTAAAAGTTTTTCCGCGTTTTCCAAAAGTTTGCCTGCAATCATCACCGCAGTAGTAGTCCCGTCGCCAACTTCGCTTTCCTGTGTTCTCGCAATTTCAACCATCATTTTTGCAGCGGGATGTTCAATCTGCATTTCTTCCAAAATTGTAACGCCATCATTGGTAACAATAATCTCGCCCGTCGGAGAAACAAGCATTTTATCCATTCCCTTCGGACCGAGCGTTGTTTTTACAATTTCAGCAACCATCTTCGCAGCGAGAATATTATTTCTCTGCGCATCCTTTCCCATAATTCTTTGAATATCTTCCGGCATTAGAACAACTGGTCTATCTGTCATGAAATCAATTCTCAAAATTTCTATTTAAAGATTATTGTGATGAAAATAAGATAAAATATAAAAGATATATGCCGAATTTTTTGATTAACAATTTTATCAACGAAAATTCCTGATAAAGTCGAACGATTTTGTGGTAGAGAGAAATGTGAAATATTAATAACTCGTGCGAAGTCGTGAGTAGAAATTTGAGCAACTCATCTCTCGACAAAGTCGAGCAAGACCTCTTTTAAACATTGTCGTCCTTTAAAGTAACTATTCAGTGTTGAATAACTTTTATAAGGAATTTATACCTTAGAATATCAACTAAGATGAAAAACATCCTTGTATCAGATGTCATGACTCAATATCCCATAATAGTGAGTCCGGACACAAATCTTCTGGATTGCGCAAAAACCATGATTAAAAAGAAAGTTGGTAGCCTTCTTCTCGTCGACAAAACCAGAAAAAAGAAGCTTGTCGGATTCCTTGCTCAAAAAGATATTCTATGGGCGCTTATTAAAAAATCAAAAGAAGATTTGTCAAAAATAAAAGCGAGTGACATTTCTCCAAAAAAAATAGCAATAATCCGGCCGGATGCAACAATCAATGACGCACTGAACAAAATGAAAAAATTGAAATTTGAAAAACTGCCGGTAATTCAAGAAGGAGAGCTCGTCGGAATTATAACTATAAAAGATATACTTACCTTCAATCCAGAAATTTACCCTGAAATAGAAGAACTTTCAAAAATCAGAGAGGAATCTGAGAAATTAAAAAGAATAAAAAAAGCAAAAGAAAGAATAATAGAAGGAATTTGTGAAGAATGCGGAAACACCGATTTTTTGTACAGATTTAATGGAATGTTAATCTGCGAAAACTGCAGGAATTCTCTCTAACAATAAATATTTAAACAATCTTTTTTTATTATATAAACGGGGAAAATGATAAATTTAATTGAATTAAATAACGGGTTTCTTTTACACGATTTTCACCAGAGGTATTTTACCAATGGTTTCTTTTTCGTGGTATCCTCGGAGGCTAATAAAGATGCCACCGTTCAGCATTTCGAGGAGATTCAAAATAAATTTAGTTTCTTTTTCGTGGTATCCTCGGAGGCAAAGAGAGATACCACCGTTCAGCATTTCGAGGAGATTCAAAATAAATTTAGTTTCTTTTTCGTGGTATCCTCGGAGGCAAAGAGAGATACCACCGTTCAGTGTTTCGAGGAAGTTCAAAAGAAACCAGCGGGTTTCTTTTAATGGCTGAAAAAGACATAGTATTTTCAAGCAAGGTAAAATATAATGGAGTTTTTAACTTCGCGGATTTTTACAAATTCTGTTATGACTGGCTTACTGAAGAGACACTTCTTTTAATGAATGAAGATAAATATGTTGAAAAAATTCTAGGAGATTCGAAAAATATTGATATTATGTGGACTGGATTCAGAAAAATCACAGATTATTTTAAGTTTGATGCAAAGATAACTTTCAAAATTCTCGGATTGACAAAAGTTGAAATAACCGAGGGTGGAAAAAAAGTAAACACCAACAAGGGTTCAGTAGAAATTTCAATCAAGGGAACTCTGACGAGAGATTACAAAGGAAAATTCGAAACAAACGCGTTCAACAAATTTTTAAGAAGTATTTATGAAAAATGGGTCATTCCAAGCAGAGTAGATCAGATGGAAGACAAAATAATTGGCGGCTGCGACGAATTTCTCGGCCAAGCAAAGGCTTATTTAGATTTAGAAGGAAAGAGATAATTTATATAATAAAGTTTTTAAATAGAGATAATATAATTCTAACATGAGAAAAACAGGAAGTTTTTCACCACTTACAAAGCAGGAAATTTTGAAAGTAAGAAAAACAGGAAGTTTTTTGCCTTTTCAAAATAGGAAATTTTTAAAATGAGAAAATTATATTTACTTGTATTAATTTTGTTATTCTTGCCTTCCATTTTAGCAGTCAATGTTAAAATAGAAAAAACTTCACAAGACGAGATTATGATTAGCGATTTAAATGAGCCAGCGAGTTTCGATTTAAAAATATATAATGCAGGAGCAACGGACGAATTTACATTTTACAATCTTTTCGGATTTGATATGTTTCCAAAAGAACCGATTCAAATAAAATCAGGAGAAACAAAAGAAATAAAATTCAAAGTTTATCCGAGAGATCTTTCAAATTACTTAGGATATTACACTCTTCAATATTTCATTAAAGGACATGACTCTCAAGACCAAGAAGAAAAATTAACTTTTGAAATAATTAATTTAAAGGATGCTTTTGAAATCGGCGCCGACGACATAAACCCCGAATCAAATTCTATAAAAATATTTATCAAGAATAGAAAGAATTTTAATTTTGAAAAAATCAACGCAAAAATTTCTTCGCCGTTCTTTAAGCTCGAAAAATCATTTTCCTTATCTTCGTATGAAAAAAAAGAGTTTGATATAAATTTGAACAAGGAAGATTTCAAGCAGTTAGTCGCTGGATATTATACTTTAAAAGGTGAAATAAATGTTGGTGAAATAAATACGGAAATTAATGGGGATATAAATTTCGTCGAGAAAGATATTGCTGTAACAACAAAAAGAGAATATGGCTGGGTCGTAACAACAAAAATAATTGAAAAGAAAAATGAAGGAAATGTTATACAAAAATCAGAAACACAAATTAAGAAGAATATTATCTCTAGGCTTTTCACAAGTTTTAGCCCAGAACCAGATATTGTGGAAAGAAAAGGCATGACAGTTTCCTATACTTGGGAAAACGCGATAAAACCCGGCGAGACGCTGATTATAAAAGTAAAAACAAATTGGCTTTTCCCCTTGCTGATTATTATCTTTATTGTAGTTATAGTTTTAGTGGTAAAAAGAATTTCTACAACAGATTTAGTGTTAAAGAAAAAAGTCAATTTTGTCAGAACAAAGGGTGGAGAGTTTGCATTAAAAGTATCTTTAATTATAAACGCGCAAAAATCTGTAGAAAGAGTTAACATTGTCGATAAATTGCCTTCTCTTGTAAAGATTCACGATAGATTTTCCGGACCACCACCAACAAGAGTAGATGAAAGAACAAAAAGGATAGAATGGAATTTTGAAAAGTTCGAAGAGGGTGAAACAAGAATGATATCTTACATAATTTATTCTAAACTCGGAATCCTTGGGAAATTCGCACTTCCTCCAGCAACTGCATTTTACGAAAGAAACGGAAAAATAAAAGAAGTCCAATCAAACAGGGCTTTCCTCGTAGCAGAACAATCAAAGGAAGAAGAATAAAAAAATCCCGCGCCCAACTCGCGACTTCGCACGAGTTAATAATAAATTAAAATTTGTCTCTACCACAAAATCTCTCGGTTCTAAAAATTCCTTCGGAATTTTGGAAACTTCAACTCTTACGAGATTGAAGTAATCGAATGGGGCTGAAACAAAGTTTCAGAAAATTATTTTGAATTTAACCTGTTAGATTCTAAAAAAGAATATGGGGCTTTATGCCCCATTTATCCCCACGCCCTAACCCGATTAAAAGTGTTCAATTGGGAATAAATAGTTTATAACCGACACCTAAAAGCAAATTATCTTCTGAAGCTAATCCAAAAGGATAATAAATGATTGCATGTTTTGATTTTAATTTAACTGGATTGGGATAATTACATGCGATAATTGCTAAAGCATCAAATTTTTTATCATTCTTCTCTACCCAATCTTGTAAATCTATTTCATCCGAATGTAAAAAGGAGAATAATGGATCACTATGGATGCAACCAAAATCTGCTTTAAATTTTCCCTGATTCCCAGAACCATGAGAACTTAATAATTTAAATGAATTTATTGCCCTTCCAGTTTCTATTTCCAGTTGATATCTAACTTCTTCTATTACATTTCGAAAATGATTAAGAACATCTCTTTTTTCTTTGTAAGATATATTTGGACTCTCTAAATGATTTAATGGGTTAATTATTCTTTCTTTAGGAATTGGCTCTTTATAATTATTTGATACAAAAAATCCATCTACATGTTCTACTGTTTCATAAATTGGTATTCTCTCAAAAAAACAACCCAGACTTATTTCTAAGTGATTTCTATTTCCCAATCTAAATTTATACATAGTTTCCGGTATCATAAAATTTCATTACCAAACTTATTTTTAAACTTTCCTATCTGTCATCACTATAAAGAAATAAAAAAATCCCCACGCCCAGAATCGAACTGGGGATCTCTCGGGTTCTGCTTCTTGACTTTTGGGATTTCATAGAATTTCATGTAACATGAATCTCCATCTTAGTAATTAACTACAGCCAAGCGCTCTAGCCACTGAGCTACGCGGGGTTATCCTCGACGTAGCCGAATTAATTTCCTTTCACGGAAGGGGGAAAAGGTGTGAGGGAAAACCGCAAGGTTGTCCTCATGAGCTACGCGGGGTTAAAATAAGGAATTGTCTTTGGCTTTTAAAATTATCGAAACTATTAAATTAAAATTTAGAATAGAATTTGTTTATTTTTTATGTCAAGGAACTTGACATAAAACCACACACTTTAGTGTGTGGTTGTTCCTTGAGCATCCTAACCAAAAAAATCTTGCCAGATTTTTAAAGCCCCGAAAATCTAT
>JBAZOZ010000001.1:0-74688 GCA_041648455.1 Candidatus Pacearchaeota archaeon | reverse complement strand
CTTTCTGCATCGATATTTTTAGGAATAAGCCCGATAATTCTTGTGGTTTTTATCGTCGCTATGTCTGTAGTGCACACATTTATAGATTTTATCCCCTCGATTTATCTTGGAGCTCCTCAAGATGGAACAGAATTATCTATTTTGCCCGGTCATGAATTGCTTAAAGAAGGAAAAGCACACGAGGCTGTTTTGATAACTCTTCTTGGAAGTTTGATTGCAGTTTTTTTAATAATTTTATTATCTCCCTTGCTAATTTTTTCCATACCTAAATTAAATTTATTTGTAAAACCAATAATTCCTTTTTTATTAATTGCTATTTCAATTTTTCTCGTCGGCGCAGAAGGAAAAAATAAAAAATTCTCGGCATTATTTGTTTTCATCCTTACCGGAATTCTAGGAGTTATAACTTTAAACTTAGAATTAAAAGAACCCTTACTTCCATTATTAACTGGATTGTTTGGTGCGTCATCTTTAATAATTTCAATAAAACAAAAAACCAAAATTCCTGAACAAAAAATTTCTTCTTTAAAAAAAATAGAAATTACAAAAAAAGAATTAATATCTTCGGGAATTTTTTCAACATTTTTTTCTTCTGTTTTAGGATTTCTTCCTGCTCTCGGTAGCGGTCAAATAGCAGTAATCTCCTCATCGATTAAAAAAATAAATAACAAACAATTCCTCTTTTCTCTTGGCTTGATTAATCCATTTATGATGATTTTAAGTTTCTTAGCAATTTATACAATAAATAAAGGAAGAACCGGCTCTGCAGTTTTCATTGGAGAAATCCTAGGAAAAATTTCCCCTAAACAAATAATTTTAATTCTTATTATTTCCTTAATCTCAGGAATTTTGGCATTTATAATTGGGATAAAACTTTCAAAATTTTTTGCAAAGAATATTGGAAAAATAAATTATTCTAAAATCTCTATATTTGTTTTAATTTTTCTTTTAATTATTGTAACTATTTTTTCAGGTTTCCTCGGGGCAATAATTTTTATAATTTCAACACTAACAGGAATTTATTCAATATCTTCTGATGTTCGGAGAATTCAAATGATGGGATGTTTGTTGATTCAGACAATTCTCTTATATCTTTTTTGAGAATTGTGGCTCAAAAAAATTTCTTGTTTTTTTAGAGCCGACGATAATTTTATATTTATTTTGAATGAGAAAATTTAAGCAATTAAACCACGAATAACAACCCAACCAACCCCTATAATTACTAAAACCAAAAGAATTATCTCCGTCCAAATTGGAACCAATGCCATCCATCTCCATTTTTCTTTAGTCTTTTTAATCTGACCTAAAGCAACAAATGCAAAAATTAAACCTATAGGATAAAATACAAAAGTAAACATCAAAGCGAGAATTACAAATAAAAATAGTTTAAAAATATTTCTCAAAACCAAACAAATTCTTAATCATTTAAATAAAATAACTTCTTTTAATTAACCATTAAAATTGCTCAATCATCCCCAAAGCCATCTTAAAAATCTGCTATTAGCAATAACTCCACCTGTAACTGGCGCAGATTCAGTTGTGGTAGTACTTGGTGCAGGTTCTGATGTAGTTGTTGAAGGTTGTGTTTCTGTTGGAGGTTGAGTAAAAGTTCCTGGTTGTTGAGGTTCTGATGTAGTTGTTGAAGGTTGTGTTTCTGTTGGAGGTTGAGTAAAAGTTCCTGGTTGTTGAAATTCTTCAGGAGACATCATTTGCCCGTCTTTAAAATCTCCACTATATTGTTGTGCAAAATCCTGATTAAAATCTTGTCTAAAATTATCTGGATATTTATTTTCAAATTCTTGGGGATTATTTTCATCAAATTGAGGCCTATCTATTTTATTAAAATTTTCTTTAAAGTCATCACGAAATTCCTGAACATATTTTCCTGCTCCATCATAACATGCTAACCTTTCCTGAGAATCTGAAATGCCTTGGCAGTTGCCTCCTGAAGATTTCATATTTGGTCCAGTTCCTCGTGCATATCCACCAGGACCACTGCAATCTGTTCCAGGCGCGCATCCTTCTTGTCCTCTATGACTTTCCATAAGTTTTCTGCATGCTGTAGGATCATTTCTATCACTTCCATCTAATCCGGCATCAATGCATTCTTCAGGGGCATTTTCTCTAAACATTAATTTCCCACACTCTTCGGGATTTATTATCCCAGCATCAATACATTCTGACGGGGCATTATTTGCAAACATAATTTTTTCACAAATTGCTCTTCCTTCTCTTTCACTTTGAACATTAGCATCAAGAAGCGCTTGTTTACATTCTTCTGGGGCATGAGTTTGTATCATAATTTTTGAGCATTTTTCTGGTGAAGTTGCTCCTGCTTCTTGACATTCTCTAGGAAGAAACATGCCATATTTACCTTCATCCATTTCGCTTTCAAGATTATCCATAATATCCTGCAAATGTTCTGGAAGTTCAGGCATTTTTAAATTATCTAATTTATTGCAAGCTTCTTCATTTTTTTCAATATCACAAGCAGTTACTAAAGGCGCTGCAATAGAACATGTTTCAGCAAAATCAGGATAAGCAATTTCTTCACATTTACATTGCTGTCCTGCAGTTTCAAAACACTGCGACATTATCTCTCCAAATTTCAAAGCTTCTGTTCTTTGCTCTTCTGTCAAATCTGCATCAAGTTCTTTTCTCCAGTCAGGAGCATCTCCCTCTACTCTGCAAACTTTTGAATATTGCGAAGGATCTAATTTTGATAATTGTGAACATAATTCAAATATTCTTGAAGCAATTTCAGCAGCAGTTTCAATATCTTTTTCTCCAGCTACTATTTCTCTAACAAATTCATCTTTTTCTCCAGCAGGCATATTTTGCGCAATTTCTCTAATTGCAACTCCTCTTATCGCCTTTGAACTTTCTAATGCTTTATCTCTTTGGTCAGGAGAAACATCTCTTTCAAAATTGTTAGCATATTTTTGATACCTCTCAAAAGATTTCTTCATAAATTCGCATGCTCTTTCATCTCCTTGACCGCACTCTTCAGATAATGTTTTCATTTCAGCAATTTTTTCTACTCTAACATCAGCAGGATTAGCAAATCCATCAAAAGCAGCATCTATAAAAGATAATGGGCTATCAGGAGTTATTCCTGGTCCAACACTTAATTTTTCATCAAATCCTTTTGCCTCTTCAACCAAAGTATTAACTTTATCCTCTTCGGTTGTTGGCGTAACAGATGTTTCAGTTTCTGTTGTTGAGGTTGCAGGTTCAACTGCATTTGTTGGTTCAGCTGTTAAAGTTGAAGGAGTTATATCTGGAGAAATATCTTGAGCGAAAATACTTGCAATAAAAACAAAACCCATTAAAAATGCTAAACTAAGAATTACCAAACTCTTTTTCTGCATAATTATTTTAGGAAAAAGAAGTTTATAAATTTAATTGAACTGCTGAATTTATTGAAAATTTTGGATTTTCTTGGATGAATTAAAAATAAATTTAATTGCAGTAAAATCTCTATAAAAATAGAAAGCGAAAATTCTTTAAAAATAAAATGCCCATTCAAATTCTTTTGGCAATTTTTGCAGGAACTTTTGTTGGAGTCTTCACAGGATTAATTCCTGGAATTCATGTAAATCTCATTGGAGTTTTTTTAATTTCTCTATCATCAACAATTCCTTTAAAATAAAGATAGTTTTGAATTGAATAACAATGAAGAACAATCATACTTAAAAAAGACTCTTCCTTCTCAAACAAATGGAACTCGAAAAAGAACTCTCTGAAATTCAAACTCTTGGAAAAAGAGAAGAAAAGCTAAAAGAAGAGAGTTCCAAAAAATATCAAGAATTAAGAAAAAGAATTCTAGAAGGAGAAACAACAGGAGATCCCATTAGAGATTTTGTACTCATTTATGCAAGGGATTCTCCAGAAGTAGCAGATAATTTCAGAATATTTCAATCACAAGTAAATGAAAATATAAATAATCTGGTATTAAGGATTGAAAAACATCAAGAAAGTATGATTCATTACATGTTTCCACATTCTAGACAAGATAATTTTATGACAAATATTTATAACTTTAAATTAGGTCAGATAAAACAAGAACTTAGAGTAAATATAAAAGATGGAACATTTACAATTCCAACTGAAAAACATTTAACAAGTAATAATCCAATTAATGGAGAATATTGGGAAATTCAAGATGGAGATATTCTCTTAGATTCTATGGATTTATTAAAAATTGGATTGATTCCTAGCCTCTACCCTTCCGGATTTGTAAATAGGGAAAAAATAAATTTTCATTTTGGAGATGAGGTAAAAAAATACTTTAAAACACATGCCTCTCCAGGAGAATTAGAATATGCAAATGGTTTGGCTTTGCTCGGCCTTACACTTCCAGCGGAACTCGACAAAAAATATCAGGAAAAAGTGCAAAAAGATAAATTGGGAGTAATTCATACTTTAGAAGGTTTATTTGACCAAGAAGCCAAATTAAGAACAAAAATCCAAGGTGTTTTTGCTAGTGTTGAAATATGCCCTGACGCAATTGTAGATGAAGTTGCAGCTAAATTATGGACATATGAAGATAGAGGCCAGCTAGAAAGGACTGTTGGCTCAATTGAAGAAACATTAAAAAAGGCCTTGAAAAAAGGATTGCATAAAGAAGAAGAGATAATTGAACTAGATCATAGAGGGATTAAAATTCCAACTTCATTTTCGAGTTATATTCAAACAGCATGTCAAAAATATAAGGTTGAAATTTCTGCCTAAAACCACTTCCCCAACGCTTCCTGTTTTTCCAATTCCTTCCCAAAAACAGAATCAATATATCTTTTAGTTAATTCTAAACTTTGTTCAATATATTTAGAAAGATGATATTTTTTAGCGAGGTCTATCGCAGGCTCGAGATATTTTTTAATTCCTCCTTCGTGAATTGTAAAAATTATTTTTCCTCCGCATGCAGGACAAATTCCCGTTAATGGAGGTCTTCTCAAAATTTCGTTGCAAGCCACGCATCTAAATTGTTGCATAGAAAATTTTCTTAAATTACCCCTCATGTCTCGAATAAAATGCCTTTCTATAATCAATCTGGCCGTGTCTGAACTATCCACTGCCCGTATTTTATCAACAAGTTCCATTTGATGCTGAACTTTTTCCTGCATCGTCGCTAAAAGTTTATAGGAAGAACAAACAACACCCCCATTAAAATCAGAGGTATCATGAGTAAACCCAGAATTAACAAACGGGTTCTTTCCTTCTTTCAAAATAGATTTGCAATTTTTTATTTTAACTTCAGAAGAATGAAATCGTTGTTCGGCTTTTCTATATAATTCTAATGGATAATTTCCTTCAGGAACAAATTCCCAATCCAAAATTTGATCATCAACTTCTCCAGCGTCAATCTTTGCATTCAAAACTAAAGGAGCGTCCTGCGTTCCTCCTCGATGCCCTGGAAGAAATTCTCGAGAAAAATTTAATAAAACATCCAAAAGCAACATTATTGCAGCTTCATCTCCGTCACAATCTCGTCGAATAGCTGCATGCATGTATGGACTTGCTAAAAGTCCCTGGGTATTTGAAAAACCAATAAACCTGCAGATAACTCCCGCACAATTATGCGGAGCCATGCAAACTCCCAACTGTCCAACAAGATCTTCTCTCTTCTCCAAATTGTAAAAACTTTTTAATTTATAAAATCTCAAGAGCTCCTCGTCGACAAACTTGGAAATTTTCATAAAAACATGATCTGCCCTCTCATCTGGAGATTCTTTCGCACTTGGAAGCAAAATATCATGGGGCATTAATTCCAAAATTTGTTCTTCATTCTTCAATAATTTTCCATAAATATCATTTTCATATCCGAGCTCCTTCAATTTTTCAATACTAACTGAAATTTCTTTTGGTTTAAAATGACTTAGAGGTAATTCAGTTGCATCGAATCTAATTGTTCCATCTTTATTAACTTGCAAATCATATTTCGCCCTTAAAATTCCCTTGGCAAGATTTTCCATAACGTGATTTCCAGAAAATGTTCCTCTAACCCCCTTAATCAAAAGAGGGACCTCCTCCCTCGACAAACCAAGCCCATGAATTGCTTTTTCAAAATAATAATTAATATCCAAATTTAAGTTAGCATATCTTAAACCCGTATGCTCTTTGCAAGATTCTAAAGATTTTTTGTCACATGTTTTACAATAAAATAATTTTTTTGTTTTTTCACCGCAATTTTCACAAATTTTATATATAGTTTCTTTTTTACATTTATCACAAAAATAAATAGGGAAAATACCATTCACCTTTCCTTTCTCGCACGCAGCCTGCAAGCTCCTCAATCTTCCGCCCTCAGCACCAACTGGAAAAAGGACATTCGGACTTCCAACAAGTTTTCTAAGTTTTGCCTTTTCCGGTCTCCCCATCCTAGATCCTATAAATTCTCCAGCCTTGTCTTTTATTTCAAGTTCACAACAATTATTTATAAATTCTAATACTTTTTTGTCATCGTCAAAAGAAAATTTAGATTCTATAATGAAATCTTTTAGAAAAATTTCCTCGCTATTAAAACAATTAAAATCGATTCCCAAATTAAATAAAAGGGCATTGGAAATTTCTTCGTCAACAATAACATTTTCTATACCAACCATATGTTCTACTCCAATTAACTCTAAAGCTCTTTTTCCCAAGACATATTTTTCTTTGTCGTTTTTTGTATAAGGAAAAATTAATTTTCCATTTCGAATAACTGAAAATTTAAGCCATTCAATCAACCCCAAAAATTCTTCTTTATTAATTTGGCTCCAATAAAAAATAAAATTAGGATGAAAAGGTATTTCAAATTTTTTGCTCAGTTCAACTGCTTTTTCAAACCCAATATTATAAAAATCAATTTTTTCCTCGCATCCCTTTTCTTTTAACTCTAAATTCCACCACTCCTCAACATACCCTGGGTTGATGAGTTTTGCATTTCGATTTGCCAAATCGGAAAAAGGAAATAAAATATCTCCAAGATAAATAATTTCTTCGACATCCGGGTATAATTTCTTAGCCTCGTCTTTATCTTTAATTTTTTTAACACTTCCATTAAATAATTTAACAATTGGGCCGTCGATAGAATCACAAACTGTTGCCGCACACCCTTTTGTTGGTTTCTCGATTTTCAATTGAGTCCCAATCGCAATAAAATTATCTGTAATTGCCATCGTGGCTGGATGAAAAGAAGTGGCACTGAATCCACTCACCCTGCTTCTTCCATATCTGAATCTAAATCCTCCAGACCTAGAAGGATGCCCGAAAACAGGTCTTCCGGCAACTAAATCTTTTATATATGTCGGAGATTCCGAACTTAACTTTCCAAGATTTCTTTTTTCATGTAATTTAATATACTCTTGTAAAAAATCAAAACCAGTAGAACTAATTCCATTTTTCTTTGCTCCGCTCAAAAGTCGAAAACCTTTCGCAGCCTTTTGTGCAAGCCCTTCCGAAAAAATCAAGCACATTCCTCCACGAATATAATTTGTCTCCACTCTCGGCAAATTTTTGTAATTACTGACTTCCATTTTCTCTGTCGGCTCTCCAGCAAGTTGAATTGGAAGATTTCTGGCAAGAAAAATTATTTCTTCTTCACTAGGAAAATATTGCAAGTTGGTAACTCTTTCATGATAATCTGCATTTTCTGTAACATATCTTTTTATTTCCTCCTCACTCGGATCATATTTTGCAAAACCAAACATTTCCCGAAGATAATCTATCAAAATCAAAACCAAGCAAGATGCAGTTGTTCCTGCACTCCTTATAGGCCCGGAAAAATAAGCAATAAAATATTCTTTTCCTTCTCTAGTTCTTCCTAATTTAAGTTGAGTGAATCCTTCAATAGGGGAAGAAACAACCCCTAAAGTATTATACGCAAAACCAATTCTAATTCCGGCATCAATAGCTTCCAACAGCGAAGAGAATTTGCAAAATTTTTGTTTCGCAACCTCTTCTGCAATTTTAAAAATAACCGTCGCATCTAATTTTCCATATTCTTTTTCAAGTTCCAAAATTCTTTTGTCAATTCCTGAATTTTCCATCTGGGGATAAATCGTAGAAATCAAACTAACAACTTTTGAAGCCATTGTCATCGCCAATGGAATTTCAACCTTATCCACAGGGTCCAGCCCGGTTTTTTTAGCTTCTTCTGCAATGGCGTAAACATTTCTCACTTCTCTTTCAATATTTTCAAAATATGTTTGGGTGTTCATTTTTTCATTTTAAAAATTTTATATATTTAGCTTCCTCCAAAAAAGATTTTTCATTCTCTAAAAATAATCTATAATCTTCAGATACCTCGCTTAATCTTTTTAGTCTTCCATCTTCAGATATTTGCGGGTCCACTCGTCGATATTTTTTCCTCATCAAAATTCCATTTCCATTATTGCAAGACACAGCAACTTTCTTTCTTTTCAAAAAAGTTAAATCCTTAATCATGTCTGAAGTACCAAACTCATAAAGTTGATCTATCAATTCGTAATCTGTTTTGTATATATCTTTTTCAGTAATTATTCCTCTCTCGAAAGATCTTTTTAAAATATCTGCCAAAAGATAATATCTTGCTCTAGCTTCCACTCCTGCCCAATGTTCTCTATTCAGTTTGGCATATGCTCTCCCAAATTCATCAGCAATATCTCTTCCAACAAAAAATAAATCGTTATTGCTATTTTTCAAATTAAATAAAAATTTTTTAGATAAATCCGCATCTCCATCAAAGACTATTTCTCTTAAGGTATAATCAACTCTATCAACACATAAAATCGGAGCTTCCTTTTCCAATAAATGAAAATCTTCAATTCTAGAAACAACCTTGTAATCAAAACCATATCTATTTAGGATCTGAGGTATTTCGGAATTCTTTATTACATTTAAATGGTTTTTATCTTGAAAATCTTCTTTTTCTGGATTCCCAATTGCCCAATCAATAACATGAGAAAAAGATGTATGAGAAACATCATGTAATAAACCCGCAATTTGTTCAGTTAAATCAGCTCCCAACTTTCGAAGAGAAATTAAAACTCCTAAAGAATGTTCATATCTTGAAAAACCGCATTTAGGATAATATTCGTCGGGAAATCCATATTGAGCCAATCCCCTTAATCGTTGAACAGATTTACAATTAATTAAATCAATTAAAACTTCTTCTTCAATTTCTTCTTCTCCATAAACTCTATCTTCTATTTTCATTTTCAAATTTTCTTGATTTGGAAATGTCAAGAACCCTCGGAATAAATTCCGGGGCGTGTCTCGAGTTCTTGAACATCCCAAAAATTGTTTTTGCTTTCTCACGAGTTAAAACTGGGAGTTTACGCAAAAAACAATTTTTGATGTATAAAAAATTTCTTATTTCTTCTAAAACTTCTTATTTCCTTCAAAACTTCTTGTTTTGAATGGCATGGAAAATTTTTTGCTTACAAAATTTCTTGTTTTGTAAGAATGAAAATTCTTGATTTTCATCTTTTCCATGTGGAAGAACAAAAATTTTTAATTTTTGTATTTTCATTCTCCCTCAAAATCCAAAACCTTAATTCCCCTGGTTTTAAGATTAAACATCGGAACCTTGCAAAAATCTGGCTGATTCCCCATCTTCTCCTGAAAGGGAGTCAAACTTTCCCAGCTGGAACTTGAAATTATCAAAATATTATTGTAATATGTCACGGCACTTTTATGGGTGTGTCCAGAAACAAAAATATCTGGAATATCTCTGATAATAAACTGATCTTCTTCAGAAGGAAAATATAATGTAGAAGAATGTGTAGGTGCTAAATGACGATATTTCAAAAGATAAGCCATGATTTTTTCCGGAGTATGAACAGATTTTTCTATAATTAATTTAGGAATAACATTTGCATAATAATGATAAGAATAACCATGATAAGTCAAAACATTAAATCCATTAAATCCTTTTCTGGCGCCAATATTGACTGAAACCGGATTTCCCGTCAGAACTACATTTTCCAATTCATAAAGTGGCCAGGCGTATTTCTCGTCGAAAAGTGGCTGGGGTTCCATAATTCTCAATGCATCGTGATTGCCTGGAGAAATAATTATTTTAATATCTTTTCTTATTTTACTCAAAATCCTTGCTGCTTCTTCAAATTGTCTTTCAATATCTGGAAATTCTAAATCCTCTTCCTGCCCGGGATAAATCCCAACACCAGCAATCAAATCCCCAACGATAAATAGATATTTAATTTTAGAAACTTCAGGTGTATCGAGAATTTTTCCATTAAGATAATCGATAAATTTCAAAAAATTTTCTTTCATGAATAATTTACTGCCAATGTGCAAATCTCCTGTAAATAAAGCATATTCTTCGAATGGAGATTTTTTTCTCTCTTGAATTATTGAATCAGGAAAAACAATTTCATTTGCAAAGATAATTTCCCTGTTCCCACTTCCCTTAAAACCTAAAACCGCATCAAGAGTTATATCTTCTGCCTTTTTGTAAAGATCTTCTTTATTTTGACTTATAAGAACCTTAACCCTTCCAGTCAAATCTTCTATATCTAACAAGATGTTTTTATTTTTAGTAATTCTTTTTTCATAAACTAACCCTATAATTGAAAAATTTTGTTTTTCTCCGGAAATTTTATTTATGGAAGTGAGTCCATCTAATTGAGAATTTTCCTGCAAATAACTTTTCATTTCATTTAGTCGCCCCCTAAAGTATTTGACAAAATCCGAAACTTCAATTTTCTTGCTAAAACTTTGATTCATTGTAGTGATCCTAACAGAACCATCTATATTTTCTTGAACATCTTTTTTTATTTCCGTCGTAGAAATTTCACGTGAAATTTCTATACTCAACCCAAGTTTGATTTTTAATTTTTCTAAACCTTTTCTATTTTCTTCTGGAAGATCATCAAAGAATTGATTAACCTTGTCTTTATTTTCATAAAAAAGATTTTTTGTAATTATTTTTTGTTGAGTATGATTTTTAATTTTTCGGATAATTAATTTAGCCGATTCTATGTCCCCTGATTCACTGAACAATTTTAAAACTTCTTTGTCCACTAAGAGTCCATTTTCCAAACAAAATTTGAATATTTCTTCTGAATCCATTTTAATTTAATATAAAATTTTTGATTTTAGATAATCTTTGTTTTCTAAATTTAAATTATAAAAGGAATTCCATCTTATTAAAAATTAACTATAATTTAACGAATCCTTAATAATTTCTTTAGCTTTTTCTGCAATATTTTTCGAAATGGCCAATTTAATCTCCCTCATTCTTCCTCCTCTGCCTTTTGAAATTACTTTAACATTAATAATTCCAAGCATATCAAATTCTTGAATTATATCTGAAACCCTTCTTTGCGTTAAAATCTCACACCGATTTTGTCTGCAAATATCTTCATAAAGATTATAAATATCTCCAGTAAAAATTAATTCCTTTTGCTTCTCGGAAAGTTGAATTATTGAAGATAAAACTATTTGAAATTGCTTCGGCTCTGTTTTAATAACGTCTAAGATCTTATCTCTTTCAATTTTATTGTTTGCTTCATCTATATGCTTTACAAGAATTTTGGGTGAACTATCTCTCTCCGCTAATTCTCCGGCAATCCTTAATAAATCTAAGGCTCTTCTTGCATCTCCGTGCTCTCTTGCAGCAAAAGCAGCACATTTAGCAATAACACCATCTTGAATAATATTCTCTTTAAATGCCTCCTTGGCCCGTTTATTCAAAATATCTTGTAATTGTAAAGCATTATATGGAGGAAAAACAATTTCTTCCTCACTAAGGGAACTCCTAATTCTTGGATCAATTTCATCTAAAAATGTTAAATCATTGCTTATTCCAACAAGACAAATCTGACTTTTAGACAACTCTGAATTAAGCCGGGTAAGATTATATAAGAAACCATCTGAAATTTTTTTAACTGCTTGATCAATTTCATCTAAAACTAACACCAATAATAGTTTTTCTTTATCTATAAGTTCAATAAATTTACTATAAACCGATTCTGTGGGAAGTCCAGTTATTGGAACATTTCCTCCTAATTTTTTAATAAGTTCTGCAAGAATTCTATATTCAGTATCAGAAACTTTTTTTAGTTTACAATTTAAATATTCTATTTTTAATTTAAAATCTAAATTCTTTTCTGCTCTCTTTAAAAGCTCGTCTCTTACATATTGAATTGACAAGGTTTTTCCAGTTCCGGTCTTTCCATAAACAAATAAATTACTCGTTCTTTCTCCCCTCAAAACTGGAGCGAGAATAGATGCTATTTGTTTTATTTGCATATCTCGGTGAGGAATTTCCGAGGGTTTATAGGTTGTTTGTAAAATAAATTTGTCTTTAAACACGCTATTCTTATCAAAAGAATCAAAAATTTGATCGATGTTCGGTGCCATTTCATTCCTCTTTATTTTAAATTTACCTCTTAGATTATTTAATGGTTTAGGTTACACAATATATATAATACCCCCCACGTCTATTTCCTATGGAAAAAATTTGAAAATTAAATTTTCCAACGAGAGAAATGTTTTTCTTTTTATAAATCCTTCTAACTACTGAAAAAGAAAAACACCATAATTTCCTATGGAAAACTAGACTATCTTGATAATTACCCATCATTATAACCCTTGTAATCTTTATTATTATTATTATTATTATTATTATTATTATTATTATTATTATTATTATTATATACTCTATAATATAAATATTTATAACTATAAAAATAAGAAAAAAATTTCAATTTAATTTATAAACATTTCCACATGAAACTAAGGGGTCTGAGACCAATAAATTAATAAATCTTAATTATTTCGATAATAATATATATTCTTAAATCTACTTATTTTCACAGAAAAGTTTATAAAGAATTTTCTTCTAAAAAATATATGCAAACAGAAAAACATCCGTTTAGTTCAATAACTGGAAAAATGATTGTAACTAAAGAAGGAAAGAGATTAGGATTTCTTAAGGATGTAACTTTTGAAACACGTTCGGGAGAATTAATAAATATGGTAATCAAAGATCCTACACCCTATACAAAAAATCTTAATTTAGAAAAAACAAAATCCGATGAATTTTTGATACCTTACTCAGCCATAATTGCCATTGGTGATTTTGTCATCGTTTCTGAAGAAGATTTAATTTAATTTATTATTTAGTCTGGATAATATTTTCGAATAATCTAAATACTTAAAAACATCTATCTTTTCAAAATAAAATGAAATTACTTGGATTTAATTTTAATAAAATAAATGTAGAAAGATTTCCGGAGAAGTTAGGTGAATTAAAAATTAATACAAATATAGATATTTCTGATATAAGCATTGTTGAAACAGAAGCGATTAAATCAAAGGAAGAACTTTTAGGGATTAAATTTAATTATATTATTAATTACGAACCACAAGTAGCAAAAATAGAATTTTCAGGAAATCTTTTGATATCTTTAGATTCTAAGATAACTAAAGACCTATTGAAAAAATGGGAAAATAAGGAAATTCCCGACGATTTTAGGATATCTTTGTTTAATATCATAATGAGAAAGTCTTCTATAAAAGCATTGGAGTTTGAAGAGGAAATGAATCTCCCTTATCATATCCCTATGCCCGTTCTAAAAAATCCAGAAAATTCAGAAAAAAATTGATTTTTTATTGTTGAATATATTTTTAAATATATTTTTAAATACAATCCCCTTATTTTTTTATGAGGATTTCAGAAAAAAAGAAAGAAAAAATTTTTGAACAAATCTTGGCTTTTTTATATGGATCTACACCAAAAGCCCTATTTACTTCTCAAATAGCTCAAGGGATAGCGAGAGATGAAGAATTCATAAAAAAACTCCTTTTAGAACTAAAAGAAAAAAAACTAGTTATAGAAATAAAGAAAAATAATAAAGGCAATTTTTATATAAGAAGAGCCAGATGGAATCTTTCAAATTTAGCATATCAAACTTATAAAAGTTATCAATAATTTGTAGTATATATTCTGTTATCTCAACATTTTTATATTTCTATTCTTTTAAATTCTGATGGAGAAAGAAGATCAACTGAAAGAGGCATTTCAAAAAATTAAGCAAGATATTGACTATTTAAAAAAAGAGAACAATTTGTTTGAGAATGCCATTATTGAAACAAGAGAGAAGATGTCAGAGATCATAGAATTAATCAAGCAATTAGCAGAAGTCAATTCAAATCTTCTAAAAATTCTTGAAGAGTTAAAACAAGATAAAAAACAATTATATTCTCCAAATAGGCCAATTTTCCAAATAGAAGGAATTCCAGCACATCAACAGATAATTCCAGCACATCAACAGATAATTCCAGCACATCAACAGATAATTCCAGCACATCCAGCAGATATTAGCTCTTTAAAAGGACAAATTTTAGATATTTCCACTGGAAATGAAAGGGTTCCAACAGACAGACAGACAGACCAACAGACAAACAAATCAATAAATAAAGGTTCGCACAATAAAGAAAATTCAATAGAAAATGCCTATAACCTCTTGGATTCTTTAGATACCTTAAAGAAGGAAATTAGATTAAAATTCAAAAAATTAACCGATCAAGAGTTATTAATCTTCTCGACAATATATCAGCTAGAAGAAGAGCACGGGTTTGCCGACTATAAATCTATCTCAGATAAATTAAACCTAACTGAAAGTTCTATTAGGGATTATGTTGGAAGATTGCTGAAAAAAGAAATTCCCCTCGAAAAAAGCAAGATAAACAACAAAAATATTCGTCTTTCCATTTCCAAAAATCTTAAAAAAATAGCTTCTTTGCAAACAATATTACATTTAAAAGATATTTAACCAATTATTCCCTTCACCGAATAATTTTTAATTGGTTTTCTTCAAATTTACTAACTACTTTCTTTAAACTTTATCTCATTTTTCTCTTAATCAAACCACATGACTCTCATTTAAACTTTTTTTAAATCTATTTTTCCCTTTTTTTAGATATTTTTATTATTTTTAACTCTCACTTTTTGCTTTCTTAAGAGTTTTTCCCTGACTTGTTCAGCTATAAATACTCTCTTTTTGCCATTTTTCTCTATTTGTTCTTCCAACATACCTTCACTTTTTTGTTTTATGCTGTTTATTTGTCCCCTTATAGTTGATTTTTCTTTCCCAAGTATCGCCGCCAAATCATCATAGCTCAATTTCATTTCATTGTTTAGCAAGATCCAAATAATTGCCCGTTCAGTAATAGAAAATTGGTCTAAATTTGGTGTTTGGACAGCTGTTTGGACAGCTGTTTGGACAGCATAAACAGCTGTCTGTTTATCTAGTTGTTGTTTGTTTTGTTTAAATCTAGCTCTCGGCTTTAGATCATTCATTAATGAAAGAACATTTTTTACACCTTCAATTTCTTCATTTATCGACGACAAACTTTCTTTTAGGCTCTCAATATTTTTTTTATTCATATTTTTTTCAGAATCCAGGTGTTTAATCCATTCACTTATGGCGTTCATGTCTTTTTTTACTAACTCAAATCCTTTTTTTGTTTCTTCTTCAACACGTTCAACCTCTCCTTTAGTCCCAAAAAGCCACCAAACCATATAAACAATTAGAAAAGATACTTTAAAAATCTTTTTGCCCATCGATAGAAGATTATTTTTATCGACGAGGAATTTGAATCAGTTTGTATATTTTTCGATGTTTTTGTGTGTGAATATTGGGTGTTTGTTCTAAAAAAATATAGAAAACAGCCTGTTTAAACACCATTAAACACCCATAAAACCCAAGAGATTTAATTAAAAAAATACAAAATTCAACAAAATAATACAGCTAACTATTTAAATTAAATAAATCTCATTAATTTTTTTCCGACGATAAAAATCTTAAACACCAATTTAAACACCCATAAAACCAACAAACACCTATAAAAAATCTTTCTTTCCAACACATAATTCCACATTCCAACATATATCCAACAGATACTTAGTTAACCTAAGTGCACAATATTGGAAAGATTTATAATCCATTCTCGCCCTTAATATGGATTAAAGGAGGGTGTTAAGATGGCAAAATTGACGGCATGGGTTGTAACAATCATTGGTGTCCTTTTGGTCTTACCTTTGCTAGGTGTTGATCAACTTGCTCAGTACAATGATTGGTTAATTGCTATAGGTGTCCTTATAATAGGTGTAGGAAAACTTATTAGAAACTATAGTAAAAAGAAAAGATAAAATCATTCTTTTTTTCCTTACTCTTTTATTTTCACTTCTTTTTTATCTTAAATTTCTCCCTGAACACATTTCAATGATATTCTCAATCTCCACCACATTTTAACTAAGTTAACCTAAGTGCACAACATTTCTCAAAAACGAAAGAAATTAATCAAAAATACTGCAAAAACTACACCCTATAGGCTCTGTCAGGAATGAAATAAAATTCTAAATTTCCAAAAAATAAAAGTTTGAATTTTTCCTAAAGATGAAACTTTTATTTTTCTTTTAATATTATATAAAACAATTTGCCAGCCAAATTCTCTTTCTTTCATAATGTCTTTCTTGCTTCTTAGAAAATGAATTTGCGTTCTTTTTAAAACAGAATTCACATTTTCAACTAAACTTCTTTTCCCAGCAAAATCTGGAACTTCGATACATTCTCGTCGGTATTTTCCTTTTGGTTTCTTTTTGCTTAATGCTCTTTTATTCATCCTTCGAACTGGAGCATAAAATATAATTCCATTTGCACGAGCAATTTCGTGCAAATTTTCAGAATCAAAACCCTTATCTCCCAACCCCCAAATATTTTCTAGTTTATTTCTTTTAAAAATTCTCTCCGCCATTTTTACATCATGTTCATGATGCAGAACAATTTCAAAATCAATTATTGATTTTGTTCCCACGTCGATAAAAAGGCATGTTTTAAAATAAGGCATCTTAGGAAGAGGTTTTATTTCTTCAGCTCTTTTTTCATAATGCCTCGACCTTTGCCATGAATCAAATCCGGTTCCATCGATTGCAGTTACTTTAATCTCTGTCGGCAAAAGCACCTTGCAAATTTCTCTTATTATTTTCAAGTCGAAAATTTTCAACCAATCATGCAAGGTGCTTTTCTTTGGAATTTTCTTCAATCCGAGATAAGAAATCCATTTTGATTCGGAAACCTCGTCGATAAAATCCCTAATTGATTTTTTGCTTCGGTGAAATAAAATGATTAAAGAAACTCTTTGATAATTTGTAAATTCCTTATTTCCAGTTTTGTTAAAATGTAATGGTAAATCAGACTCATGGAAAAGTTTAATTAACTGCTCTTCCATTTGATTATTAAATTTAGATGGGATAATTTGTTGATACATATCCCATCTAATTATCTTCAGAATAATTATTTTTCGGTTTTATTTTTGGAACTCCGGACAAAGCCCCCTATAATAAGATTTAAAAACTTTAAACACATAGAATAATATGGCCATTTCAGTTGTTTTAAATATTGTTGCAATTTTAGCTATAATTGTTGGTATTTTGATATTAGCATTTCCAAAATTTCTTCGTTATGCAGTTGGATTATATTTGGTTATTGCGGGAATTCTTGGCTTACTAAGTGTAAACAATATTCTTTTATCACCTTTTGGCTAATGCATGAACCTAACCTATGTGCACAAAAGAGAGGAAAATAGCTATTTTTCTATAGAAATTCTTAAAAACCCGAGAATATTGGATAAAAGATGGTAAAAACATTGAGAGACTATGCTTTATTTGGAGGAATTAAGGATCGTACCTTTGTTTGTTCAGATGATGAATATAAGGTATTAGACATAAAATATCTTAATCAGAAAGAAGCGGAGAGACCCCACCCTCGTTCACCACAAATTCTAGCAAAATTCATGAGTGGGAGAGAAGGCCTATTGGAAATTAACGATCACTGGCAGGATGAAGAGTATGTTCCCAAGAGAAAATCCCAAGATGCACAAACCCAACCTAAGTTACCAGAATCACTAGAAAATACCATAAGAGAATGCAAAATACCCCTATAATTATCTAAAAATCACTTCTACACAAAAAACTACGCACAAGATGTATTGTCGGTAATTCGCTTTTTGTCTATATGCGAACGTTATTATTCCAAAATTAATACATCTTTTTTTATAATCCAATCTTTTCTCATATTCATGAGCGCGAAGATTATTTGTCCTAGCTGCAAAAAGGAAAAAGAACATCATGCTAAAGGATATTGTTTCAACTGTTACAGGAAATTATCTTGGAAACCAAAAAAGATGATTTGCAAACGCTGTGGCAGAGAAATGGCATTACATTCGAAAGGATTATGTCCGGGGTGCTATAATTTTGTTTTTCATTTGCAGAAAAATAAAGATTGGTCTAGAAATAAAAGACATAATATTTCTACAGAACTCTATAAAAAAATAACAGAAAAATGTGTTGTTTGTGGGTTTGATAAAATTGTAGATTTGCACCACTTAGATGAAAATAATAAGAATAATTTAGAAGAAAATTTTATTGGACTTTGTCCAAATCATCATAAAATGATTCATGATTTCAAGTTTAGAAGAGAAATAAGAGATATATTAAAACAAAAGGGATTCAAGCTTCCTGAAGATATAAAAATTGATTTTAATTCAAATAAATTTTAATTTAATCACCTTATTTTAATTTTTAACAAAACATATTTAAACAAGTTCGTACAATTCATTTTATGAAGAGAGGAAAGAGTTCAGACATTCAGGCAGTAATCTTTGATGTAGGTGGAGTATTGGCTTTAGGAAATAAACCTTCTCCAAAACAAAAACATGAAAGAACCAAAGGAGTCCATGAATATATTGCAAAGAAACTTAATATTTCTATAGACCAATGGTTTGATTCTATTGATTCTAGCTATTCAGATGCTGTAGAAGGAAAAATATCTGGAGAAAAAGCATTAAAAATAATAGCTAAAAATAACAAAATATCTTCAATGAAATTAGAAAAGATAATTATTGATGCCTATAGACATAATTTTAAGCAAAACGAACAGCTGTTCAAACAGGCGTTTAAGCTTAAACAGATAGGTTATAAAATAGCTATTTTGTCTGATCAATGGCTTATTTCAAGAAATGCAGTAATGCCTAAAAAACTCTATAAAAAATTTAACCTGGTCGTTATATCTTATGAAGTTGGCATTAGAAAACCAAATCCCAAAATCTATAAATTAATCTTAGAGAAGTTAGATTTGCCCCCAAAAGAATGCTTATTTATTGATAATCAAAAATGGAATCTTTTTCCAGCTAAGAAGATTGGAATAAAAGTAATTCAATTCAAAACAAACTCACAGTTATTCAAAAATAAACTCTGGAAAAATCTATGGAAAACAAGCTAACCTCCAACGAATTTTTAGAAAAGACAAGGATTGAATTAAGAATATCAAAAAATTCTCCATACACTCTTAGAAATTATTTAAACTCAAATGAAAGATTCTTGAAATTTGTAAACAAAAACCCTGATGAAATTACTAGTAATGATGTAAAATATTATCTTTCAGAAAATCTTTCAAATAATTCATCAACATCTATAATTCTTTTTTTATCTGCACTAAAATATGCGTACGGTAATGTTTTAGGAAAAGACCCAACAGCCGGAATTAAACGTCCAAAAAGAGAAAAAAAGTTACCTACAGTTTTAACAAAAGAGGAAATTACTATGATTATCGACGCTACAGAGAATAAAAAATCTAAACTAATGATTTCCTTAATGTATGCAATTGGTTTGCGTGTTTCTGAGCTTGTTAACCTACAAATGAAAGAATTAAATTTTGAGGAGAAAATAGGAACTATAAGGCAGGGAAAAGGAAAAAAAGATAGGATGTTTAATATACCCGAATTCTTATCTAATGATTTGAAAAAACAAATAGTGCAACAAAAAAAAGAAAACCAAGAATATTTATTTACAGGACCAAAAGGAAAACTTTCTTCAAGAAATCTTCAGAAGATTGTAAATAAAGCTTCAAAAAAAGCAGGCATAAAAAAAGATGTACATTGTCATACTTTAAGGCATAGTTTTGCAACACATCTCTTAGAAAATGGAGTTGATATTAGGAAAATTCAAGAGCTTTTAGGACATGCAGATTTGTCCACTACTCAGATCTATGCTCATGTATCATCAGAAGAATTAAAAAAGATAAAATCTCCATTAGATGAGTTAATGAAAAAAGAGGTAAAGGTTGTATAAAATACCAAGAATTAAGAATTCTTGGATATCTCAAAATTAAAGAAACAAAATTTTCAAAATGTCAGAAAAAACAAAATGTTCAAAATGTGGTTATGAATGTGAGACAAAAATGAAATATAACCACCCCCTTTGTGTTATTTGCTTTAAATTTGCTCCAGATAATGAAGATTCTTTTAAGGAATATCTTAATGAAAAGGTTGATGGAGTTATGTTAGAGACATTTAGAAAACACTTGGTTTTTTTTGGAGAGAACCAGAAAAAAGGGATGATTCAAAAAGCCCAGAAGGGTGAATTAATGTCCAGAGTCCCTTTCGGCTATAAAATAGAAAAAGGGAGACTTATTCCTGCTGAAAACTATAGGGAAGTTGAAGAGATTTTCGAAGAATTTCTCACAACAAATATAAGTTTAACCCAATTAGCAAAGAAACACACTTTTTCGGTTAACGGATTAAAGAAAATATTAAAAAACTTTACCTATATAGGAAAGATAAAATTTAACGGCATGATTCATCCCGGCAATCATCAACCTATAGTATCATCCACCCTATTTAATCACGTTCAGAATAAACTTGAAAGATTGAGTAAAAAATTATAGAATAATTATAATCTAATTGGCAATTGGAGGAATAAGGTTCGACATCACCATTAAAAGATTAAAAATTATCCCCACAATAGCAAAACTTTTTCCTTCCAATTTCTTTATTAAAACAATCAAATTTATAATAAATCCAATAATAGCTAATAATAAATTTATCAAAACTATAACTAAAATAAAACTAGACTCCATAAAACTAAGACCAATAAACCCCCAATTCGAATTTATAGATAATGCCGCAAAAAACAAAATCGAAGAAATAATCAAAGAAATTAATGAAAGTATAAATCCAGTTATTGCTAATCCCTTACCCATATATTATTAACTCTTTTTTAGTTTAAAAATCTTTCCATGATTTCAAGAATAAGTCTAATAATTAACTATTTCTTCTTAAAAAATAAGTACATTCCAATAAATCCAATAAAAAGAGCAATAACTCCTAAAAAACTTTGAGAAGAATTAACAACTCCAATAACTGCTCCATTAATTTGTGGTGCCAATATAAAAAACCCAATAAGAATACCAATAATTGCTGTTAATGCTGAAGCTGTTTTTTTTAAATTTCCTATTTTAAATGCACCTTCACCACTACCAACCCTTTCATATTTTTTGGCGGCATTAATATAACTATCTGCTTTTTTATGATAGCTTTTGGCTCTACTAAGAAATTTATTTCTTTCATTTTTTGATTCAGAATCCTCTGCATATTTCGACATTTTTTCAGCAGATTCCAAACACGCATTTCCTTCGTTAAGAGATATATCTGCACGACTTAGGGCTTCTCTTCGAACTTTAGATTTTTTTAATAAACCTCTTTTATTCTCTTTTTTCATAATCAACTAACTAAAATATTATTTAATAACTTTGCTATTTGTTAAGTCAAGTTCATAACTTAACATTTTACACTCGTCTTCACTCGTAATATTTTTTAGATTGATAATTGAAGAAACAACTTTTAATTATAATTATCGGCGATGTTTTTATCATTAGTTTAATTTTATCAATTTGCGACGATAGGAGTAGCGAAATTATTGGAAAATAGTAATTTATTATTCATTTAATTTTCCGATGATTGAGTTATATTTTAAGATAGTCTTTTATGTTAAGTTTCAGGGTTTACTTTACTATATCAAGAAAAATTCTTAATTATCTATAACTCGTCTGCCTTTTACTTCTTGCTTTAGAATCTCCGGGCTTGTAAGGCTCTTTTCTTCTTACATCAGCTACCAATAAAGACCAATCGTAATCGTTATAAGCATCTCTTAATTTGTCGTTATTTGTATATTTTAATATTGCCCTAGCCAAAGCCAATCTAGCAGCCTCAATCTGGCTTTTTTCTCCACCACCACGCACATTTATGAAAACATCAAAATTCTTTTTTCCAAGAACTCTTTCCGCAATTCTTATCGGTTCTTCTATCTTCAGCCTATCAAATTTTTGAAGAGATAAATAGTTTTTGTTATTTATTTTAATTTTTCCACTACCTTCTAAAATTCTCGCCCTTGCAACAGCAGTTTTTCTTTTCCCAGAAGTAAATATTTTTTCATTCATTTTGAAAACTTCCTGTTTTTACTTTCAAAACTTCTTGTTTTGTAAGAACAGAAATTAGAAATTTCTGTAAAAGATAAAAAACTTTTTGTTTTTTTCATTTTGAATTTTTCCTAAGTTTAAAAGGTAAAAAATTTCCTACTTTCAAAATTTCCTGTTTTGTAAGGACAAAAATCTCTGATTTTTGTATTTTTTTCATTTTGAAATGCCTTCTACACTAATAAATTTAATTGGTTTTTCTTTTCCAGCTATTATTTTTTTCTGGTTTTCAAATTCTTTTGGGACTCCAACATAACATCTTATTTTTTTTAGTGCATCTTTACCTCTTTTATATCTATGTGCAACCATGCCCCTTATGGTTCTTTTAACAATCTTATCCGATGATCTTGAAATTTTCGGTCCTTTCTGTCCACTACCCACACGATCTCGTTTTTCCTGAAATTCTTTCTCAATATTTTTTTTATTTCCTGTGATTATAATTTTCTCACAATTTAAGATTACTAATTCTTCACCCTTTAGCGCCTCTTTCGCAGCATAACTCGCAAGCCTTCCCAATATAGCATTTGTTCCATCAATTATTTTCATTTTAAAAATTTCCTATTTTGAAAAAGTGAAAAATTTCTTGTTTTTTTCATTTTAAAATCTTAACTCCTTTCGCTTCTGGATTTTTCTTAATTTCGTCATAGATATAATTTAATTCACTTTTTGATTTTAATATCTTTTCCCTTGCATTTTCTGAAAAACCAAATGCTATAATCTTTATTTTTTTAGTTAATTCCCCTTGAGACAAAACTTTTCCCGGAACGACAACAATATCTCCTTCTTTTGCTTCCTTATTTATTCTGTCCAAATTAATTTCTGCCCTTTTTTTTCTTGAATTGGAAAGCAAACCAGCCACTTCTAGCCATTTTTTATTTTTTCTAGCATTTCTAATAGTTTCAACTAAATTGGGATTTGTTTTTCTTTTTGTTTGTTTTTCTATTCTGGTTTTTGATTTCATTTTAAATAAACAGAGAAATATTTTTCTCTGCTGAACGCGTTAACTCGCAGATAAAAATTCAAGAGGAAAATGGTTTATAAAATCTTCGTTTTTAAAATGATGAAATAAAAATGCGGGCGAAAGGATTCGAACCTTCGCAAGCACTAAGCTAACAGATTTTGAGTCTGCTCCGTTTGACCACTCCGGCACGCCCGCCTAAACAACAAAAATACAAGAAATAAATATCTTAAAAAACCTTCTATTAGATGGGATTACTTTTTCTTTTGAAATAAACTCCAGATGATATAAACTATTAATGCAATTGTAATTATAAAAATTTCTGGAAATTTGACATCATATACCCCTAATTTATAAATTAAAGAATTATGCTCTACAGCACCTTTAACTGATGAAATAGTATAAATAAAAATGAATAATATTTTAGCAATAAATCCAATCAATGTAGAAACAACACTCTTCCACAATGTCGGTTTAAAGTTCATTTTCTCTTCTTTTCAAATAAGCTCCAGATAAAATAAATGATTATAGATACAATAATAACTATGATTATTCCAGATACACTAGACATTGCTTCAAAAGTAGTTGAGCATTTACCTTTTCCAACAGCAGGTCCAACTATTGTTAGACAGATAGTATAAAAGTTAACCCAAAAATCTACAATTAATCCTATAATTAAAGAAACAATACTTTTCCACAATGTTAGTTTAAAATTCATAATTAATCTAATAAAATCTTATTTAATAATCTTTTCATAACTTCAATTTCTTTAGAACTATCTTTTATATCTTTTTAGAAATATCGGAAAGGTCTTTCTTCAATTCATCAACAGCTTTCTTAAAAATTTCTTCAACACTCAATTGTCCAAAAGATTCCAGTGTGATTATCAATTCATCTTTAATTTCTACTTCTGCTTTCTTTCCAACTTTTTCACAAATACCCTCGCAAACATCACAAATCTCTTTTTCTTTATCATCAATAATAATTATCTTGTCTCCTTTTTCCTTAATCTCTGAATTCTGACAAACTCTTTTTATTTTATCTTGGAAATTCTTATCCATTTTTATCTCCAAAACATTTCTGTAAAACATTAATCCCGGAGAAAATTTTGAATGTTCTTTCCCCTTTCCAAATTTGGTATTTGCGATAATTTCCATTTCTTGTCCTTTATTTAATGAAGTTATTGGTATCTTGTCATAAACTGGTTTTATTGCTCCATGCATTTCTCCGGAATAAACAATCCCCTCTTTTTTGGAGACTAATTTTAAATTTTCTTCTTTAGATGCTTTTTCCATTTTTAATGGAATAAAACCAATTCTATGGGCAATAGTTTCATCGTAAAGTGGAGAATCGTTCTTGAAAATTTCAACTTCGTCAACTGCAAGAATAGGAATTTCATTTAGATATCTTCTTATAGAGTTAGCTATTGTCTCTCCAATTTCTGCCCTGAAAACAATTTGATTATTTTTTTTATTTATTAGTTTCATTGTAATTTAAGCAGTAACCTCCATACGAACACTTCGAATATGTTTTTGATGAGCATTGTCAGATAAATCACAATATCTTTTATTTAACCTTTCTCTTTCCATTTTTGGAAAGTATGAAACACCATCAATAACATTTAATACTTCTGATGCTAGATATAATTCAGAGATATTTGGTCCATCCTCGCAAATAGGGATGTCTTTAAAATATTTTTTAAGCACGAGCTCAACTTCATTTAAATTTATATCAACTAATAATGTTAGTCCTTCAACAATTTTCCTTTGATTTTTATCCATTTTAATTTTTATTAATCTTTATTCTTAAACTTATGGTCTTCTGCCTCTTCTACCCCCTTTTTTCTTTGGCCCCCCACGCTTCATTCGAGTTGTGTCAGATATATTCAAAATTTTAAATCCCTCTCTCGACAAACTTTTTACTATTGCATGAGCGCCAGGTCCGGGAGCAGGATTTCCTGTCTTCGCTCTAATTCTAACATACAATGAATTAATTCCAGATTCTTTTATAATCTCTGAAATTCTTTTTGCAATAAACATAGCAATTGTTGGATTAGCTTTTAATCTGTCATGCTTTGTGATTTGCCCTCCCGTAACTTTCGCAATTGTTTTACCCGACATATCTGTAACATGGGCAATTGTATTATTAAATGATGTATAAATATGCACTATTGCTTCAATATCTTTCTTTTTCTTCTTTATTGCTTCATTTTCTATCTTATCTTCTTCATCCATTTTATTTTTTAATTTCCTCAGAATTTATTTTTTTGTTTTTCTTTTTTAAATTTATTTTGTTTTCTAATTCAATTGGAACAATATAAGAAGGAGAATTAATCACTCTTCCATCAACTAAAACATTTTTGTGAACAATCATCTGTCTTGCGTGTTTTATTGTATTTGCTAATTTCCTTCTAAACACAATTGTCTGTAACCTTCTTTTTAGATAATCTTTTTTATCTAAGGATAAAACATCTGCAATTGAATTTGCCTTTATTCCGATTTTATTTAATCTATTAAAAAAACTTTTTTGTTCATCTTGATTTGTATGTATAATTCTTTTCGCTCTTTCTCTTATTAATTTTACTTTAGCCTCGGTTTTCCAAATTTCCTTTTTATTTTTTAGGCCAAATTCTTCCTTTATCTTTGCCTCTTCTTCAATTCTTTTTTTATCAAAAGGTCTTTTCGGCCTAGAATATAATTTATGCTTTCTTTTCATCTTAAAAATTTCCTATTTTTAATGAGACAGAAAATTTTCCTGATTTTCTGTATTTTGAACTTTTCCCAAGTTTAAGAGGCAAAAAATTTTCAATTTTTTTCATATTTTTTTACCTCTCCTTCTTTCTTCGCTTTCTTTTTAATTCCACTTCCTTTTCTTCTATTTTTTCTAAAATGACTTTTTGTTCTTTGTCCTCTTACGGGAAGGTTACTCATGTGTCTTAAACCACGATAACTTTTTATTTTCTTCAATCTTTTAATATCGAATTCTTGTTGTAATTCAAGATTGCTCCCATTTAGGTGTATGTCTTCTCCAGATTGAAAATCTTTTCTTCTATTTAATAAAAATGGTGGAACTTTCGGATTTTTTATAAATTCAGAAATTTTATTTATTTCTTCTGTACTTAACAACCCAATTTTTCTTTTTTTATCAAGTCCTAATGAATTACATATTGCATTTGAAAAACCCCATGAAATTCCTTTTATTTTTGCTAATCCAGAATAAACACTCATTTTACCTTCTATATCTTTTGACATAATTCTAACTACCCTATCCTCTCTTGCCTCTACGAGTTGGTTTTTTATTTCCATTTTATTTAAACACGGGTCTGTGACGCCGTGTTGTGTGGGTGTTTAAACATCCAAATTTCACAATTTGGATGGCGTTCAGAAATCTAGAGGATTTCTGACGTGATTGAAAATTTCTTATTTTCATTTTTTATCTTACAAAAAGATTGAATCTCTCCATATTTATTAGTTCTTGTACTATTCTTTTTTCTATTGCTTTTTCTGGGTCGGGCAAATTAGGAATTCTATTTCTCATTTCGTCAAAACTTTCAAATTCCTTATTTTCTCTTTCCTTTATAATTTCTTGCATATGTTTTTTACCCATTCCGGGAATCAATTCTATCTGATGAACTCTCTTATTTATCGCTTCCGATTTGTTATAAAACTCAATAAATTTTTTTTCATTTTCGCTAATTGTTTTTGCAATAAATTCCTGTAATTGTTCCTTCGCTTGCTCTGTGAGTTTTTCTCTATGAAGTCTTCCAAGGATATAATATATTTTATCTCTCTTACCTTCTCCTATATAAACCTTTTCACCAATTTCTAAAGAAATTCCTTTTCTCGGAACTAATTCTAGAAGAATCAAATTCTTTTCTCCTATTGCCTGGACTATGGGCATCATTTTTCTTTCTAGCGGATAACCATTTAGTAAATATTCTAGCACTATTGCATATTCTTCTTTTTCCATTTTTTTTATATTTAAATTTTGGATTTCTATTTTTAAATTTGAATAGATTGAAAAAATCTATTTTTTCATTATTTGAATTCTTTGATAATTTCAAGTATTTTTTTTGACTCATCCTCATCTAAACTCACATCGACAAAAATTTTATTTAATTCTTCTGTACTTTCAGGCATTAAATCAATTATCTTTACAACATAATCTTGTTTGACTTTTATTAAATTTAAATCCTGAATTTTTTTTCTGAATTCCTTCGCTTCCTTAGATTTTAATGCAGTGAATTTTTTTATAAATCCAATTATCTCTGCGTTGCCTTCTTTGTCTTCCTTGACATATTCAAGCGATTCAGCCATGCTCACTGGCTCAGCATTTTTTATCATATTTGAACACGGTTCCGTGACGCCGTGTAGCGTAAGTGTTTAAACTTCCAAATTGTAAAATTTGGAAGGTGTTCAGAAATCCCTTTTCGTGAGGATTTCTGACATGTTTGAAAATTTCTTATTTTCATCATTTTGAAAACTTCCCGTTTTTAAAAGGCAAAAAACTTCTTGTTTTTTTCATTTTTATTGATTTTTGATTTTCGTTAAATGTATAGGTTCTATTAAAAATTTTTTTTCTTTTTCAAGATCCTTGATTTTAATTATATATACTCTCCCTTTTTTTCCATCGATTTTTCCAGTTCTTCCTTGCAATCTTTTTGGAAAATTTGAATTTATTGATCTTTCTCTATTAATTGCTACGCTATCTCCCTTCTCAAATTCTTGGAAATATTTGCTGAATTGCAATTTTCCCCTAGACCTAACATTTTTTCTTTGAACCATAAAATTTTCCTATTCTGTGTTTATTAAATTTTGTGGGGATAGAGAATTTACTATTCTCTATAACCATAAATAAGCCAGAAAAATTCTATTTAAAAAACTATCTTTTGTTATTCTATCAACTTCTTATTCAAGAAATCAGGAGCCATATTTGTTGAGCATAAATCCCCCTTATCTTGTGCCTCATTAGTTGTTTGCTTTATATGTTCCCATTGTTTACGTCCCCAAACTCCAACCCCACATCTATCACAGATTTGCATAGCTCTATCCACAGGAACTTCTGAATCACAATAAACACATTTTTTTGTCATTTTAAAAATCTCCTTATAGAGTTAGTTTAATTGTAAAAATAATTTGGTTTTTAAATTTTTGTATAATTTTTTATTTAATTATAAAATTCTATTCGTATCTCAATGCATCTACAACATTTGTTTTTGATGCTTGCCACGCAGGTAAAACTCCGGAAATTGCGCCAATTAAAAAACCAAATGCTAAACAGCCGGCAATTAAATAAATCGGTGCCGCTGCTTGTAATAAATTTGTATTATATAAATTAGTTACAATATATACTATTCCATTACTTAATCCATAACCCAAGACAACACCAATAATTGCTCCAGCAAGTCCGAGCAAACCAGATTCAATTAAAAAAATCCATAAAATATCTTTATTTTTTGCACCAATCGCTTTCATAATTCCAATTTCTTTTGTTCTTTCTATAACTGAAGTATACATTGTGTTTGTGATTCCAACTCCCCCGACAATTAAAGATATTGCCGCAATTCCCCCTAAAAAGGCAGTGATTATTGTAAGAATATTTCCAAAACTTTGTAAAAGTTCTTCCGGGGTTAAAACACTGAAGTCTTGCGTTTTTTCAGTCACACCTCGCGATTTTCTTAATTTATCTTCAACTTTGTTTGCAACATCTTTAATATTTTCTCCATAATTTATTTGAATAATTATTTCATCAATTCTATCTCTGGTATTAAATACAGATTTCACATCGTCAATTGACATATAAATATTTTTATCGTCCTGGGGATTCCCAATTTGTCCTAAGATTCCAATCACTCTAAATTTCTGTCCGTTAATTAAAATGATTTCTCCAACAATAATGGGTTTTCCAAAAATATTTCCATATTTGTAATCATATCCTAAAACAATTTTTCCTGTTACACTTTTTTCAATAAATTTTCCATCTTCAATCTTTAGACTGGTAGATTCTTTAAATAATTCTATTTTATCTGTGGGAAGTCCAACAACCATCATATATCTTGTTTGTTTATTAAATTCGACTTTTGCATTTGCTACAGTAGCATAAGTAACGTCCTTGACTCCAGAAGTCTTCTCGACGACATTTACATCTTTTAATGTTAATTCAACAGCCCCGCCAGTTCCAGGCGCACCTAATTGTCCTTTCGGCATAATAAAAAATTTATCCACACCTAAAATTTGGAATTGTTCATTAATCGCGCCTTGCAAACCAAGAGACAAACTTATCAAAGTAAATATTGTTGCAATCGAAATAAAAATTCCCAACATAGTCAACCAACTTCTAAGTTTTCTTTGTTTCAAATTTTTTATTGCAATTTTAAAATAATCGGAGATCATTTTATTAACTCCGCAATATAATCTATATCTTCTTGCTCAAATTCTTTTTTATCCCCTACTACCTGTAAATCATATTTTGTATTCCTTAATCCAACAGAACATCCAAACCCTCTAACTATATTATTTACATCTTTTGCTAAACTCAAATAATCTCTTGCATTTATTGTTGTTTTCATTGTACAATTAATATTTTGTGCTCCTTCTATATTTTCAATGGGCATATAAGTTAATTCCAATTCTCCACAAACACCTTCTCCACGAATTTTTAATTCTAATTTTCCTTGAATTGTTGTCCTTTCTTCCATTTTATTTTCTCAACGCCTCAACTGGTTTTAATTTACTTGCTTGCAAAGCAGGAAAAACACCGAAGATAATTCCAAGAATAAATGAAAATGAAATTGCTGCAAATAATAATGGATAAGAAACTGTTACCTTAAATAAATCATTTCCTAACGCGCTGTTTGCAATATTTGAAATTCCAATTGCTCCCCCCAAACCTATCAATGCTCCTACGATTCCACCAACCAATCCGAGCAAACCAGACTCAATTAAAAATATCCATAAAATATCTTTGTTCTTAGCTCCAATTGCTTTCATAATTCCAATTTCTTTTGTTCTTTCTATAACTGAAGTATACATCGTATTTGCAATTCCAACACCACCAACAACAAGAGAAATCATCGCGATACCGACGACAATTGCATTAATTATATTTAATATAGTATTAACTGCTCCAAGTGCTTGCAAGGGAGTTTGAACACTGAAAGTTTCCCCACCAATTTTTTCATTCCTGTCTTTTCTTAGTGCATTTTCTATATCTTTTGCAACTTCTTGAATTTTATTTTTATCATGAACTTGTGCAACAATCAAATCCCATTCGTCTTTAATTCCTAAAAGTTCTTGCAAATCTTTTGTCGGCATTAAAATAACATTATTTAATTGGAGACTACTTGATTTTTCTAAGATTCCAATAATTTGAAAATCTTTTCCATTAATTTGTATATTTTTTCCAACAGCTAAATCTTTTTCAAAAGTTTTTGTTTTCGCAAAATCCGCTCCAATTAAAATTTTTCCACTATCATCTGGCCTTAATAATCTTCCGTCGCTGACCATAACATTAAAAGATTCGTAAACCAAATCCATTTTTTTCGAAGTATCTGGAAGATCTGTAATGTAAGTATAAGTTGGAATTTTATTATATTCTACTTTGGCAATTCGAATTAATCTCGGAATAACTAAATCAACTCTCCGAACATTTTCTATAATTTGAATATCATGATTATTTAATTTTTCAACAACTGTGCTTCCTGGAGGTCCAAATCCAGTTCCCTTATTTTGAATTGTGAGTTTATCTACCGAAAGCGCTCCAAATTGTCCTATGACTGCCGATTTTAATCCAGCTCCCATAGAAATCAAAGCAACAACTGCAGCAATTCCAATAAAGATTCCAAGAATTGTCAACCACGATCTAATTCCTCTATGCCTCAAATTTCCCAAGGCGAGTTTAAAATAATCGAGAATCATCTGGAGTTACCTCCAATCATATTCATATTTTTCAACTAAACTATCTGTAGATGGATTATTATCAAAATAAAGTTGTCCTTTAGCATCTCTATGAGCATAAATAGTATTTGTCGTTCCATTATCATTTCTAAAAACAGTAGGTGTTGGAGGAGGTGATCGAACTTTTTGAATTAATTTTGATTTTTGTTGAGATTTTTCCTTATTTTGATATTTAGAGATACCTATGGCAACCACAGTAGTTACGGAAGTAAGTAAAACTATTCTTAATAAACTTGATTTAATTTGGTTTCTAAATTCTTGAGATATTTCCATATTCAATTTCTCCCTTGCTCTTTTGCTTTCTTTTTTCTAGATTTTTTTATTTTTCTATAAACAAACCAAACAATTATTAATATTATAATAACACCAACATAAATTCCAGTATTACTTTTCTTTATTAACCCTAATTGAAGAGCTTCTTGCCGAGTATAAACTTGCAAAGGTAAACTAATTGTTTTTGTCTGTGCCTTGTTGTCAAAATCATTATAAGTTATCACAACATTCAATGTAGGATTTTTTGTTTTGAATAAAACATCCCATGAAATCGTGTCGGAATCTTCCGCACTAACAGTTCCAACAAAAACTTTTTCTTTTGAGATTAAATCATAACCATTCGGAGTCGCCACGACTGAAACAGATTTTAAATCTCCTAAACCTCTATTAATTATTTCTAAGGTAATTTTTCCTTGCTGTCCGACAATTGCAGATTCAGTATTAGCCCCGTTAACTTCAACACCAAAATCTAAATCCGTCTTAGCAGAAACTCTTATTCCAAAACTACCCTGCTTTTGAACTTTTTCCTCTGTATCAATATTAGTGTATTTAACAACATAAGGAATATTATAATCACCTGGTTTTATATCTGTTGAAGCTTTTATTGTGAATGTTGCAGAATCATCGTCATCTTCATTTAAATCATCTAAACTTTTTTCAGAACTTCCAACAACACTGAATGGAAGAGAAACAATTTCTCCTGTTTGAGTTACAGTACTTAATACAATTCCAACTGAAACACTTTCAATGTCAAAATTCTCATTGTTTTCTACTTTAATTTTCACATTTCCCTGTTCTCCAGGATAAATTGTAATATAATCAGCATCAACTAAAATTGCAGATGCAAATGAAATTATGCTTGCTACATAAATCAATAAGATTGCTATTGCGATTATTGTTTTAGTTTTCATTTCCATATTTTTTCATATATTTTAGTATTTATAAATCTTATTATTGTTACTCCGTTAAAGTAAAAACATTATTTCTTTGGGACACATTCTTTCATAGAAGTTTTCTTCCACTTTCCATTCATCTTTTTTTCCACAGCTTCAACCTTCCCATCCCTTAAAGAGTAAATTATCTTAGCATGGTTTCTTGCAACATTTGGGTCGTGAGTAACAATGATTATTGTTTTTCCTTCTTCATTTAATTTGTTCAAGAATTTCATAACAATCTCTCCTGTTCTCGTGTCAAGATTTCCTGTTGGCTCGTCGGCAAGAATGACTTCTGGATTATTTGCAAGTGCACGAGCAATCGCAACTCTTTGCTGTTGTCCTCCCGAAAGTTGGTTAGGATAAAAATCCACCCTATCAGAAAGTTCAACCATTTTCAAAACTTCTTCTGCTTTTTCTTTTCTTTCTTCAATGTCAATTCCCTGAAACATCATTGGAAGCATAACATTTTCTTTTGCAGTTAAATTTGGAATAAGATTAAATTGCTGAAAAATAAATCCTATTTTCTTCCCCCTTAATTGTGCAAGCTCAGATTCAGTCATATTTTCAATATTTATTCCATCAAGAAAAATATCTCCGTGCGTTGCATAATCTAAACTTCCAGTTAGATTCATGCTCGTTGATTTCCCGCTTCCACTCGGCCCCATAATTGCTACAAAATCTCCCTCTTCAATTTTGATGTCAACACAATCAAGAGCTTTAACTAAAGATTCTCCCATCTCGTAATATCTTGCAACATTCCTTAATTCAATTATATTCTTGTTTTCTTTATTTTTCATCTTAAAAACTTCCTATTTTGAAAAGGCAAAAAACTTTTTGTTTTTTTCATTTTGGAGTAAATAAACCCCCAATAAAGTCTAATGAAAATAAAATATCTTCAGATGGTGCTTTTATAAATTCATTACCTATAAATCTTTTTACATCACCAATTATATTGGAACTATAATTCCACCCATTTATATTCCATTCATATTGTTCTGGTCCTCTAAAAGGCATCTCTTCACTAACTCGTCCCAGCGCGATTTTCAAAAATCTAAAAACATCTTCACTAAATTTTTTGTTTCTAAAATATTCTGGATTCATTCCTCCACAATAAGACATTTGCCAGATTCTCTGCCCGTTTTCGTTTTTCCATCTTACCAATTCTCTTCCAGGAGCTTGATAAAAGCCATCATAATTATCTTCATAATGAAAATTTCCTTCTTGAAAAGTTAAGATTTTTGAACCATCAGATAATCTTTTTTCTTCACCATTTCCAGCATAGCAATTTTTTTTAGCCCCGACTAAAAATTTAGATAATTCTTTTAAATCAATTTCTAATTTTCCAAGTCTCATTATTTTATTTACCATGTCTAAATTCTCCCTCATTAGATTTTATAAATTTAACTAATACAAAACTTTTTAAACCACTTTGAAGGAATAATATTATGATAATTCCAGTTAGATGTTTCTCATGTGGAAAGCCAATTGGTCATTTATGGGAAGAATTCAAGAAAAGAACAGCACAGGGTGAATCTTCGTCGAAAGTATTGGATGAGCTTGGTTTGGAAAGATTTTGTTGCAGAAGTATTTTCCTCGGCCACGAAGATTTGATCGAACTTACTGGAAGATTTAAGAAAAGTTAATTTTTTAATCTAGTTATTCTTATATTACTTATGCAACTCAAAAAATTTGATAAAGAGTTTTATGAATCAATTTCAGATAATAAAAAACTTCCACTCGACACAAGAGCTACTTATTACACAGTTATAGTTGATAATAAAAAAATAGGTATCATTGGATTTATTCCAGCAAGATTTCCGGCCCATGCTGGTTTTGTTCAAATTATTTTAGCATTAGAATTCAGAGGAAAGGGATTAGTAAAACAAGCAGAAGATCTTTTAGTAAAAAAATATAAAATTAAAACATTATTCGCGACTATTAAAAAGTCAAACTCGGCTTCTATTAAAGCACATAAAAAAATTGGATTTGAAGAAATCTCTAAGGAACAAATTAATAATTTAAGGGAAAAAGGATTTCTCAAAGATGATGAAATACGTTTAGTTAAGAATTATTAATCTTTCCTATCTTCCATCTCCCAACATTTCCACAATTCTCACACGTCACTGACTTCATTTTATTTTTTATTCTTATCTTGGGATTTTTATAAATTGCAAAACATTTCTTGCAGAATAATTTTCTTTTTTCTTTCAAGGGAATATTGTAAGACATCGCAAGTTTCTTAATTTTTTTAATTTCCTTCGGTGTTTTACCTTGGATGTCTTTAAAAAAATTTTCAATTTCTTTCAGAGCTTCTGTTTTTGAAAGTTTTTTATTCATTATATTCTTTCTTTTATTATACTAAAAAATTCATAGAAATTTTTATCCTCACTCAACTTTTCAAATTCTTTTGATTTTCCTTCATATTTTTTATACCACTCATCAAATCTATTTTTCTTGAATTTCTTCTTTAGCTTTTTATTTATTTTTTGAATGATAAAATTAGTTAAAATACAAGTAGCAATTTCTCTGGTGATAGCATTTTTTTCGGAATTACTAAATCTTTTTTGATTTTTCTTATTAATTGTGTTTAGATGAATCGCTTCGTGAATTATTGAAGTTAATATCTTGGATTTTGGTTTATAGTCATATCCCACAAATATCTTATTATTTTCCGCAGCCCAATAACCCCTATCCCAAGATTCAAATTTTATCTCTTTTATTTTCCATGTAACTTTTGTTTTTTTGGGAATTTCTTTCCATATAATTTTCCTATATTTGCCATAAATTCCATCAACTTCTTTTAATAAAGATTTTTTATTCATCCATTAACAAAGAAATTATATTTTATAAAACCTTCAAGAGAATATGAAAGACAGCTTGATGGTTTTGCAGCTTTTCGGCCACTACAGCCAACAACGTCGGAAGCTTAACTTCTGTGTTCGGAATGGGAACAGGTGTTTCCAACCGACTATGGCCGTCTTCAAAATTTCAAGAAAGAATGTGTTTATAAAACTTTTTATATTGATAATTTCTATAATTTTGGGCGGGAATGCCAGAGTGGTCAAATGGGTCAGCCTAAGGTCGAGTGAGTTCGCGAAGACAAACGTTTTCGATTAATAACGAGCATACTCGTGAGATAGCTGATGGCTTAGTGCCTGCGTAGGTCCGATCCCTACTTCCCGCATTATTTAAAATCCTAAATATAAAAATTCACAAAAAACTGATAAATCCTTTTTGAATTGCCAAAATTCCCAAAATAATTCCTATAAATTTCGGAATTGAAATAATTATCATTAATAAAAAAATAAATCCAACAGCTAAATCAACCCAACTTCCAAAATCTTGCCAAAAACTAAGAGAAGATTTTGCTATCATAATCACGGCCAGAAATATTAAAACTCTCAATGGAAAATCTGATCCAGTTCCAAAAATTAAGATAGCTCCAATAATTATATCGAAAGCCCCTAAAATCTTTATTAGCATATTTTTTAAATATGAAACCACTTTAAAAAATTATCATGTTGGCCTTGTAGCTCAGTCTGGATAGAGCACTTCCCCCCTAAGGAAGGGGTCGCAGGTTCAAATCCTGTCAAGGCCGTTTAGGATTTGAACAGAAAGTAATAATCTTTAAATATACTTTTTAATTATCTTTAATATGTTTTCACGAATTAATATTTGGTATGAACAAAGAGCAAAAGGAAGAAATGTTCGTCCACCAAGAGATAATAATGATTATTCTGAAGAAGTTTGATATATGACTAGAGATGGAAGATTCTCTACTATGACACTTTTTCCAAATAGGGCTTTTCTTTCTTTAGAAGAACAAAAAAGAATTTCTGAGGAGTAAAAATTAATTTCTCTGTATAATTTAAAAACTTCTTTTTACATAAATTGACATGCATTTTTTTAGAAAAAGAGGGCACAATCTGAAAAACATAGATAGAATTAGTATTTCTTATTTATTTTTATCTTTGGGTGCAGCAGCAGTTTCAACAATCTGGGCAATTTTTTTAGAATCTATAATTCACAATTCTTCTTTAGTTGGTTTTTTATCTACCTTTTTTTCAGTAGTCGGATTTTTATCTTATTTGATTTTAATTCCAATTGTTGAAAAATATAATAAAATAAAATTAGTAATATTCTCTTTGCTCTTGTTTGTAATTTCTTACTCTATTTTTGCTTTTTATACTAATTTTTATTTGATTATTATTTTAGGAACTATTTTAGCAATAGTTGGGAGTTTAAGAATAACGGCTTTCGGGATTTTAGTTAGGGATAAAACCCCGAATCAAGATGTTTCAAAAAATGAAGCCACCATTTATACTCTTTTAAATTTAGCTTGGTTAATTTCCCCTTTAATTGCAGGATATATTGCACAAAGATATGGATTCGGTCCGGTTTTTATTTTAACATCAGCTTTAGCACTCCTCTCAATTTTTTCTTTCACCTTTTTTAAAATTAGAGATAATAGAAAAACAAAAAAGATAGATTATAATGTATTTAAACTTCTTGTTAATTTTTTCTCTAAAAAAGAAAGAGCAATAATCTATTTGTTACATGGTGCCGTAAATTTTTGGTGGGCATTAATTTATATTTATATTCCAATATATCTTGTTGATAATGGATATAGTGGTTTTTTGGTTGGTTTATTTTTATCTATGATAGTTCTTCCATTAGTATTCCTGGAATCTTTTTTTGGAAGAATTGCCTCAAAAAAAGGATTTAAGAAATTATTTTTTACCGGATATCTTATCATAGGGGTTCTTTCTATTTTAAGTTTTTTTATGCCCAATTTTTATTATGTTCTTGTTCTATTAGTTCTTGCGAGTGTCGGTGTCTCTATGCTAGAGCCAACAACTGAAGCATATTTTTTTGATATAATCAAAGAATCTCAAAGAGACAAATATTATGGAATCTATAATACTGCCGTTGATACTGGTCATCTTTTAGGAACTTTTTCTTCTGCTATTTTGCTTTTATTTTTTCCATTCAAATATCTTTTTATTTTATTTGCAATAGTCATGTTTATCATGTTGTTTCTTTCTAGACTGATTAAAGAAGTAATAGAGTCCAGAAGATAGTAAAACTTTAAAACTCTTTTGCGATGATTAATTTATGCGCTGGTGGTTTAACGGTAGAATGTCAGCCTTCCAAGCTGAGGGCCCGGGTTCAATTCCCGGCCGGCGCATTTTTATTTAATTATAGTCAACGACATTGATATTTCCCCAATTTGTCGTTGAGTATTTAGGGAGAGACTTACGTCTTTCACTATAACTTGATAAATAACTTTAAAAAACATATTTCTTCTATATTTTAATGGAATCAGAACAACAAACTGCAGAGTCGCTTAAAAAAGAAAAATTCAATTTTGGAAAATTCCATGACAAATACTATAAATTATTTTTATTAGTTCCGATAATCATTTTAATAATTTCTTTAGTTTATCTTTTTAGTTTTTATTCGAGGACGGGAGATTTTATCATAAGAGATGTTTCTCTTTCTGGAGGAACTACTATTACTCTGAAGGGAGATATAGATTCAACTAATTTAGAATTAGGTTTAGAAGAAGAATTTCCGGGAATTTCTTTTAATAAACTTACAGATTTGACCACGAGAAAACCAATAGCTTTAGTTATTCAAAGTTCTTCTTCAATAGAAGAGTTAAAGCCAGAAATAGAAAAAATTTTGGGGTATTCGTTGAATGACGAAAATTCAAGCATAGAGTTTACTGGTTCAAGTTTAAGTAAGGATTTTTATAGACAATTAATATTTGCATTAGTCATATCTTTTATTTTAATGTCCCTAGTTATATTTATTTTATTCAGAACTTTTATTCCGAGTATTGCTGTTATTTTTTCAGTATTTGCAGATATAGTAATGCCCTTGGCATTAATTGATTATTTTGGAATGAAAATTTCTGCAGCAGGAATAGCAGCATTCTTGATGCTAGTTGGTTATAGCGTGGATACAGATATACTTTTAACAACAAGAGTTTTGAAAAATTCAGAAGGAAGTTTAAATTTCAGAATTTTTAGGTCATTTAAAACTGGAATTTTAATGACACTAACTGCCTTGGCCGCAGTTCTTCCAGCTTTTCTATTAATAACTGCCCTTCCAAATTCCTTCAGGCAAATTTTTCTTATTTTAGCGTTAGGATTACTTGCTGATATTTTGAATACTTGGGTTACGAATGTAAGCATAATTAAATGGTATTGTGAAAAGAAAGGAATACAATGAAAAGTCTTTATGATTTTTCATGTTTAAAAATCTGGAGGATTTTTATAAAATGAAAATTGGATTTAGAATTTGGATATTAATCATAGCATTAATTTTAGCACTTTTAGCAATCTCTCCATGGAAAGCTTTGGAAAAAGGGATAGAAATAACCAGCGTCGAGGCGAATTCAAGCGCATTTGAACAAGGATTTAGACAAGGGCAAATAATTACTTTTATAGATGATAAAAAAATAGAAAACATAGATGATTTTACAGAATCTCTTGAAGGAAAATTTAATTCAAACGAAAGCGAGAAAATTATTTTTAAAACGAAAGATTTAGAGATAATTTATTTTTCAAGAAATGTTCCCGAGATTACCATTTCAACTATTAAGAAAACAAATATACAAACTGGTTTGGATTTGTCTGGAGGTTCCCGTGCACTCATAGAAGCAGAAGAGAAAAAACTTTCTTCCAATGAAATTACTGATTTAATTGCAGTAATAGAAAATAGGATGAATGTCTATGGTATAAGTGATATGAAAATACTTCCAGTTTCAGATTTATCTGGAAATCGTTTTATTCTTATTGAAATTGCGGGCGCAACACCGAAGGATTTAGAAGATTTAATTTCAAAACAGGGAAAATTCGAAGCTAAAATTGGAAACGAAACAGTATTTATCGGAGGTGAAAAAGATATATCTTCTGTATGTAGAAATGATGCTACTTGTGCAGGAATAGAAGCCTGTAATAAAGCTCAGGATGGAATTTATTTTTGTACATTCAGATTTGCTGTTTATCTAAGCCAGCAAGCCGCGGAAAGGCACGCAGAGATAACAAAAAAATTAGATGTCAATTCAACACAGCAAGGAAATTATCTAAGTCAAAAATTAGATTTATATCTCGATGACAAATTAGTTGACAGTTTATTAATCAGCGAAGATCTTAAGGGGAGAGTTACAACTCAAATACAAATTTCAGGATCTGGAGGTGGTGCAACACAATCTGAAGCATATGATAGCGCAACAGAATCTATGCATAAATTGCAAACTGTGTTAATAACTGGCAGTTTGCCTTACAAATTAAAAATAGTAAAATTAGATACAATTTCTCCTTCTTTAGGAAAAGAATTCTTAAAAAATATAATTTTATTGGCGTTATTAGTTTTTGCAATAATTTCTATAATTTTATTTTTTACCTATAAAAAGTTTAAAGTTACTTTATCCGTAATTATGACTATGTTTTCCGAGGCATTTATAACATTGGGAATTGCAGCATTTATTAGTTGGAATTTAGATGCACCAAGTATTGCAGGAATAATTGCAGGGATGGGTACGGGGGTTAATGACCAAATAGTTATTATCGATGAATCAATTTCTAATATTAATCTTGGAATTAAAGAAAGAATAAAACGAGCTTTATTTATTATTTTAGGGGCATTTTTTACAATAATCGCCGCAATGCTTCCTTTGATGTGGGCAGGTGCAGGAATGTTAAAGGGATTCGCGATAACAACTATAATCGGGGTGAGTGTTGGAATATTAATAACTCGGCCAGCATTTGCAGAAATAATAAAAAATATTGAGAGTTAAAATGTATCTAAAACAACATATTTTTTTCGGGTTTGTTTTTGCCGCAGCACTTTTCCTGCTCTTTCCAAAAATAAATTATTTTGGATTTTCAATAATAATTTTGTCGTCGGTGTTAATAGATTTTGATCACTATTTATTTTATATTTACAAAAAAAAAGATTTTAATCTAAAAGAAGCATATCATTTATTTATCCAAGAAGATAAATATTGCAGAAGTTTGCCTTGGGAAGAAAGAAATAAATTGCCGAGGAAGATATTTATTTTTCACGGAATAGAAGTTTTGATAATTCTTATTTTTCTCTCTTTTGCCTTCAATTATTTTATTTTTATCTTTGTCGGATTTGGATTTCATTTGCTTTTAGATTTGGTAGATCAAACAACTTATTGGGAAAAAACTCTCAAACTATCAATAATATATGATATTATAAAATATAAATAAAATTAACTAAATTAGAAAACCCACCCCTTAAAAAAATTATAAGCTTGAACAGAAATTTTCCTCCATTCTTTCATTGGGAATTTTTTCATTTTTTTAAGAATATATTTTGGTCTTAGATAAAATTTTCTATATGCTTTTTTTCTTGCATATTGAATTTTCTTGCTGGAAAGATTAGGATAAGAAATCAGCGAGTTATTTATTTCATATTGGCTCCATGGAACTTCTTTAAGAAAATTATTTTTTAAAACATATTCTCTAAATTCTGTTCCAGGAAATGGGACGGCACAATAAAATTGTGCATAGTCGGGGTCTAATTTTATGACGTTCTTTATTGTGTTTTCGATTGTTTTTTCTGTTTCTCCAGGCAAGCCGAATATCAAATGTAGTTGACTTCCGATATTATACCTCTTGCATATTTCAACAGCGTTCTTTACTTGTTCTAAAGTTATATTTTTCTTTGCTCTTTTCAAAATTTCTTCGTCCAAACTCTCAACTCCGAAAGTTATTACCTTACATCCAGATTGGGACATCCATTTTGCCCTTTCCTCGTCGAAAGTATCAACTCTGCTGTTGCAAAACCAAATTATTTTAATATTTCTTTTTAATATTTCTTTTGATATGCCTATTACTTGTTCTTTATTAAAGGTGAATGTATCATTCCACATCCCAATATGAGTAATTCCATATTTTCTTATAATTTCTTCAATCTCATCCACAATATTTTTAGGACTTCTTATTCGTTGTTTTTTTCCATAATATTTATCTGCAGTGCAAAAGATGCAACCATATGGGCAACCCCTACCAGTAATTACAAGAGTATAAGGATCTTGCGTCAATGGTTCAATATATTTTTCATTTTTTAATAAATCTCTGGCAGGAAAAGGCAATTCATCTAAATTCTGAATTAATTCAGCATCCTTATTATGAATTATTTTTTCCTTTTTTCTATCACGAACTTCTTGTTTTCCCTTAGAAGTTTGTGAGACAGAAAATTCCCTATTTTCTGTATAACTAATTCCTCTAACTTGCTTTAACAAATTATCTTTTCCAATTGCTTTTGCAAGATTTAATGCAGTCATTTCTGGTTCTCCACGAATAACAAAATCAAATTTTGATTCTTTAAGTGATTCTTCAGGAAGAGTTGTTACATGCATTCCCATTGCTGCGCACGGAATTTTCAATTTATTACAAATTTCCGCAGCAAGTTTATCTTTTGCAAAAGACATAGTAGCAACATTAATGATAACAAAAAACGGAGATTCCTTTTTTAATATTTCTTCTAGTTCTTTTAAATTTATTTCATCTGCAATACAATCAATTATCTTAACATCAAAATCAGCTTCACGCAAAACTGCCGCACTCGACGGTAAAGAAATTGGAACCATAAGATATTGATAAGAATCTGCTCTTTGTTCACATCTTCCCTCTCTAATAATTTTTGTCTCCGAGGGTGGATTTACAAAGATAATTTTCTTTTCTATTTTCATCTCGAACATCTCCTATGTTTGTCTTCAAAATTTCCTATTTTGAATGGGACAGAAAATTTCTTATCTTCAAATCTTCTTGATTTGGAGAGATGAAAAACTTTTCTGTTTTTCTTATTTTCCATAAGTGGTAAAAAAATTCTTATTTCTTCTAAAATTTCTTGTTTTCCATGTGGAAGGGTAAAAATTTTTAATTTTTGTATTTTCATTCCTTAACTCCCAGCGCAATCTTTTTAACTATTTTAGTTATTCCCTGTTCAATTTCTTCTATTCTTATACTTATTTTGAATAATAGATAAAATAATAAAATTATAGAAACATAAATAGGCAAATCCTTGGCTCTTTCAATACCAATTAAATTAGAAAAAAAGAAAACTATTTGAGGAAAATATGTAATTAACGAAAGTCCTGTCCAGATAAACAACCAAAAGAAAAATCTTCTCAAGGAAATTCTCCCTTTTTTCAAATCCATTAAAAGTTTGAAATACATAAAAAGTACTAAAATTAAGATTACCCATTGAATTATCATTTTATTTGAACACGTTCCTGTGACGCCGTGTCGCGTGAGTGTTTAAATGATTGAAAAATTGAAAATTTTTCATTTCATAATTTTCCTTAACATAAGTTTGTATGCAATGTTAAAAGCATTTAATCCTCTTTGGCCTTTTTCTATAGAATAATCAGTGTATATAGCTTTTATAGGAATTTCTTTAAATTTTAATTTATTCCTTCCTATTTCTTTAATAATCTCCGACGAGACTTCCATTTTATTTGTTTTTATTATTATCTTTTCTGCAGCTTCTTTAGTAAAAACTCTCAATCCAGATTGGGTGTCTGTTGAATAAATTCCAAATAATAATTGAGTAACAAAACTAGCGCCAGAATTAATAATTCTTCTTGATATGGGCATTCCTTTTGAGTTTATTAGCCTTGAACCAATAACAACATCTAAATTTTCTTTTTTTAAAAATTCTATAGCTCTTTTAACATCCATTGGGTCGTGCTGCCCATCAGCGTCGCAAGTTGCAATAATATCTGCATGGTTCATTAGTGCTGCTGAAATTCCGGTATTCAATGCTCCTCCCAAACCGCGATTAATTATATGAGAATATATCTTTACTTTTTTGTTCTTGGCAACTTCAAATGTATTGTCTATAGAACCATCATTAACAACGATTATATTTTCAAATTTATTTTTTCTTAAATCATCTACAACTTTCCCCAAACTCTTTTCTTCGTTGTATGCCGGGATGACGATGTATTCTTTTTTTGATTCAATCATGTATTTCTCTATATGTATGTGTTTTAAAGATTTGTTATAATCTGTAATATACTCGTTAATTTTAAAAATAACTCCATCATGGAAAAATTATGGGATTTAAGAAATTTATAAAATATCATTTAATAGATACTACTGCTATAATAACTTTTTCTACACCATTTTTTGTTTTTTTAGAAAATGCCATATCCAAAATAAGCGATTTAAATTCTATTCGTGCTCGGGCTTATGCTATAATACTATCTTTTTTAGGTTTAGGAAAATTAATTTCTGGAGGCAGAGATCTTTCAAGAAAACTTTTTCATATCACTCATAAAACTAATGAAAAAATACAAATTTTTCACGATGCTATTTATCTAGGAATCTTTAATTTATTAACAGCACCAATTATTTATTTTATTGCAGGAGAAACTAATTTTTTTAAAATACTCTCCGCAACTCTTTTGACTTCTATTTTTGCTTTATTTATTGGAGCTCCAATGGGTTTCTTTATAGATTCATTTAGAGACCTTTCAGGATTAAAAAAATGCGAAAGAAAAATCTATCCTAAAAAACTACATTTAATTTCTAAAATATCTAAAATAATTTTATTGATCTTATTAATCTTAATATCTTTAATAATTACTCTTTGTATATATTTACTTACTCCAAACTAAATAGATTTCTATAATAAAACTTATAAACTCTTCCCAAATTGCCCTTTAATGGAAAACTTAGAACTTTTAATGGTGTTAGCAGGAGAAAATGCTAAAACAAGACCAAGAACAAATCATGTAATAAAAATTCATAATGAAATAGGAACCGTTCATGGAGCTCGCATCCCCCTTTATCTTACTGGTTCTCACTCTGGTTTAAATGGAATTTATCTATTAGAAGGAGAAAAACCAATTTGTGAACAAGCGAGAGATTATGCTTTGCAAAAAGGAGTAAAAGACGAATATTTAATTTTAGAAGAGAAGAGACAAGGTGTTTGTTCTTTAGATACTATAGCAAATTTTGCTTTTGCAAATGAAATTATCCCAAAAAAATTTCATGATATTGGATTATTTACAGAAGTAGGGCATATGCAAAGAGGATTATGGTGTGCAACAAAAGTATTTTCTGACATGGCAGATTTTATTCCTTTTAGTTCAGAACCCGATATAATTCGGGGAATTGTTAAACAGATGCATGAAGGAGTAACTTTTCAAGCACTTAAGTTAGATTTTCTAAATATTAAAGATGGAGACACTAAAGCAATACAAAATTATATGGAAACAATACACCCCTTCCATGCCTTAACCTACGGAAATAATCCTAAATTTTCTTTTTATGGATTAACTGCATTTATGGGGAAGATACTTAATGCTCGTAAAAAGAATATTTATAGTCAACGACAAATTTAGGGAAATTAAATTCATTAACTAGATAAGAAAAGAATTATATTCTTAACTCTAAATCTTCCTAGCAATAACAATCACTGCGAGCCCCTTGTTTCGGTTAATAAAAAAATCTTGCAATAATAAGAATTTAAGGACAATCTTGCTGTTGTTAAAAAAATCAGCAATTTTGCTAAAAAAACTTTTATCAAATAAACTCTCATAAGAGCTCTTTTTTGTTTTTTCTTCTTTTTCTTCTTTTTCAACTTCCTTTCCCGAAATTAAATAATTCATGGCGATTCTCAAATAATGAAGAAAGGGATAGCCAAACATTTCTGCATGTTCAATTTTAAAGTTTGCTCCCCCTATCTTTTTGATTATCTCTTCTTTAGAATATCTTCTATAATGTCCATATCCCACGTCATCATTCATCATTTTTCCCGACGGAACTAAAGCAAATAATTTCCCGTTTTTATTCAAACATTTGTTTATATGCCGTATAAATTTAGAATCTTCTTTTACATGTTCTATAACATCCAGGCAAATAATAGAATTATATTTTTTTTTATTCTCAAAAAAATCTCCAACTCGCGCATTCAATTTTTTTTCTTTGCATTTTTTTATTGCATGTTCTGAAAAATCCAATCCTTCGATTTTGTAGTTTTTATTTAATAATTCTAATGTCTCCCCTGTCCCACATCCAACTTCCAATATCGGAGATTTAAAATTATGTTCTTTTAAAAGAGCACTTACCTTATAATTAAGATAATTTTTAAAAAATTTCATTTTTACTTCATCAGTCGTATTTTAATTTGGATTAATCTTTTCTCTTTTAAAAAACCAGATTAGTATAAAAGGAGATAAAATCTCTAATAAGATTGTTAAATAAAAAATAAAGAACCCAATTTCATTTGCAATCCCATCCACGGAATTTTTTACATTGTACTTATCATAAATTTCCCCTTTCCAATTAACCGGATAAAAAAAGTGAACATGGGTTTGTTCGGTTGCTTTCAATGCTGCGGGATTTAATTCAATTGCAGTTTCATAAATTTTAAAATAAGGTTCACCTTTTTTTTCATCGCCCCCGCCACCCGCATAGATAGTTGCCTTTTCCGAAGAAATACCTTGGAATGTTTTTATTAAATCCTCCATGCTTTTATTTAATTCAGGTTGGTCTTTTATATTTCCCCAACCACAATCATCTTTTAAACATTCTATAAAGTAAGTTTTGACTCGAACTTTTTCTACCGAACTAGAACCAAATTGATTTATAATTTGTGGTAAATAAGCTGCTTCTAAATAATATCTATCATTAAATATAAATGCAGTTCTTCCTCTGAAAATTCTTTGATCAACAATAACTAAACTATCTTTTTCAATATTCTCGATGGTATAACTTCTCATTTTTGAAATTGCCGTTTTACTTGTCAAATGGGGAGCAAGAATCCACAAATTTATCATCAAAATTAAAATTAATGCAACTGGAATGAAAAATTTAACCCCTTTTTTCAATAACATTTTGTCGAAATTAACTATAAATAATGCAGAAAAAATAGAAAAAATAAGCGTGTTATAAACAAAATGAGTTTCTAACCAGGCAGTTCCAGAAATAAATAAAAAAGTAAACAAAAACCAAAGGAACAAAAAAATATTAGCTTCCCTATATTTTTTAAAGGTTAATATGAATCCAAGAATCGCTAACACACTTATTGCAGGGTCTAAAATCCAAAATGTATTAATTCCAGATTTCATTCCAGTAAAAATTTGACTTAATAAAAATGGAGATTCAATGCCGCTAATACCTGCATAATATTCTTTGTTTATATTCAGATATCTCGCTATTTGAAAATCTACAATTCCCCTGTCTTTGTATAAAAGATAGTTCGCAATAATTACAGGAACCAAACTAATTAGAACAATAAAAAAACAAATTAAAATTATTTTTAATCCTTTTTTACCAATATATTCCTTCCCATATTCTTTATTCTTAGAAATATAAAAAATTCCGAATGCAAGATAACTCAAAACCCATACTCCTGCAAAAGTTTTGGTTGCTATAGCCAATCCTAAAAATAACGCTGAAATATAATACATATAATCTTTTTTGTCATAAATTGCTGAGAGGAATGCGTAAGAACTAAGAAGAACAAAAAAAGCCATGGTGATATCCATTTCAGCTAGGCTGTATCTTATTTGAAATCCAGATATCGCAACAAGAAACGCAGAAACCAATGCTATTTTTTCGTCTCTGTATAACTTAAGAACGATTAAATAAATCAATAAGATTGATAATATTCCAAATAATATGGATGGTGCTCTTGCTGTAATAAGATTTATGTAGCCAGTTAATTTATATCCTATTTCAGTTAAAAAATAAAAGCTGTGACTTTCATCTATAGAATTCATTGTTCCGGAATTATGGATATTTATAGATCTCACTGCAACATTCATTTCATCTGCAAGAGGATATACATTGGAGGCTATGGTAATTCTAAGAACTAATGCAATTAAAATTATCAAAATTAGATAAAGATTTCTCTTTCTAAGTACAAAATTAAGGAACCTATCAAATATCTTTGATTTTTGTCCATCCATATTTTTTGGAGGTTTATGTTTCTTATAAATTTATGTAGTTTTCCTTAAATAAATTTAAATAATGGGGTTAATCTACTTTTTTGTGGAGAACCGAAATTTTTATATAAGTAGAAAGAAGGGAATATTTTTTCTAATATTTCTATTTATAATCTTGGTTTTGGTGTTAATTTTTGCAAATAAATATATTATTTCATTGGATCAGATGAAGTTGATTTATCTTATTCTGTTGATTAACCTTTCTATTCTTTTAATTGTCTTCTTTATCTTTTTAATATATAGGAGATATTCTTTTTACGAGAAGAAAGGATTTTTTTCATCAAAGGTAAATTTATTTGAGGTAATTTTAATTTTAATTTTAATTTCTTCTTCGTTTGCTTTTGCCGGAATTTTATATTCGGTTAGTATTTTAATATCTATTTTTATCTTTTCTTTTTCATGTCTTTTTGGATTATTTATTTTATGGAAAAGTTATGAACTCGAGAAAATTTGTCCAAATAAATGGTCCATTGGAATATACAAATCCAAATCTCCGTTAACTCTAACTGGAAATGGAACTTCGAATCCGGTCATTTCTTTCAAGGAAGTAAATGACATTAATGCAAAATTCGTAGCAGATCCGTTTCTCATACAAGAAAAAGAAAAATATTATCTTTTTTTTGAAGCATTTAATTCTAAGACAGAAAAGGGAGAAATTGCTCTGGCCACAAGCGTAGACGCTGTTAACTGGAGTTATGAAAAGATTATCTTGAAAGAAAAATTTCATTTATCTTATCCCCATGTTTTTAAATGGAAGGAAGAATATTATATGTTGCCTGAGACAGGTAAAATCAAATCCCTTCGGCTTTACAAAGCAAGAGAATTCCCATATCAATGGGATTTTGTAAAAGAAATTCTTCATGGAAAAGAATTTATGGACTCAACAATTTTCTATTATGCTAATTTATGGTGGCTTTTTACAGAAACAAAAAACAATTCTGTTTTAAAATTATATTATTCCGACACTCCTTTAGGTCCATGGAAAGAACATAAAAAAAGCCCAATTGTCGACGGAGATTCATCAATTGCCAGACCCGCTGGAAATGTAGTCTTTTATAATAAAGAAATTATTAGATTTGCCCAAGACGATGAATCCAATTATGGAAATCAGGTATGGGCCTTTGAGATAACAAAATTAACAAAAGAAGATTATGAAGAAAAGAGAATAGGCAATAAACCAATTTTAAAGGGATGTGAAAAATGGAATAAACGGGGCATGCATCATATTTCTGCTATTAAAGATAAGAAAGGAGAATGGATTGCTAGTGTTGATGGTTATTAAACTATGGAAGAAACAAAAGAAGAAGATTTGAATCAGGGGCTAAAATTATTGGTAAAATCTTCTATCGTTGTATTTATTGGACTCTTCCTTTCTAAGGTTCTTTTTTATGTTTATCGTTTTATTATCGCTAGATTTTTTGGGCCAGAAATTTATGGAGTTTTCTCTTTAGCTCTCGCAATATTTATTATCTTTACTCTTTTTCCTATGCTTGGGTTTGACAGGGGAATTTTAAGATTTGTCTCCTTGTATCGTGGAGAGAGAAATACACAAAAGATAAAATATTTAGTTTCTTTTTCAATAAAATTTTTGTTGGTCTCAAGTATTTTTGCCTCTATAATATTATTTTCATTGGCAGATATAATTTCTTCGAAAATTTTTGACAATTCAAATCTAGTACCATTTCTTAAAATTTTTAGTTTTATAATTCCATTATTTATCTTCTCAACTTTCTTTTTATCCATTATTCGGGCATACGAAAAAATTTCTTGGTATTCTTTTATACTCAATATACTTCAAAATATTCTAAAGCCAATTTCTCTTCTGGTTTTAATTTATCTGGGTTTTAGTCTGAACTCTATTTCTTATTCTTATTCCATTGGGATTTTGGGAATGTTGGTTGCGTCTTATATTTTCTGCAGAATTAGTTTTCCAACAATCTTTAAAAAAAGTAAATTAAAAAAGAAAAATAAGTTAATACTAAGAAGAGATTTTTTAGTCTATTCTTGGCCAATAATGTTTTTTGGAGTAGTTAACACTATTTTTTTCTGGATAGGTTCTTTTTCCATAGGGTATTTTAAAGGTGCATTAGAGGTTGGATTTTATAATGCCGCGGTTCCATTAGCTTCTTTATTGGGTTTTTTCCCAGAACTTTTTATTCAATTATTCTTCCCATTAATAACTAGAGAATATTCAAAAAAGAATTTGAATGTGATTAAAGAATTAAGCAAACAACTTGGAAAATGGATATTTATCCTCAATCTACCTCTTTTCATAATTCTCTTTTTCTTTCCAGGAGCAATTATTAACTTATTGTTCGGTAAGGAATATATTATTGCAGAGACAGCTCTGAGAATATTATCTGTAGGCACATTTATTGCATGTTCAACAATTTACATCTCAGATAACCTTTTATCCATGAAAGGAAAATCAAAATTAATTATGATAAATATTATTTTTGCTGCGATACTTAATTTTTTGTTAAACATTTTTCTGGTCCCAAGATATGGAATAACTGGGGCAGCCATGTCTGCAACAATAACACAAGTTTTATTGGGCCTAGCACTAATAATTGAGACTAAATATTATCTTTCGATTATTCCAATAAGAAGAAAAATGTTTAAAATCTTATTTATCTCATTAATACCTACGATACTTTTATTTTACTCTAGAAAGATAATTCTTATTAATTTTCTAAGCATGTTCTTATTGGGGTTCTTATTTTTATCAGTGTATATTTTATTAATCCTCATTACTAATTGTTTGGATAAAAATGATTTTGTTGTTTTAAGGAGTATTTTGAATTTCAAGAGATTTAATCATTTTTTCCAATCATAATTACACTCCTAGAAAATAAATTCTTCGAAACGGGCATTAAAAAATGGTATATAATTCTGTCTATTTTCTGTAAGAATTTTCTATCGGAAAAACTATCCCAAGAATAAACGATTTCATTCACATTAAATTCTTCTTTATAAAATTTTAATAAATCCTTAACCCTTGCCTTATGTATGTGATTTCGATACAAATCTTCTCTAAAGGGAATCTCTGTATTATTTTGTATTCCTAAAAAAAATTTTAATCTCAGATAAAGATTATATTCATTTGGCATGCTGATTATTATAAAACCGCCATTTTTTGTTATTCTCTTTAATTCTTTGACGATTTTTTTTGGATAAATTGTATGTTCTAAGACTTCGCTGGCGATAACAAAATCATAACTCCTATCCTTTATTGGAAGTTTCTTTTCCAGATTTGCAACAATATCCGGATTTCTTTTAGGATCAATGTCCAGCGAGGAATATTTTATATTCTCAGGAAGAAATTTCTCCAACGGCTTTTCTCCTGCCCCAACATCTAAAATTTTAATCTCTTCTTCTTTATTATACTTTTTAATCAATCTTAAGATTTCCTTATTCTTGTGTGTAATATATACCATTCTTAATATTCCCCTAATTTTATTTATATAACTTATGGAATAATTTTTCGTCAAAATTTTAATCTATCTCTCATTCCTTGCTCTTATTCTGCAAACATGGAATAACATTCTAGATTTTCTAGAAAACCAAAAATATCTCATTAATTCCAATGAATAAAAATAAGGAATTATTAAAGTTAATTTATTTAATGTTTTAAATACTTGGCTATTAAATAGTTTAAAATATAATTTTCTTTTAAGTATAAATTTGTTAAAACTTAAAGGCAATATTGGAGTCCAGCATAAAAAATTAGAAATAGCGATTAATCTTTCATCAATCTTTCTGACTTTTTTTGGGTCAATCTTATACATATTAAATGTTGTATTTTTATAATCCCCCCTTATGATTTCTTTCACATCTTCTTCTGTTATTTCTCCATATTTTTTCCCAATTTCAACCATTTCTGTATTTGGATAATATTGCAATATATGGTTGGTCATTCTGGTCGGTCTTAAATTTATATAAAAATCTAACCCACCCCCTTCTTGATAATCGCTTATTTTCTCACTCGGGAGACAAAAAATATGGTCTATGTTAAGTTCTAATCCCTGTTTTTTTATTTTTTTTACAGCATTTATAATTAATTCGTTACTATCGTTTCTTTTGCATATATCTTTTCTTATTCTTTCTATTGGCGACTGAACACCAATTTCTATTTCTAAACACCCTGCTTTTTTAAGCAAAGAAGCTATTTCCTCATCGATAAAAATAGAATGAGAGGCCATATTAAACGGGACATTTATCTCTTTTATATATTCTTTCAGAAATTCTTTTAGCCATTCTTTATTTGCAGTAAAACAATCATCATCAAATCTTATACTAGAATAATTAAACTTTTTTTTGGCTATTTTTAATTGGTTAATAATTCTTTCAACATTTAATCTCCTAAACCATTTTTGATTTTTATATAATTCTTTTAAATGGCAGTTAAAACAGAAAGAACAATTAAATGGACATCCTATGCTAGTCATACACATATATTGGTGTTTGAGGTAAGGAGCTTCTTTATAAAAAAGTTCTTTATCTGGAAAAGGTAGAGAATTCAAATCAACTAAGGGTCTTAATGGGTTTTTAATTATCTTTCCATTTTTTTTTAGCCAGACATTTTTTATATTTTCTTTTTTCGGATTTTCAACTAATTCTAAGAGAGCATATTCTCCATCTCCTATGACAATAAAATCAACAAAATCTCTGTTTATCACTTCTTCAGGGCAAGAAGTTACCTGTATTCCTCCGAAGACAATCGGTGTTTCTGTATTTTTTTTAACAAGTTTAGCTATTTCAGAAGCCCAATGATAATTATCCGTTACAACTGAAAAACAAATAAAATCTGGATTAAAATACTTAATTCTTTTAATCAATCTATTTCTAAAATTATTTTTCTCATAATAAATAAGGAGGTCTGTTTTATGTCCAGAACTCTTAAGAACTGAAGAAAGATATTCTATACCCAAGGACTCTCTATCCTCTGCTCGATAAATAAATAAAATTTTCTTACTTATTTTTTTCAAATTATTTTCAGCTTCTTTTTCATTTTTAAGAGAAATTATATCTTCTTTTTCAAGTGATTTCACCATATTCTTATCGTTTATTTTTCTCTTTAAATATATTTATATCCGATAATTGCATTTACCATTATATTTAAAAGAGAAGTCATTCATTCCAAATTATGAAAAAACATTCTTATAAGGAATATTCTGTTTGTATAACTACACATTTTGATAAGAATTTTGAGAAAATAGGAAAACTTTCTTTGATTGGTATGAAAAAGTATGCCAAAAAATATGGTTTTGATATCAGACTTTTTAACGAGATAAAATCAAACAGACCTCCGGCCTGGAATAAAATATTAATCACACAAAGATTATTGAACGACCCAAAAAAATATGATTTTATATATTGGATAGATTCAGATACATTATTTTTTAGATTTGACGAGGATATTCGGCAAGAGATAGAACCAGACAAGGATTTTTATCTTGTAAAAACGAATTACCCGGGATTTGATATTCCGTTAACTGGAGCATTTTTAATCAGAAACAGCGAATGGTCTAAAAAATTCTTAAAAGATACGTGGAATCTTAAGAAATATACCTATCACAATTGGTGGGAAAATGCAGCCGTCGACGAGCTTTTAGGTTTTAAAGATATAATTGATTATCGTCCTTGGAAACTATTTATTTCAGGAATCTTATATAGACTCAAATTAAAAAATATTGCAACTAAGATTTTAAGCAAGGTAAAATATTTTTTCAAAATAAACAACAGATCAAGACTGAAGAAAAAATCACAAGAGAACTTTTCACAAGATAAAAAATATAAACATAATCTAAAAAAAGTTAAATGGCTTGATTTAAAATGGGATAGTTTAATTAAATTAGATGAACACCCAAATCCAATTATTCAACATTATCCTGCAATGTCTTTTGAAGAAAGATTAAAAAAGATGACTAAAGATTTTGAAAAAATAAAAAGGAAATAGGAAATTATTCCCCCCCGTTGTAATATTTCATTCCCTTATCTTCATACATTTCAATTGCTTTAGGATTATTTTTATACCAATTAATCATCTTTTTAATTCCTTCCCCTATATTTATCTTCGGGAAATATCCAATTTTTTTTAGAGCAGAAATATCTATACTTACTTTTTGCGGTTGCGCTCTTTCTGGAGGAAGGAATCTTATTTCACTCTCGCTTCCAATTTCTTTTATTATTTTTTCTGCTACATTTAATACTAATTCTTCTTGTTCTCCACTAATATTATATTCTCTGTTCCAATCATTTTTAATTGCAATCATTATTCCTTCTACGAAATCATCAATATAGGTAAAATCTAGTGTTTTAGTTTCATCACCATAAATTAACAAGTCTTCTCCTTTAAATGCAGCAGTGATAAAATTATTCATTAATCTACTTGTCTTGTCAAACATCGGCCCATAAACTGTAGATGGTCTGACAATGAGATATTTTATTCCATAACAATCGCTGTAAGCTTTTGTCAATTCTTCGACGTAAATCTTGCTTGCAACATAAGGATTTCTTTCAGGAGATAAAACTCTAGATGTAGAAGCAACAACTATTTTGGGTATATTATGCTTTCTACAAAATTCCAAAACCGCAATTATTCCGTCGACATTATTTTTATGTGCTAACATTGGAGATGCTATTGATTCATTAATCTTGCATTGTGCAGCCAGATGAAAGAAAATATCTATCTTATCATTTAATTTAGTTTCTTTAAACATCAAATCAACAACATTAAATCCTTCATCTTGATCTATATTGAGAACACACCTATGCCCTTCGCTGTCCAATCTTTTTTTTAGATATTCTCCAATCAATCCTCTATGCCCGGTTATTGCGTAATTCATTTTTATTTAAACACCCTCCTTAAATTTTTATCAAATTCCTCCAATATAATTTTCCAATCAAATTTCTTTATGTGCTCTCTTGCATTTTCCCCCATTTTCTTAGCAAAATTTCTATTATTTATAAAATAATCTATCTTTTCAGCTATATTTTTTGGGGTCACCTTTTTTATTAAAAATCCCGTCTTTCCATTAATGATTGTTTCTCTTAATCCTCCTTCGTCTGCTCCAATAGTTGCTCTTCCAGATGCTCCCGCCTCAACCGGGACAAGTCCAAAATCTTCGTTTATGGGTATGTATGCTACTGCAAGACAGTTAGAATATAATTCAATTAATTCTGAATCATTTGCGTAATCAATTAATTTTATATTTGAATTTCTTGATGCTAATTTTTTAATATTTTCCTTTTCCCTTCCATCACCAACAATATACATTTTTATTTTTTTATTTTTTATATAATCCATACTTTTAACTAGCACATCCACGCGCTTTGCACTAACCAATCTGGCGACACTAAGAATATAATTTCCATATTTTCCGGTTTTAAATTTTTTAATATCCACGCCGGGATAAATTATCATTGAATCCCTTTTGTAATATTTTTTAATTCTTTTTTGACTAGTTTTACTAATCGCAAAAATCTTTTTAGTTTTCTGGGAAGCAAGAAAGTCAATTTTCTTTAAGAAAATATTTTTTATTATAATTTTCAATTTATCTATGGAATTTGAATTTCTAATTAGATGGTCCCGTAAATCATAAAACACTCTAGTTGGAGAATAACATATGGTCACACAATTTTTATTTCTGATACTCCCTAAATTTGCAGGAAATCCTCCAAGAATCACTATATCAAATCCTCGGACTTTTTTTAATAAAAATGCAATCGGAGCCAAGAAACTTGTTTTTGGTTTTATTAATGTAATTTTTGTTTTTCCGAAATCTAAATCTTCTTGAGGATATCTTTGTGTAAATAATTCTACGTCATTCTCTTTAGATAAATACTCTGCTATTTTGGCAATAACTTTCTGTCCTCCACCAACAAATTTTCTGGATGGCTCAAATATAGCTATTCTCATTTTTTATGTTTCCCAAAAATGAGAATTAGAGAATTCCCTACTTTCAAAACTTCTTGTTTTGTAAGGACAGAAATCTTCGATTTCTGTATTTTCTTTATTCTTAATTTTTGTTTCATTTTTGTTATTTTATTCAAGAAGAGTTTTATTTTTTTATTTGAAATTCAAATAATAAATCATCATAGATGCCATTAAAAAAGATTTTTAAAAATCCCTTAAATAGAATATATTTTTTCCATTTATTTACAGGAAATAAGAATTCCTTATTCACCAAACTCAACCCCTCCCCCAATCCATATTCTTTTAATAATTTTTCTTCAAAAGAGTTTTCTGTGAATCTGCTCCTGTGCTGTATATCTGTATTGTTAGCATATGAAAATGCGTGTGGAACAATTATTGTTACTTTTGCATTGTCATTGGATATTCTTATAACTTCTCTTAAAACTTTTATAGGATTATCTAAATGTTCTAAAATCATCTTTAACAATATCTCCTCAAAGGAATTCTCTTTGAATGGATATGGGAACTTATTCAGATCATGCTTAACGTCGGCATTCACATTTTTCCTGAAGTCTAAATTAATCCATCCTTGTTTATAATCTTCTCCGCAATCAAGATTCAATTTTTTACTAGATACCATGTTGGCCATTTTGAATCATTTCTTATTTTAGCATTCACCACAAATAATTTTTGTTTTTCTTTTTTAATAAATTCATCAACAGCTCTTTTAACACCAAATTCTCCTTCAAGAAGTTTTCCATTAACATAATCATGCCCTGCAAAAATTCCGCCTTTTTTTAATTTTGGCCACCACAATTCTATATCTTCTTTGCATCCTTCATAGGAATGTTGAGCATCAATATAAATAAAATCTAATGAATTACCTCTAAACAATCTTGCAGCATCTTTTGAAAATTTTCTAAGAATTCTGCTTCTCTTTCCAAATTTAAACAATCTCGCTATTGTTTTCAGATAATAATAATATTGTTTTATCTGATTTTTGTTTGCAATGTCTTTATATCCCTCGAAACTCTTCCAGCAGTCAATAGAATACAATCTTTTTAAATTGCTTAATCTCAAAATTATTTCTGAATAAACTCCAGTTTGAACACCCACCTCTACACCAACATCTACGAGCCCTAATTTTCTTAATAAAATTGGTAACTGATATCTGAATTCTATTTGCAATTCATTTTCTATAACCATCTTAAAACCAACGACACTCATTATAAAAATCTTTTTGTACTAAAGAATATGATAAAACTTAAATACTTGGTTCAGAAATAAAAATTATGAAAGTTTTTTTGATAAATCCAGATTATCTTCTTTATCCATTTCCGCCATTGGGGTTGGCTTACATAGCAGGCTACATTAAGAAATATATACCGAAAGCGGATATAAAAATTTTAGACCAAATTCCTAAGGAGAGGATAATTGAGAGAATACTAAATGAAAAACCAGATGTTATTGGTTTTTCTTCCACAAGTCCACATCATTGGAAAGTAAAAAAATTAGCTGTTGAAATAAAAAAATTTTATTCTAAAGGAATATTTGTTTTAGGTGGAATTCATGTTACTAATTGTCCAACCACCATTGAAAATTCACCATTTGATATTGGAGTTTTAGGAGAAGGAGAAATTACCTTTAAAAAATTATTAGAAAATATAGAAAAAAATAATGGGATAAATTTTAATGAATTAAAAAAAATAAGTGGCTTTGCTTTTGAATATAAAGGAAGATTCTATAATACCGGCAATGGAGAACGAATTGAAAATCTTGATGATACGCCAATTCCACCAAGAGAATTATTAAATATGGATTATTATTCTTTTCCTTCGTTTTCAAACAAGTATACATTTGAACCAACGGGATTAATGTTTACAAGTAGGGGTTGCCCATATTCCTGTTCTTTCTGCAGTTCAGTAAAATTTTGGGGAAGGTGTGTTAAATTTTTTTCAGCAGAAAGAGTTACCGAAGAAATAGAAATATTGTATAAAAAATATCATTACAAAATTATTCAAATATATGATGATTTATTTTCAATGAATAAACCAAGATTAAGGCAAATAATAGAATTATTGAAAAGGAAAAAAATATTAGGAAAAATAAAATTCAAGGTATTTGGAAGAGGAAATTGTTTTGATGAAGAAATAGCTTTGTTGTTAAAAGAATTAAATGTTGTTGAAGTAAGTTTTGGAATTGAAACTGGAAGTGAAAGAATGTTAAAATATCTTAAAGATAGTATAACCTTGCAGGATGATATTAAAGCAATAGAACTTTGCAGAGAATATGGAATACAACCATTAGGTGCGTTTATGATTGGAATGCCTTATGAAACAGAAGAAGATTTAAAAGATACTTATGAATTTATAAAAAAATATATTCATGACAGGTTTGTTATTGCTCAAATGTCTCCTCTTCCAAATACCCCTGTATGGGATTATGCCATTAAAAATAATTTAATTAAAAAAGATATTTTTGAAGAAGAGGACAGGAGATTTTTAGATTTCGATGAAAATTATTCCTTAAGTTTAGATACTCCTAAAGAAGTGCTGAGAAGTTATTGGTTTAAGATCTTATCTTTGGGACCGAGCGATGTATTTGGCTGGAGAAAAGTTTTAGAAATTTTTGAACCATCAAATCAATTTGGTATTAAAAAAATGTTCACATTAAGATGGAGGCATATTACTTATCTATCTCATCCAGTTTTTCTTCAGAAAATATATAATTTAGGAATTAAAAGGGAAAAACAAGGATAATTTATTTCAATTTTGTTTTCTTTTTTTCTTTGTATATATTATTCAATTCCCTGGGATCTTTTTTTAAATCATATTCTTCGTATTTTTTATGATGTTCCGATTTGCATAAATTACATTTATTTCCTTCTGCAATAATTATTTTTTTATCTTTGCTTCTTATTGCTCTTATATTTTCTGCCAAACCATCAAATAAGAATACTTTGTCTCTTAATGGAATTCCATCTTTAATTAAAGGAAGAAGAGATTTACCATCAAAATCTTCTATTGATTCGTTAAATCTATCTAAGATAGTTGGAGCAATATCAACAGTTTGCACAAGTTCGCTTATTTCTTTTTTTTCAAATCCTGGAATTTTTATTATTAAAGGAACGTGAACTGATTCGTCAAAAAGCCCGGCGTGGCTAAAATAAATTTCATGTTCATCCAAAGAATCTCCATGGTCTGATAAGATGATAAATAAAGTATTTTCCCATTCCTTATCTTTCATTAAAAATTCTCTTAGTCTTCCAATTTGATTATCTATTCCCTCTATGGCCAAGTCATATTTATTTTTCATATCTTTAATTGATTTAAGTTCAATATCAACAATTCTTTTTTTGAAATATTCTCTTTGGGGGGGTGATTTGATATTCTCTAATACTTTTTCAATGTCGTTATCTCCGCTTGGTTCGGGGTTTGGAACGTTTGGATATGGAAAGTGGGTATCTTCAAAGTGCATAAACAGAAAAAAAGGTTTTTCCAATTTTTTTGATTCTTTAATTTGCGAAATTGCCACATCTACCATTTCTTTTGCAGAAGGAAACAAGGATTCATTTTTCTTTTTTACAAAACTTTTCCCAAATTTATACGCCCAGCTTGGAAGATTTAATAAGATTTTTTTCGCCAAAGAATTTTTTGTAAATTTTTTATAAAATGCTTCTTTTCTCTCTCCATAATAATCAAATCCCTCCTTAAACCATAATCCAATCCAGTCAATTGCGATTGTTCTGTAACCTTTTTCTTTTAAGAAATTAACAAGCCAGAATTTTTCTCTCTCTATTTTTTCATATTCTTCGTCAGTTGCATATGGTGCTTGATGAATTATGCCGTGGTTGTTTGGATATTTTCCTGTAAACAAAGAAGTTATCGAGGGAAAAGTTGAATTCGAAACAGAAAAAAACTTCTTGAATAAAATTCCCTCATCAGCTATTTTCTTTAAGTTTTTATCAGTTTCTTTTTCATATCCAAATAAACTAAGATTCTTTGGCCTCAATGCGTCAATTATAATAATTGCTATGTTTTCCATTTTTTGTATTATTTAATTTATATTTCAGTATTTTTAAAGATTGTATATCTTTAATATAGATAAAATAAATGTTACAAATAAAATCAGTAAACTTTAATAACTGTTACAATTATATATGATTATGAAAAAGAAAAAAGCAAAAGAGATACAAGTTAAATATGGAACAATTTCTCTTCCCTTACCTCTAATAGAAAAAGTAAAAAAGAAAATTAAAGGAACAGGAATGCCTTCGGTATCAGCATACATCGCGTTTATTCTAAGGCAAATTTTGTCCGAAGAAGATGGAACTCAAATCAGTAACAGGCTAAAAAAATTAGGTTATATTTAATTGTATTCTTCAAGATATAAAAGTTTATAAACCATAATTATCTATAATTATACATAATGATTGAACAAAGATTTCAAAAAGAGTTTAGAACAAAAAAGTGTGAAGACTTAATGAGGCCAGAAGTTAGAGAGTTATTGGATTTGCCCCTTTCAGAAAAAATTGAAAAATCTTTGGAAATTATTAGAGAAGCCAAGAAAAAATATAATAACGTTGGAATTGGTTTTAGTGGTGGTTCAGATAGTTTAGTTTTGTTGCATTTAATTTTAAAAGAATTTCCAAGTGACCTTCCTGTTCTTTTTTCAGACACGCAGCACGACCACAAAGAAACTTATGAATTCTTGGAAAAAGTAAAAAGAGAATGGGAGCTTACAAATTTTTATACTTTCAAGGCAGACGAAGATAAAGTAAAAAAATTTATTGATAAGTTTGGATTGAAAACTCCGGAGTTTACAGAAGTCTGTTGTGAGTACCATAAAATAGAACCTATGAGGAGAGGAGTTGAAAAATTAAAACTGGATGCTCTAATTACTGGAATTAGGGGAGTAGAACATGAGGAAAGAGCAAAAGAAACTATTTTTTCCCCTCGAGCAAGTCCGAAACATGTGAGAGTTCATCCGATATTATTTTGGAGACCGCAAGATGTTATGCAATATATTAAGCAAGAAAAAATAGAATGTAATCCATTATATAAATTAGGATATACTTCTTTAGGTTGTATGGAATGTACGTCCATCAATAAAGATCCTAATGCGCATGAAAGAGCAGGAAGGGGGGTAGCACGAGAGACCATAATGGAAAAATTAAGAGCACTGGGATACAGCTAATCAAAATTTTATTTACACAATGCAATTAACACAATTACTTGGCTGGACAGCGACAATTTTGTTTTCAGTTGCATTAGTTCCTCAAATAGTTAAAACTTTAAAGAGGAAGAGTACTGAGGGAGTAAGTATATGGTTATTTATCATCTTTTTTATAGCAAATATTATTGCTCTTATTTATGCCCTTTTGATAATTCAACCGCCACTTGTTATTAAGTATATATTGGGAATTCTAGAATCTGTATTTTATATTGTTGTATTTGCTATTTATTATAAGAGAAATTAAGTCTTACAAGTTCAAAAAAAGTGATTAACACAATATAACATAACTCAACTACACTAATCTTTTAAACTCTTCTTTTTTTTAGATTTTTAATGAGAAATTCAGGAAAGAGTATGAGAATCGCTCACATAAATATGTTCTTCTTTCCGACTTTTGGGGGTGTAGAACAAGTCATGTATGAATTGGCAAAAAGGCAAGTTGAAGATGGGCATGAAGTTCATGTTTTTTGTTGTGATTCTGATAAAAATAAGAGGATTAAATTAAAAGAAGAAACAATTGAAGGAATTCATGTTCATCGATTACCTTATTGGGCACGACTTTCACTAAATACTTTTGTCTGGCCGTCATTGTTATGGAAACTTTTATTATTTAAAGAGAAATTTGATATTGTGCATACTCATGTTTCAGGACATGATTATATTCTGTTTGTGGGGCTTGTTTCTAGAATAAGAAAATTTAAACATATACACACTACTCATTGCCCTTGGACGGATTCGTCTTTTCGTCCAAATATTTTAAAACCATTTTTATTATTAAATGATTTCTTTGTGAATAAATTTTCCTTTAATTTTGTAGACAAAATCATTGCCATAACACCCTGGGAATTAGATATTCTCAAGAAATATTCTGAAGAAAATAAAATAAAAGTAATTCCGAATGGCATGGATAAAATTCTATTCAGAAAAATAAAAAATAATCAATTCAAGAAGAAAAATAAAATTAAGGAAAAAAATTTAGTTTTATTTTTCGGAAGATTAAATCCAACAAAAGGACCAGAAAAGTTGGCGCAAGTTGCAATTAATATTTCTAACAAGAGAAAAGATATCGCATTCTTTTGGGTTGGGCCTGACGAAGGAAAAGCAGAGGAAGTCAAAAATTTAATAAAAGGACACAAAAATATGAAATACTTAGGGCCAATTAAAGGAAAAGAAAAAATAGCCGAAATGTATCAAGCATCAGATGTTTATGTTCTTCCAAGTTATCGGGAAGGACTTCCACTTACTCTGTTTGAGGCAATGGCATCTGGATTGCCAATAATTGCCTCTCCAGTTAATGGTGTTCCTTTTGAAATGACTGAAGGAGAAAATGGTTTTTTTTCCAATTATGGAGATTTGAAGAGTTTGGAAGAAAATATTTTAAAAATTATAGATAATCCAAATCTAGCAAAACAAATTTCTAAAAATAATATTGAAAAATCAAAAGAATTTGATTGGGACACAATAACCAGAAGGTATCTGGATGAATATGAAAAACTTTTAATACGTAATCCTTATAAAATATCTTCTTAAGGTTAGAATATGAAAATAACTTTGATTTCCACGGCCACATTTCCTTCAGACCAGGGGATAAGAACCATTTCAAGTGTTCTAAAAAAATCAGGCCACAACGTGAAAATAATTTTTATGGCTTATTCAGAAGATTATTCAAAATTTTATAAAAAAAGAGAATTAAATCAACTATTAGAAATTTGCAGAAATTCGGATTTAATCGGAATAAGTTCCTATGCTTCAACAGCTCCAAGAGCAATACAAATAATAAAATTCTTGGAAAAAAAGATTAAGGCGCCTTTAATTTGGGGCGGAGTTCATGCAACAATTTCTCCAGAGCATTGCATAAAATATGTCGACATTGTTTGCGTTGGCGAGGGAGAAGGAGCAATCTTAGATATAGTCAACGCGATTAAAAACAAAAAATCGTTCGATAAAATAAAAAATTTATGGGTTAGAAATAAAAAAAATAATGAAATAGTAAAAAATTCAGTTAGGCCAGTAATAGATAATTTAGATGAATTGCCTTTTGCAGATTATGATGTTCAATATCATTATATTTTAGAGAATAGTAATCTAAGAAAATTCAAAGAAGAAGATCTTTCTGGAGGAATTTTTTTCTTGACTGGAAGGGGCTGTCCTTATGGTTGCACTTATTGTAGCAATAATTTATTTAACAAACTTTACAAAGGAAAGTGCAAAAGCATTGTAAGGTGGCACTCTTCAGATTACATAATTAATTGTATTCTTTTTTTGAAAAAGAAGTTTAAAACTCTAGATTATTTTGACATAAGAGATGACACATTTTCATTAAGGCCATTAAATCAAATAAAAGATTTCTGTGACAAATATAAACAAAAAATAAATATGAGGTTTAAATGTCTTGGGGATCCGAAAACTATTTCAGATGAAAAAATAAAACTCTTGGTTGATGCCGGATGCACAGACATAATAATAGGAATTCAAGGAACAGAGAGAGTAAACAAAGAAATTTATTTCAGGAATCAAACCGACGCTGATGTCCTAAATGCAGCAAGAATAATAAATGAATATAAAGATAAATTAACTGTGATGTATGACGTTATAACTTGCAATCCATATGAAAAAGCCGAAGATGTTGTAAGTATGATAAGACTTCTCCAAAAAATTCCAAAACCATATTATTTATCAGTAAATAATTTAGTTTTCTTTCCTGGTTCTGGATTATATGAAAAAGCAAGAGATGATCCGATGTTAAATAAGCAAATATTGAAGAGTGCGAAATTAAATTATTGGGACAGATCTAAACATATTCTTTTAAAAAAGAAAAATATGTATCTTGTTTTAATATTGAATTTAATGAGGGGGAGTGTAACTGAAAAAAGATTCGGGGCGATGCCAAATTTTTTAATCAATTATCTTCTTCAACCAGAAAGAGTAAAAGAGAATTTAAAAAATCCAATCTTAACTTATTTTGTTCTATTTTTTATTGGAATCTCCGACGTGTTCAGAGAAAAAATTGCAAAGCAAATTTATAGATCAATGCCTGTTGAATTTAAAGTTTGGTATGATAAAATACGCTATAAGGTTTAAAATGATATCAATAGTTATTACTTCCTTCAACGAACCAAATACGATTGGAAAAGCAATAGACTCTTTTATAAATCAGGATATTAAAGAAAAATATGAATTAATTGTGGCTGCTCCAGATAAACAAACATGGGAAATAGTAAAACACCATCAGAAAAATAATAAAAAAATAAAACTCTTCAAGGATCCAGGAAAAGGAAAATCCTATGCACTAAATCTTTTACTTCCAAGATTAAGGGGGGAAATTATTATTCTTACTGACGGAGATGTTTATGTTTCAGAAAATTCCGTTAATGAAATATTAAAATTTTTTGAAGATAAAAAAGTTGGTTGTGTTGCTGGTTGTCCTGAATCATTAGAATCAAAAAACACTATGTTCGGTTATTGGTCTTATATTCTATGTAATTCTGCTGATAGATGGAGACAGAAAAGAAATATTAAAAATCAATTTTTAGAATGTTCCGGATACTTGTGGGCATTTAAAAATAAAGTAATAAAAAAATTCCCATTAGATGTTGGAGAAGATACAATAGTTCCCATAATGTTTTATCTTAAAGGATACAAAATAAAATATGCTCGGAATGCAAAAGTTTATGTTAAATATCCTCTTAAATTATCAGAGTTCCTAAAACAAAAGAGAAGAACTGCTGGAGCTCATGATAATATTGGCAAGTATGTTGATTTAAAAAGAATACCTCGAATGAAAACCTTTTTCAATGAAATTATAGATGGATACACACTCTTCTTTTATCCAGAGAATATTAAAGAATTATTTTGGACACTCTGGCTTTTTCCATTAAGATTTTATATTTGGATGAATTTATTTTTTAATAGTTATGTAAAAAAAAGAAAATACTCTGACGCATGGAAACGAGTGGAAACCACAAAATAGCAATTAATAAAAACAATTCACAATTCAAATTAGAATGGAAGAAAAAGGAGAAAAAGGGGATTTAATCGATATGTCGGAAGGATTGGGAGAAACTTCAAAAGAGATTGAAGAAAGAAAGGAAAAGGCAAAAAAGAAAATTTCTTCTCTGATAAAAAATAAATATACTGCCATCTTTATCGGAATTTTCATTTTGGGAATTATAATTAGATTATATTTCTTTTTTGTTACAAAAAACCAGCCCCTTTGGTGGGATGAAGCAGATTATATGGCTTATGCAAAAAATCTTGCAGGAATTGGAAATGTTGATTGGATTGTAACACCCAAACACAATTCTTTATTTCCATATCTTGCAGCAGCTTTATTAAAATTAAGTTCTTCTGAATTAGTTTCAAGATTTATTTTAGAGTTAATTCCGTCGATACTTTTAGTTTATCTGACTTACAAAATATGTATCTTGATGTATAAAGATAAAAAGATAGCATTAATTTCCACTTTTTTAATGGCTACTCTTTGGGATATTCTATTTGAATCGTTTAGATTTCAACTAGATGTTCCTGCATTGTTTTTTGCTTTTCTCTCAATTTATATATTTTGGCAGGGTTATGAAAGAAAAGAAAAAATATTTGGAAAAATTAATTCAAAATATTCAATTTTGATAACAGTATTTTTTGTGTTTATTGTTTATTCCATTAGGAAAAGTTATGCTTTATTCGGAATTTTTTTCTTGATTTATATGTTGGCTACTAAAGATTTCAAAACTTTAATTAAAGACAAATATAATTGGGTTTCTCTTGTCCTCGCTGGTTTGCTATATTTATTCTTCAATAAATTTGTATTTATTTCTTCTTTAGACATTTCTTCTACAATCTCCGATGCATTTGGATTTTCTCCTGATTTTTCGGCCTTACAGATATTTGGAGCTTTTTTTGGAAATGTTTTCAATCCTGCCCTAAGCGTTTTAATTTGGCTTTTTTGGATTGGTTTTTTTATCTTATTATTTAATTTATTTATTGGTTTTAAATTTTTAAGAAAAAAAGAAGGTAATGAAGAATTAAAATCAGATTTTTTCTTTTTTTTAACTATTGTTTTAACTTTAATTTTATTCTTCTTCATTAATAGAAACGGACAAGTGGGAGAACCTCGATGGTATTTTCCACTGCTTTTAGGTTCTTTTGTTTGTATTTCTAAAGGAACTCTTTTAGTTACAAATTTTATAGGAAAATATTATAAAACTATTGGAGTGATTGTATTAATCTTTTTAGTTGGTTTTGGCGGGTATTATGAATATAAACATGCAGATATGATTATAAAAAATAAAGTTAATTCTTATTCGGGAATTAAAGAAGCGGGATTGTTTTTAAAAGATAATTCCAATATTGAAGATATCATAATTAATGTTCCAGTTTCCCAAGCAGCATATTATTCAGAAAGAATTTCCTTAAGTCCAGCAGGGTTGGTAGACGAGAATAGGCCAAATAATAAAATTACTTTTGAAGAATTTTTAGATAAAGTAAAAAACAACAGCAACGTAAAATATATTATAGTTTCTTTTTCTGAACCCGGCCATTCAGATTGGATGAGAAAAGAAGGAGAGGAATATGTTCAAAATCCTCAAACCGGAGAGGTTACATTAAGCAAGTGGGAAATTCCTTTTATGAACACAACAATTGATTTCATCAATAATAAACAAGACATAAAACAAGAAAAAACCTATGGAAATTTAACATTTAAGTTAATAGCAATCAAAGAAGACGCTTTTGTTTATGAGATAATTCATTCTCAATAAACCCACCATTGAAAGGCAGAGTCAATATAAAATTTTGAACAATCTTTGCACATTGGTATCTGGCAACTTCGATTCATTTGTGAAAGATGAATTTTCTTATATTTATCTGAATTTAAAATTTCTCTTAAACCTTGTTTTTTCAAATCTCCCAATACAACATCCCCGTCAATATCTACACAACACAAAACAACCTTCCCATTGCTTAAAATTATAACTCTTTTTGGGTTAAAACAAGGATATGGTTTAAACTTTTTATAATCTACCCCAACAAATTTTCCAGAATCTCTGGAATCTGCAGGATAAATTGAAGCAAAATCACATTTGTCTTTCCAATATTCTAAAAATTTTTTACTTTCATCTTTATTTTCTTTTAGCAAGGTAAAAAAGACTTCTATTATGGGGAATTTTTCTCCCATTTCATTTCTTCTTTTATATAATTTTTCTATTCCAGATATTACCTCCTCGAAATTTGCACCCCTTCTTATTGATTCAAATGTTTCTTTTTTTACACCATCTACACTAAATCTTATCAAGTCTGGAGGACTTTTCAATATTTTCTCAATTATTTCTTCATTTAATAAAGTCCCATTAGAATAAAAGGAACTTTTTAATCCAGATTTTCTTATATAATCCAATTTTTCAAAGATATTTTTATCTGTAAATGGCTCGTTGTATTGCGTTAGGTGAATTTCTTTAACCCCTATTTTTTTTGATTCATCAACAATCTTCTTAAATAATTCCATAGACATAGTTTCTTTTTTCCGCTTCATTCGTTTATAAGGGCACATAATACAATTGAGGTTGCATAAATTATTCGGTTCTATAGTCACCAATATGTCTGAATTATTTATCTTTTTTCTTATTAATCTAAAATATATCCTATCATAAATATCTCCAATAATGGGGGCATTTATTACTTTTATAACAATTTTAAGTATCTTGTAATCCCCTAATAATTTATTCTTCAAATTCCTTATAAAAAATGGATTAGCCATATTAATGGATTCTAAATATCCTATAAAACATTTTCTATACTTTTTGACAATAATAGTTAAAAATACCCTATTTTTATAGGAATTATGCAGAAAGATAATTTATCTAAAAGAAAGAAGATTTTATTTATAGAATCACCCTTGTCATCTTCAAAAGAAATTCAGTTTCCCAATCACCAGATCCCGCTTGGTTTTTTGTATATGGCCGGAGTTTTGGAAAAAAATGGATTCGAAGTCAAGGTTTTAGACTGTCCGCTTTATTATAATTTAAAAAAATATGTTGATGAAAATACTATTCGATTCGGATTATATCCAGAGAAAATTGAAGAATTTATAGAAGATTTTAATCCAGATATCATTGGAGTTAGTTGTTCTTTTACCATGTTTGAAAAAGATTCTTTTGATGTAATCGATTTAATCAAGAAGATAAATAAAAATATTTTAGTTGTTGTTGGCGGGGCGCACACGTCGGCAAATCCAGAATTTGTTTTAAGAAATAAAAATATTGATTTAGCTGTTATTGGAGAAGGGGAATTGACTATGCTGGAAATTGCTCAAAGATTTCAAAATTCTAAAAGTTTAACAAATATAGATGGGACAGCATTGATGGTGAATAATAAGATTAAAATAAATCGTCCAAGAAAACAAATAGAAGATTTGGATGAACTTGAGCCTGCATGGCATCTGATTAATTTTAACGATTATTTTAATCATCCAGATAATTCTGCAGTTGTAATAAGAAGTCCTTCCGCGAATATTATTACAAGTAGAGGATGTCCCGGGCAATGTGTTTTTTGTTCAATTCATACTGTTTGGGGAAGAAGATGGAGAGCAATGTCCGCAAAGAAAGTTGTAAATCAGATAGAATTTCTTTCAAGAAAATATGGAGTTAAACATTTTAGAATAAATGATGATAATTTAACTTTGAATAAAAAAAGAATAATTGAAATTTGTAATGAAATAATTCACAGAAAATTAGATATAAAATGGGATACTCCTTCGGGAGTAGCATTTTGGACGCTTGATGAGGAAGTTCTTTATGCCATGAAAAAAGCAGGTTATTACAGGATAAGTTTTGGAATAGAATCTGGTTGTAAAGAAACTATAAAATATATTAACAAAAATATTGACTTGAAGAAAGTTAATGAACTCATAAATTATTGCCATAAAATTGGCTTATGGGTTGCATCATTTTTTATAATAGGATTTCCATTTGAGAAAGAAAAGGAAGTTAAAGATTCTATAAATTATATTATAAAATCTAAAATAAATTTTCCTTTTATATTTGTTGCACAGCCATATATGGGAACAAAATTATACGAAGATTTTAAGAACTCGGGGCTTCTTGAAAAAGGATTCGAGGATACGAGTAGTTTTATCAAAACAAAATACAGAACCAAATATTTTTCTTCTGAAGAATTAAATGAAATAAGAAAATATACTTACATTAAATTTTATCTAATGAGGGTGATTCGTTACTCTAATCCCTATCTTTTTTATAGAGAATTTTTATCTAAAATTAAATCAAAAGAAGATATTCGTTATGTTGGCAGGATAATAAAGAATCTTCTGACACTTTTCTTATATTAATATGCTGGACAAAATTTATCAAAACAATAGAATTTATCCTTTGGTCTGTAAGATACCATCTTTCATAAGAAGGTTCATGATTTATTCTTTATTTTTTATAAGAAGAAAAAATTTAATTTCCTTAAAGACGCCTAAAGTAATAACTTTTTTTGTAACTAATAGATGCAATGCAAGATGCAGTCATTGTTTTTATTGGAAAAATCTCAATAAATTAAAAAAAGAAGAGCTTAATCTGGAGCAAATAAAAAAAACAGCAAAATCCCTTAAGCATCCATTGACGACACTTTTGCTCACAGGGGGCGAGCCATTTTTACGGGAAGATATTTTTGAAATATGTAAAATTTTTGAAAAATACAATAAAACTTCAAAAGTAGTTATTCCCACCAATGGTTTTTTCTCAGAAGAAATTTATAAAACTGTCAAGAAGATTGTTGAAGAAACTAACCTTTTTGTTGATGTTAATATATCTATCGACGGAATGGAAGAAACTTCTTCTAAAATTCGTGGGATAAAAAATATTTTCTTAAGATATGAAGATACTATAAGACTATTAAAGAGAATAAAAAATAAAAGATTTCAACCAACAATATTGACAACAATATCAACAGATAATTATTCAGAAATTTTAAATCTCCTTGATTACAATAATCGGCACTGGAGTCTTCCCCACAGATTTCAATATCTTCGTAGTTGCAATGAAGTTTATAATATAGACCCTAAAATTGTTCAGGGTTTTTTTCAGAGAAATAAAAAAACATCCATACCACCACTGGACAAGATGGGGGAATTAAACAAAAGGTTGGATGGCAGATTAAAAGATAATGATCTTCAAATTAGAATTAATAAAATGGAAAGAAAATTATCGTATCAAATATTAAACACTAGGAAAAGGATTATGGAATGTGTTGCTGGAAATTACGACGCGGTAATATTCCCAAATGGAGATGTGTCTTTATGCGAGATGACAAAGCCCTTCGCCAACTTGAAGGAATTTAACTATGATTTTTATAAATTATGGAGTTCTAAAAAAGCAAACAAAATGAGAGAAAAAATTCGATCTTGTTCGTGCATACATTCTTGCAATTTAATAAACTCTATGACTCACGACAAAGATAAACTTTTGGATATATTTAAAATACATGATGAATTATAAATCGTTAGTATCAATCATAATAATTAATTGGAATAGAAAAACAGATTTGGAAAATTGTTTGGCTTTGGTTTTTCAACAAGATTATAAAAATAAAGAGATTATAGTTGTGGATAATAATTCCAGCGACGGATCTGTTGAGATGATTCAAAAAAAATTTCCTAGCGTAATAATTTTGGCAAACAAAGAAAATTTGGGTGCATGTGTGGCAAAAAATAATGGAATAAAAATATCTAAGGGGGAATATGTTTGGTTTTTAGATAATGATTCTTTCGCATTTAATAAAAAAACCCTTTCTTCGATGGTAAGTTTAAGTTTGAAATTGAAAAAAATCGGTGCAATAGGTGGAGAGGCTTGGATAGAAGGGGGTTTGGTAAAAGGCACCAAAAAAAGAAAACTACTGCCAAATGGAGAGTCTATACATTTAAAAATTTACAAGAACAATAATTTTATTGAAGGGGATTATCTTTCCACTGCAAATTTTTTTGTTAAGAAAAATCTTTTAAATTCTGTCGGTGGATTTAATCCCATTTATTTTTATCTTTACGAAGATACGGATATTAGTTTTAAGATTAAAAGAAAGGGATTGAAGTTAATTTCTAGCAGGGAGACTCTAATAAATCATGCAGAATCAAAAGATACTTCTAGAATAACTAATTTTTTCAGGATAAATAAAAACAGGATTATTTTTGTATTTTTAAATTTTAATCTCTTTTATTTTTCTATTTTGCCTATTTTAGATTTACTTTTTTTATTTGATCCAAGAAAATTTTTAATCTTGAAAGAAAAAAGCTCTGTTGGTTCTAGTAAATCTAGAGATTTTTTAATGAATCTCATTAGATTTGGTTCAAATTATTTTAAAAGTATTCTTCTCGCTTATTCATGGGTTTTATTTAATTTTTGGAAATTAGTTCCTCTAAGAAGAGTTTATTTTGGTAATAATTTTTGAACTTCTTCTAAAAGTTTCTTCCCAATTTCTTTTTCTGAAAATTTAGAAACACTTTTTATTATTTCTTTTCTATTTTTATTTTTAAGATTGCTCTCTAAAGCAAATCTGATTTTATTTGATAAATCCATTATATCGTATGGTTTTGCAGAAATTCCAGAAACTCCCTCTGTTACTGTTTCACATGGCCCACCCCCATCTTTCCAGAATATTACGGGGGTTCCACAGGCCATTGCTTCTATCGGGGTTAAACCAAAATCCTCTTTTGGTGCACTTATTACAAATGCTTCTGCTAAATTATATAATCCGACTAATTCATCTTCAGATATCTTTCCTATTATTTTAACTCTTTCAGATAAACCATTTTGATTCGCCAACGATAAAAGATTTTCTTTTAATTTTTCTCCAATAGTCCCAGAGATAACTAAATCTAGATTTTCAATTTCCTTAATAGCTTTAATTATAAAATCAACTCTTTTGTCTGGGATTATTCTTCCGTGTGTTAATATAAATTTATTTTTAATATTAAATCTTTTTATAAAACTTTTTGCATCTTTATCATCGATTTTTTTAAAACTATCTGAAACTGGAGGATAAATTATATTTGACTCAACCCCGTAAATTTCTCTGGCTTTCTTGTAAATATTTTCACTATTCACAAATATCTTGTCGGCATTTCTAACTGCAATCTTATCTTTATTCTTTAAATAATCTCCAAAAAGAATTTTTAATAATACGGCACATTTTCTAGGAAAACTATTTGCCCAGCCTTTCAAATTTTGCGGGGGGTATAAAAAATTTGGCGGATGCTGTAAAAAAACAATATAAGGGATTCCTTTTTTAATTTTATTTTTGTAGCACATAACACTGCAAAGAAAACTATTACTTATCATTAAATCTGCATTGTGTTGGAGCAATTTTCCGGGATTTATCAAAGATAAAAATAATTTCCAGCTTTGATTTTTAAACCCCCCATTTTGTATCTCAATTATTTTTATGTTTTTTGTCAACCCATATGTTTTTAGTATTTCCTTTTTAAAGTCATCGTCGATAAAACTAAAAAGCAGAGTTGTATCATATTCTTTAGAAAGTTTGTTGCCCATAAAAAAAAGAACCCTTTCTAATCCACCTAATTCACTAAGAAAGTCATAAATTATATTTATTTTTTTCATCTTAAAAATTTCCTATTTTTAATGAGATAGAAAATTTCCCATTTTCTATATTTGCAAAATTTTTAATTCTGTCTGTGCGTAAGAACAGCCTAAATTTTGCAAAGAGATATTTTATTTTCTTCATCTTTTCAACCTCATCTTCCAACCTTCTTTAGTGTCTAGTGTCTTAAATCTTGCAATTAATGTAGCAAATGCTGTTAAAGAAATCCAGGCGCTCATTAACAATCCAATTCCTAAATTTTTTCTCCAGGCTTCTTTAAAGATATAAAAAGTTGCTGGAAGATAATAATTCGGAATATCGACTTTTGAGAAATATTTTTCTTCTAATTGTTTTCTGGCAGTAGCAGTTCTTATTTTCTGATTAAATATTTCTTTTATCTTAACTTTATTATAAATAACAATATTTTTTGGATAATTTGGATTTTGAAATAAGATTATTTTATAACCATTGTTAACAATTTGCTGTGTTCTCTCAAAATCATCTCCGAGAGAAAAATTCTTTTCATACAATTCTTTTCTGAAAATATTTGTTAAGAACATTTGCGGATTTTTTATATACAACAAACCGTCTTTTTCAAACGCAAAATTTCTTTTTTGAAAATTAAACCAGAAATAAGAACTATAAGCAACCATTTTATATCCCAAATTTCCATTTTTTATTTTATTCAGTTCCCATTCAGGCGGGAAAGATTCTGCAACGCCGCCTATTTTTGGATTGTCAAATATCTTTACAAATTCTTTCATTTCATTTTCCGACTTAACTGTAAAAAACCAATCAGCGTCGTTAATAACAATTATTTCTCCTTTTGCCTCTTTAATTATCTTATCTATTACTTCGGGCTTGCCTTTTCTTTCATTTAATATGAAATATCTAAATATCCTTGGATATTTATTTACAAATTTTTTTGTTATTTCTTCACTTTTATCTTTACATCCATCCAATCCGAGTATGACTTCGTAATTTTCATAAGGAATTTTAGTGAGATGTTCCAAACTTTGTCTAAGTATTTTTTCTTCATTATGAACCGCCATTAAAAAGCTTATTTTTCTTCCCATCTTACCAATTATGAATCCTAATTTTCTCTGGGAGTTTATTATAAAATCTTACAATAAAATTAAATGGAGAATAAATTAATCTTAATCTTATTATAGACGAGAACATCTGAAATGGAACCTTGATTACATTTAATTTTGACCCCCTTTTATCTTCCCATATAGTTGGAATCTCTTTTATTTTGAAACCATTTTTTTTCAATCTATAGATCAAGTCAATATCAAATGCCCATTTAGTTGTTCCCAAATCATTTATTACGCTTTCTATGGCTTTTTTTCTAAACAACTTAGCTCCGCACTGGGTGTCTATATATGGAAGAAATAATATGCTTCTTACTAAAAAGTTAAATCCTCTGCTGGTTATAATCCTTAATGGGGTTTGTTTTGTCTTTATGATTGATTCTTTCAACCATCTGCTCGCAAGAACTCCATCAAATTTATTGATATTCTTAATTAAATCATAAAAGGCATTCGGGGGGGTTGCCATATCGGCATCGACAAATCCCATTAATTCATTATCGCGTTTTAAAGCATATTTAAATCCTTCAGTTATTGCAAAACCTTTTCCACCTTGTTCAAAATTTAAGAAACTTATTTCTTTGTATTTTCTTTGTTTTTCTTTAACAATTTCCAGAGTATTGTCCTTGCAGGCATTTAAAACAACAAGAATTTCAAAATCACGCAACTCTCCGACTTTTTTCTTTTCTTCAAAAAACTTAGCGTATTCCTCCAGGGTTTTCCCTATTCTCTTTTCTTCATTATATGCCGGAATAATTATGGCTGTTTTCTCCATTTAATCAGTAAAAATAGAGTCCCTATAAACATTATTGCGTTTGAAACCATAAATGCTATAATATATTCAAAAATAGTACTATGGAATAGAAAAAGCAATACAACCCCCAGAGCAAATAAGATAAATAAGTAAAATGGTTTCTTTATGCTGTTAGTGGAGAGATTATAAACCAACACCAAATTAGTTAATGCTAAAAGACTAAAGGAAATTCCAAGATAAAATAAAAAAGGAGATAATTCAAGATATTGCTCTCCATAAAGCAAATTAATTATTAAGTTTGGAAAAAGGGCGTAAGTAAATATCGCTACAAGACATAAAAATGCAACTGCCAAAAACGATTTTTTGAATAGGTTAGAAGTATTTTCTTTTTTATATTTCTTTTCAGAAGTCAATGGAAACATTGTTTTGCTTACCGCCATAGTGCCGAAGAAAATTATTTTTCCAATCATCGACAATGCCGCATATCTCCCGGCAATCTCAGAAGAAAAAAATGCCTTTGCTAAAATGATATCGTAACTTAAGATAATTGTTACGATTAACATAGATACAAAATAGGGCACACTTTCAAGACGAATATTTTTGAAATCGCTTTTTATTTCTTGGGAGTTTAATATTTTCCTGTTAAATTCTAATGAAATTATAAATCCCGTCAGCACA